>JASHPH010000045.1 GCA_030038255.1 Candidatus Sulfotelmatobacter sp. | reverse complement strand
GGACCCTGAGTGGTATCGCAACATGCAGACCGTCGCCCGTGCGCAAGGATGGGACCGTGCCCGCGCCGAAGACCTAGTGCGGAAGGCAAGCAACTTCGAGCCGGGCTACTACTACTTCTATAACGCTCACGCCAACTACTTACTACCCAAATGGTACGGGAAGTCTGGAGAGTCCGAGACATTTGCCCAGACCATTTCCAACCAAATCGGTGGGCGAGAGGGTGACTTCGTCTACTTCATGGTGGCCTTAGACCTGAACTGCTGCAAGCCGAAGGCGCAGATGCAGAATATCTCTTGGGATCGCGTGAAACAGGGATTTGCGTCGCTTGAGGAGCTTTATGGCAGCACGAATTACGAGTTGAACGCCCTCGCGTATATGGCTGTGCGTCAGGGGGATCGCGAATTCGCTCAACAGCTCTTTGCCCGTATTGGTGACGACTGGGATGAGGATGTCTGGCGCAGCAAGGAAAACTTCAATCGCAGCAAAACCAGGCTAAGCCTGGAGCGAAAGTAACCCGGGCAACCGCAATTTCTAGAATCGAATCCTGCTAGAATCGAAGGGCATGCTTCTTCCCTTCGTCCGCGAACTCTTCGCGGACGTGGAAACGCTTCCTGGTTTTACGCGTGTTGCCTCCCACCTGAAAGAGGGCACGGGGCGGATTCGTGTCTCCGGAGTGACGCCGACGGCGAAAGCCTTGCTGCTCATCCTTTTGCGGCGGGCGGCGGAGCGGCCGCTGGTGGTGGTGGTCAACGACAACCGCGCGGTGGAAGATTTTGTGCCGGTGCTGCGCGGGTTTGCAGAGCTGACGGCGGCGTGTGATCCCGATGCCGTGGTGGCGTTGCCGGCGCGCGACGTGCTGCCCTTCCAGAATTTGTCGCCACATCCTGAGTTGCAGGAAGAACGGGCCACGGCCTTGTGGAAGATTGCCACGGGCAAGGCGGCGATTGTGGTGTCCCCGATTGCGGCGACGGCGATTCTGCAGCGGTCGGCGGAATATTACACAGATTTGGCGCGGGTGGTGCGGCGGGGTGAGTCGTTCGACGTGGAGGCGCTGCTCGGGCATTTGAACACGGTGGGCTACGCGCCGGCCGACGTGGTGGAGATGCCCGGGCAATATGCGCTGCGCGGCGGGATTCTCGATGTGTACTCGCCCGAAGCCGAGCGACCGGTGCGCATGGAGTTTTTCGGCGACGAGGTGGATTCGATCCGGCGATTCGATCCGGAGTCGCAGCGGTCCTCCAATCCGATGGACGAAGCGCTGCTGCTACCGCTGACCGAGACGCCGGTCAGCGATTCGCTGCTGGGGGCGATTCACACGCGGCTTTCGGGGAAGCGGATCGCCGGGTCTTCGGAGGAAATCGTCGAGGCCGCGGTGCGGTCCGGTGGTGTGACGGTCTTTCCGGGATGGGAGTTTTATGCGCCGGTGGCGGGAGCGGACCGGCTTGTTTTTGATCTGATGCCGCGGGCGGCGGTGCTGCTGGATGAGCCGGAGATGTTGCGTCAGGAGTTTGACCGCTTCTGGACACGCGTCGAGGAAGCGCATGAGCGCAGCGGCGTGGGCAATCTGGTGCGGCCGGAGGACTTGTATTCGCCGCCGGAGGCGTGGTGGAAGAAAGTCATGTCGCTGACCGGAGCGGACGTGGAGCATCTGGGCATCACGCGCGCTGAAGATGGCGATGCCGCGGTGACTTTCCTCACGCAGCCGACGCAGCGCTTCCACGGCTCGGTTCCGACGATGCTGGAGGAAGTCCAGAAGCTGACGCGGGAAGGAAGTCAGGTGATGTTTGCCGTACCGAACACGGGCGAAGTGGAGCGGCTGGCCGACATCTTCACGGAATACAACGTGAGCTTCCGGCTGGGGAGCCGCACGCGCGGCGGCGAAAGCTACGCCGACGAGACCAGCTACTTTGCCGGTGAAGTGCTGACGACGACGCTCGCCAAAGCGTACGTGCCGGACGGCGTGATGCTGCCCGATGCGCACCTGGCGATTTTTGGCGCGCGCGATCTGTTTGACGAGTCGGACACGGTGAGTTCGCGGCCACAGCGGCAGAAGTCGAAGGTGTCGGCGTTTCTCTCGGACTTTCGCGATCTGCAGGTGGGCGATTACGTGGTGCACGTGGAGCACGGCATTGGACAGTATCACGGGCTGAAGGAGATCAATCAGGGCGACGGGAATGCGGAGTTCATGCTGCTGGAGTATGCGGAAGCGGCGCGGCTGTATGTGCCGCTGACACGGCTGGATCTGATCCAGAAATACCGTTCGTCGGAAGGGGCGAAGCCGGCGCTCAGTCATCTAGGCACGCAGGCGTGGGCGAAGACGAAAGCGCGCGTGCGCAAGGCCATGAAAGACATGGCCGACGAACTGCTGAAACTCTACGCCGCGCGCAAGATGGCCGAGGGGCACGCGTTTCTGGCGGGGAATGAATTCATGCGCGAGTTCGAGGGCGCGTTTGAGTTCAGCGAGACCGAAGATCAGGCGCAGGCTATCACGGACGTGA
Source organism: Candidatus Sulfotelmatobacter sp. (assembly GCA_030038255.1). Lineage (GTDB taxonomy): Bacteria > Acidobacteriota > Terriglobia > Terriglobales > Acidobacteriaceae > Sulfotelmatobacter. The sequence goes on along the minus strand of JASHPH010000045.1, from coordinate 41,510 downwards.
TGCGTGACATGGAATCGTCGCAGCCGATGGATCGCCTGTTGTGCGGCGACGTCGGCTACGGCAAGACGGAAGTGGCGATGCGCGCGGCGTTCAAGGCGGTGAGCGACAACAAACAGGTCGCCGTGCTGGCTCCGACAACAGTGCTCGCATTTCAGCATTATGAGACGTTCAAGCAGCGCTTCGGGCCGTTTCCGGTGACGATTGAAATGATCAGCCGGTTCCGCAATCCCAGGCAACAGAAGGAAATTCTGCAGAGGCTGGATGCGGGGAAGATCGACGTTCTGATCGGCACGCACCGGCTGCTCTCGAAAGATTTGAAGTTTGCCGATCTCGGCCTGCTGATTGTAGACGAAGAGCAGCGCTTCGGCGTGCGGCACAAGGAGCGCATCAAGCAGATGCGCAAGCAGGTCGACGTGCTGACCATGTCGGCGACGCCGATTCCACGCACGCTGCATATGTCGCTGGTGGGCCTGCGCGACATGAGCGTGATCGAGACGCCGCCGAAAGATCGTATGGCGATTCAGACGGTCGTCGCGAGCTGGGACGACAAGCTGATCCAGTCAGCGATTGAACAAGAGTTGGACCGCGGCGGGCAGGTGTATTTTGTGCACAACCGCGTGGAGAGCATCTGGGAGATTGCGGCGAAGCTGCAGGAACTGGCGCCAAAGGCGAGGATTATTGTGGGCCACGGTCAGATGTCGGAGACGGAACTCGAAAAGGTGATGCTGCAGTTCATGCATCACGAGGCCGATATTCTGGTCGCGACCACAATCATCGAGAACGGCCTCGACATTCCGCTCTGCAACACGATCCTGATCAACCGCGCCGACCGGCTGGGATTGTCGGAGCTGTATCAGTTGCGGGGGCGCGTGGGACGGTCGAACCGGCGGGCGTATGCGTATCTGATGGTGCCGCGGGAACTGGAGTTGACGCCGATTGCGCGGCGGCGGCTGGCGGCGTTGAAAGAATTTTCGGATCTCGGAGCGGGATTCAAGATTGCCGCGCTCGACCTGGAGCTGCGCGGAGCGGGGAATCTGCTGGGCGGCGAGCAGAGCGGGCACATCGAGGCGGTGGGATTCGAGTTGTACACGCAGATGCTCGACCGTGCGGTGCGGGAGATGAAGGGCGAGGCCGCTCCGGAAGAGGCCGAGACGCAGCTGAACCTGGGCCTGAACATTCGAATTCCGGCGGAGTACATTCCGGAGGAAAATCAGAGGCTGAGGATGTACAAGCGCGTGGCGGGCGTGGAGCGGGAATCACAGTTGACGGACGTAGCGTCGGAACTGGATGACCGCTACGGTCCTCCGCCGCAGGCGGTGAAGAATTTGCTCGATTATGCGTCGCTGAAGTTGCTGTGCATGCGCGTGGGCGTGAATGCGATCGAGCGTAGGCGCGATGCGGTGACGCTGAAATTTCGGCTAAATGCGGCGGTCGATCCCGAGCAGCTGGCGCGATTCGTCTCGGCGCAGCCCGGCGCGCAGTTCACGCCAGATGGAATGTTGAAATTCGTTTTGAAGGCGACGTCGGCGGAGGAGGTGCTGCGTGCGCTGCGCACGGTTTTAGAGCAACTGGCGGGCGAAGGTGCCGCATCAGAAGTGGGATCGGCGAACCAGTGAGGACGCCCTAACGATGGACCAGCATTGCGTAAATGATCAGATAACAGAGGTATCCGGTTGCCATAGTGTCTCGCGACAATCGATCTACAGTGCTTCCGTCGACGTGATCAGCAATCCGATCCAGGTCACGCTGTGTTCGTCGGCAAGTGAACCAAACAAAAACCACGGAGAGTGAGTAGAGGATCACCTCCGTATAGTCTGCCGAGGGATGAGCACCTGAAAAAAGACGCCAAGCTCGTAGCGCCACCCATATGAGGAGAATGATTCCCATGAGGGTCAAGTACTTCGAATGAAACGCGCCTTGTCATCCAGGACCTCCGGGGAGCTATGAGCGACCTATCTTAACCCGGAATCTCCGTCGGCACCCGCAAAAGCGAACATTTACAATACTCTGTCAATCTGAACTAGCAACTGACCACTGATCACTAACCACTGCCCATGATGAAACTTCGCAAAGCCGTATTTCCCGCCGCCGGACTGGGCACGCGCTTCCTGCCCGCGACCAAAGCTCAGCCCAAAGAAATGCTCCCGCTGGTCGACAAGCCCATCATTCAATACGGCGTGGAGGAGGCGATCAACTCCGGCTGCGACCAGATCATCATCATCACGGGGCGGGGCAAGCAGGCGATCGAAGATCATTTCGACGTGAGCTACGAACTCGAGAAGATGCTGGAGGAGCGGCGCAAGACGGATCTGCTGAAAATTGTGCGCTCGATTTCCGACATGATGCATGTGGCGTACGTGCGGCAGAAAGAGGCGCTGGGCCTGGGACACGCCGTGCTGATGGCGCGCGAGCTGGTGGGCAACGAGCCGTTTGCCGTGCTGCTGGCCGATGACGTGATCGACCATCCGGTGCCGGCGCTGAAGCAGATGGTGGACGTGTTCAATCAGAAACAGTGTTCGGTGATTGCGGCGCAGGTGATCGAAGGGAAAATGATTTCGTCGTACGGCGTATTTGATGCGCAGCCGGCGGACGGGTTTAACGGGCGGCTCTTCGAGATTCGCAACATGGTGGAGAAGCCGAAGCCAGAGGAGGCGCCGTCGAATCTGGCGATTATCGGGCGGTATATTTTGACGCCGACAATTTTCGATTGCCTTTCGAAGACTACGACGGGCGCGGGCGGCGAGTTGCAGCTTACTGACGGCATGCGCATGCTGCTGAAGCAGGAAAAAATGTATGCCTATGTGTACGAGGGGCGGCGCTACGATACCGGCGACAAGCTGGGATTTCTGAAGGCGACGGTGGAGTTCGCGCTCAAGCGCGACGATCTGGGTGGGGCGTTTCGGGAGTATTTGAAGGGGTTGAAACTCAGTTAGTCGTTTTGCTATTCCGTGGAGTGCCGCCAGGCTGACCGAGCCTCGCCGTAACGGCGTCTAACGAAGTATGGAGTCTTCTCGCATTGGCAGAGGCATCGCGACAACTCTCTTAGCATCGACTCTGTTGGGCAGCACCGTTTCTGCCGGGAGCCAGACAAAGGAGCCGAACGGTACTTGTCCAGTCGAAGCGAGTGCCCCTCCGAAGCATTTCCCTGGAATCCGGCCTCCAATTCGGCTCAAGTTGCTGAAGTATGTGGCACCCGATTATCCGTCTCTGGCTCGTCAGGCCCACGTTGAAGGGCGAGTCGCTATTCAAGCGCGCATTACTGAGAGCGGAAAAGTAAAGAACCCACAAGTCATATCCGGCCATCCCCTGTTTCACAAAGCGGCCCTTGCTGCTGTCAGACAATGGCGTTATGAGCCAGCCTGCCTGAAGGGTGTCCCAGTCTCCATCGATTACACGATCGTGATTAACTTCAATCTGAAAGATGGGGTCACCGTGGAATGAAGAAGTAGTCCGGAAGACGGGTGCCCCGCTTCCGCCTGTTCTTGGCAGAAGTGGGGACTTTGACTTTGCGTTGGAAGGACTAACTCTTACTCCCTTTCAGCTTCTTCGACTTCTCTTCCACGCCGCGGGCGAGCTTTTCCTTGTGACCTTCCAACTTCTTTGCCACTGAGGCGTCGGCGAGGGCGATCATTTGCGCGGCAAGGATGCCGGCATTGGTCGCGCCTGGCTTGCCGATCGCAACCGTGGCGACGGGAATGCCGGCGGGCATTTGCACCGTGGAGAGCAGCGAATCCATGCCGTTCAGCGACGTGGAAGGAATGGGAACGCCGATGACCGGCAAGGTGGTGTGAGCGGCGATGACGCCCGCCAGGTGCGCGGCTCCGCCCGCGCCGGCGATGATGACGCGAATGCCGCGACTGGCCGCCTTGCGGGCGAAGTCGGCCGTGCGGTCGGGCGAGCGGTGCGCGGAGGTGACGTCGATCTCGTAGGCGATGCCGAACTCGTCGAGGGCCTTGCCGGCCTCGCGCATGATTTCGAGATCGGAGTCGCTGCCCATGACGATGGAAACGAGTGGTTTGGTCATTTCTCTCCCTTGAGAAAGGTTGTGCCGTCCCCTTCGACGCGCTGCGCTTGCTCAGGGCAGGCTCTGCGGGACTTATTAGTTCTTACGACATCGACCCGGCACTGCCGTGCCGGGCTTTCGCATCCCGCCGCTTCGCGGCTGGCGTTCCGTTCAGCTGAGCTACTTCTTCAGGGCTCGCGCGCCGATGTCTTTCCTATAATGTGCGCCTTCGAAACTGATCTTCGCGCAGGCAGCGTAGACGCGTTCGAGGGCCGTCTCCAGATCGCGCGCGCGGGCGGTAACGCCTAAGACACGGCCGCCGGAAGTGTAAAAGGCTCCATCGCGTTTGGATGTTCCAGCGTGAAAAATCTTGACGCCCTGGACTGTAGCCGCATCTTCGAGGCCGTCAATGCGCTTTCCGACCGCGAACGTACCGGGATATCCGCCGGAGGCCATAACGACGCAGACGCTGGCATCGGGCGACCACTTGAAGTCGCCGTCGCTGACGCGGCCGGCGATCGAGGCTTCGAGTGCCTCGACCAGATCACTTTCCAGGCGCATCAGAATCGGCTGCGTCTCGGGATCTCCGAAGCGGCAGTTGAACTCGAGCACCATGGGGCCGCGCGCGGTCATCATGAGACCGCAGTAGAGCACGCCTTTGAATTCGGCGCCTTCGGCTTTCATGCCGGTCACGACGGGCTGAGCAATGTGGTGCACGAGCCAGTCGCGCATCTGATCGTCGATGATGTCGGCGGTGGAGTAGGCGCCCATGCCGCCGGTGTTGGGGCCGGTGTCGCCGTCGCCGACGCGCTTGTGGTCCTGCGCGGCCACGAGGGGCGCGACGCGCTCGCCGTCGCTGAAGACGAGGAAGGAAAGTTCGTCGCCCTTCAGACATTCTTCGAGGACGACGCGCGAACCGGCGTCGCCGAGCATTCTTCCGCTGAGCATTTCGGCGGCTACGCCGGCGGCTTCTTCCTTGGTCTTGGCAATGACGACGCCTTTGCCGGCAGCGAGGCCGTCGGCTTTGACGACGAGGGGCGCGTGAAAGTGACCGAGCGCGGAGCGGACCTGGTCGATGGAATCGCAGATGGCGAAGTGGGCGGTCGGGATGCGGTGGCGCTGGAGAAACTGCTTGGCGAAGCTCTTGCTCGACTCCAGGCGCGCGGCCGCCTGCGTGGGACCGAAGACGGGCCAGCCGCCGCGGATGAACTCGTCGACCACGCCGAGAGTCAGGGGAAGCTCAGGGCCGACGACGGTGAGATCGGGAGCGAGCCGCGTGGCGAGGCTGACGATGGAGTTGAGATCTTTGAGGTCGGCGGGGAAGCATTCGGCGTCTTCAGCGATGCCGCCATTACCGGGCGCACAGTAGAGTTGCGAGATGCGCGACGACTGGCGCAGCTTCCATACCAGAGCGTGCTCGCGTCCGCCGCCGCCTAAGACCAGAACTTTCATAAGCCAGAAAAATTAGGGTAGGGGTTGACGCGGAAGGCTGTCAAACGAGGCGGGGGCGGATCGTTCATTTTAAATAGGCACGGACGAGAGAGATTAAGTCCTCGGTGAGTTCTTCCGGCGAGTCCGACGCGCGATGAGGATGCGTGATGTGCAGACGGATGTGATCTTCAAGGATCTCAGCCATGAGGCTGTTAACGCCGCCGCGGATAGCGGCCAGGAGCATGAGAATGTCAGCGCATTCGTCGCCTTCGGTGACGGAACGCTCGACGGCGGTGATCTGACCGCCGAGACGCTTGATGCGGGACAGCAGCTTTTGCTTTTCTTTGGAGGCTTCCGACGGCTTGGTGTTCTGCATACGGGGGCCTCGCGTTTTTTCGCTTGACATATACCCTAGGGGGGTATCATATAACTGATGAACGTCGAAAGCAAGAGGGCAGCGGACGGCAGCGGTGGGCATGAAGATGGCGAGGCAACACAAAAGGAGGCGCAGAGGGACCGTGACGGCGAATCTGCGACGCGAAACTTACAGAAAGGAGGATGACAACCATGGCTTGCATTACGTTCTTCGGGCAAGCAATGGCGATGGCGACGACGCAGCTCGTGCGTGCAATTCCGCGGGAAGCCGTCCGCTGGCACAGGGAAGCCGGCGCGACGCGCAGCACCTTGCGCATGAGCTGGGTCGTGGTCACCGACAGCGAAGGCAACAAGCGGCTCCGGATGGAGTGGGCGCCGGATGGGGACGCCTGATGTCCGGAGTTGTAACAGTCCTGTAATCATTTGAGGGTAGGCTGGTGACCCACGCCGGAGAGATCAATCTCGCAAGCATAGTGACTTAACTATAGTTAATGCGCTACAGTATGCTGTAGCTAAATCAAAGAGAATTGGGGTCGACAGCCTGCCTGGGGGGAATTATTAGAGCGTGACGGGGATCACATGTTGCGGTGATATGCCGCACAGAGCGGCTGTGCTGCGGGCAGTACGGTAGGGACATGAAATTGAAATTGAAATTCATTTTCAATATTGTGAAAGAGCGATTCGTGGGTGTCCTCCGCCAGTCGGGCGCCCGCAATTTTCGTGCCCGGCTGGCCGCGACCCTGACCATTTTTATTGTCGGCATGTCTGCGTTTGTGACTTCCGGATTCGCTCAGCAGGCCTATACCACGCCGGCCGCGGCCCCTGCGCAGCAGAGTTCTCCCGATTCTAACGCTTCGGTGCTGGCCGATCCTCCGCCGCCCGACGACACACAGGCGATGCTGCCGCACTTCAAGAACTCGCGCTTCTGGCTCTCGGGCCAGGCGAATTTCATTTTTGAGACGCACCCGGATTTTCCCGCGCTTTACAGCGGACCGCACAGCCTGAGCCCGTACTATGAAAAAGCGACGTCGCGCGTGCTCACGATGTACACGGGCGTGCGGCTCAACAATTCCTTCGAGCTTCTGGTGGATGTGGAGGAAGCCGGCGGCGCGGCGCTGACCCAGGGATTCGGCCTGGCCGGGAATCCGGATCTAGACATCGTGCGCAATCCGCTGCTCAGCAAAGCGCCATATCTGGGGCGCGGCGAGCTTCACGAGGTGATTGCGCTGAGCAAGGACAAGATCGAAAACCAGCGCAATTACTGGTCGCTGTTCGAGGAGTTGCCGCGGCGGCGGCTGGAGGTTCGCTTCGGCAAGTTCAGCCTGCCCGATTTCTTCGACGTGAATTCCGTCGGCACCGACACGCATCTGCAGTTCATCAACTGGACGACCGACAACAACGGCGCCTGGGACTACGCGGCAGACACGCGCGGGTACACGGTCGGCGCGATGGCGGACTTCGAAGATCGCAACTGGGGGCTGCGGTTTGCGCTGGGCCTGATGCCGATACTGCCCAACGGAATCGACCTGGTGTGGAGGCCGTGGCAGGCGCGTGGGGAAAATCTGGAATACGAACTTCGCCACGGCTTGATCCCGAAAAAGGCCGGCGTTGTGCGCCTGCTGGCGTACATCAACACAGCCAATATGGGCGTTTACCGCGAACAGATCATCGAGGCCGCGGAGGAGGGCACAACGCCCAACATTGACAACCATCCGTGGCACATGACGCACAAGTACGGATTCGGCGCGAATGTGGAGCAGAATCTGACGCGCCATCTCACGGCGTTCGGGCGATTCGGGTGGGACAACGGCAAGACGGAATCGTTTGCCTACACAGAAGATGATCTGACGGTCGCGACAGGCGTGGGCGCGAGTGGAGCGTGGTGGCATCGCAAGCAGGACCGCGTGGGTGTGGCATTTGTGACCAACGGGATCAAGAAGGATCACCAGAATTATCTGGCGGCTGGGGGAGAGGGATTTCTTTTGGGCGACGGCGGCCTGAACTACGGGCGCGAAAATATTTTCGAGACTTATTACACGGCGCACCTGTGGCGGGGAATTTATGTAGCGCCGGGCGTGCAGCACATCAATAATCCTGGATACAATCGCGACCGCGGGCCGGTAGTCGTGCCGACGTTCCGGCTGCACGTGGAGTTCTAGAGGCGCAGGGATTGCTGGCAAAAGCAGAGGAGAACTCAAACGCCACACCCGGCGGGACCCCAGCGTCACGCCGAACTCGCCTTGACGCTTGCAATCCCTAACCGATGGGATATGCTGTTCGTCAATCGCCCATTACCTTCGTAAGATGAAGCCCGATTCTGGCATCGGGCATCCTTACGATATATGAGTACCGAGCGCAAACCGCCGCAGGGCACCAGGAGCCAAGACTTGCGATTCATCGTAGAGACCGAGCTGGAGGCCGACGGCCGCTGGATTGCCGAGATCCCACAAGTTCCCGGCGCGCTGGCCTACGGAGTAACCAAGGAAGAAGCGATCAACAAGGCCTATGCGATCGCGCTTCGTTCCGTCGCCGACGACGTTGAGCACTCCCAGCAGGCTCCTCCCAACTCGATCAGCCTGGAGCGCCACATCGCGTGAGTGAGTGGCCGAGCACCAAGGCTCGAATCGTTTACAAGGCACTCCTCAAAATCGGCTGGACATTCGTTCGACAGGTCGGCTCGCACAAGAAGCTCACTCATCCCAACTACGGGAATTACATCTGGGCCTTCCATGACAATGACGAGATTGGCCCAGCAATGCTGGCCCGCATCGCCAAGAAAACCGGATTGAAACCGGGCGATCTGTAACGAATGCCGATGTCCGGTAGAATTCGTTGGAGGCCTCCCCCCGGGCGCCTCGCACAGTGCTCTGTAGAGAGGATGGGTCGGGTGAAACCGTTACTGGGGAACAACTATACTATTTCCGCCTATTGCCCTAGTTGCAAGGCGATCACGAGCTTCGACCAGAAGCAGTCGTCGGCCGTAGCGGGCCCACACACCTACAACGGAAAGAATTACCACCGGGTGCTTTACTTCTTCTCCCAGTGCGCGAGGTGCGGCAGAGGGGGGCTGTCAACAATTCCCGACAACGGGAGTGCCCAAACGGCCGTGCTAGAAGCTTTTTACCCGATCACACCCGATGAGGCACCGCTGCCGAAGGACGTTCCCAACGATATAAAGTCCGAATTCCGCGAGGCGGAACGTTGCGCTGCGTTCGGCGCGAATAGGGCCGCCTCGGCCTTATTCCGCTCCGTCCTCGAAAAAACGCTGAAGGCCAATGGCTACATTAAGACAAACGACCCCAGCACCGGCCAACGGTCCAAGCTTTGCTTATCGCAAAGAAAAGGCTGCAGGAGGCTGCTCAGCGAAACCCGTGAAGCGGCTACACGCCCACCGCCTGCGGCTTCGTCGCCAGCAACTGGCGCAGGACGTACTGCAGGATGCCGCCGTTGGCGTAGTAGAGCGCTTCTTGCGGTGTGTCGATGCGAACCAGGGCATCGAACTCGATCGTCTTCTTAGAACCGCTAGAGGCTCCTTTTTGTGGATGGGTACCGGATGCGCCTGCCGCGTCTGGTCCAGTTGCTTTCACCTTCACCGTGCGGCCGGGGGCGTAGTGCTCGATCAGGTCGCGGATGCTGGTGATGTCGAACGTCTCCTCGCCCGTCAGCTTGAGCGATTCGGCGTTCTGGCCCGCGGGGAACTGCAGCGGGAGAATGCCCATGCCGACCAGGTTCGAGCGGTGAATGCGCTCGTAGCTTTCGGCGATCACGGCGCGAACTCCGAGCAGGGCCGGACCTTTGGCGGCCCAGTCGCGGGATGAGCCTGAGCCGTACTCTTTTCCTGCCAAAACGATCAGCGGAGTTCCGTCGGCGCGGTATTTTTCGCTGGCATCGAAGATCGACATTTCGGTGTTGGTGGGAAGGTGGCGGGTGAATCCGCCTTCGGTCGAGACCAGCTTGTTGCGCAGGCGGACGTTGGCGAAGGTTCCGCGCACCATGACTTCGTGATTGCCGCGGCGCGAGCCGTAAGAGTTGAAGTCAGCGGGCTTGACCCCGTGCTCCTGCAGATATTTTCCGGCGGGACTGTCTTTCTTGATGGAGCCGGCGGGCGAAATGTGGTCGGTGGTGACGCTGTCGCCGAGCACAGCGAGCACGCGGGCTTTTTTGATTTCGGCCACGGGCGCGGGTTTCACGGCCATGTCGTCGAAGTAGGGCGCGCGGCGAATGTAGGTGGAATCTTTCTCCCAGTTGTAGGTCTCGCCCTTGGGTACGACGATGCCGCGCCAGCGCTCATCGCCCTGGAAAACTTCGCCGTAGGACTTGGTGAACATTTCGGAAGAGATCGACTGCTGCATGGTCTCTTCGATTTCTCGTGAGGACGGCCAGATGTCGGCGAGGTAGACGGGCTTGCCCGCGCGATCTTTGCCGAGCAGGTCTTTGCGCAGGTCGATGTCGATGCGTCCGGCGAGAGCGAAGGCGACGACCAGAGGCGGCGACATGAGATAGTTGGCGCGGACTTCGGAATTGATGCGGCCTTCGAAGTTGCGATTGCCCGAGAGCACGCTGGCGACGACGAGCTCTTTTTCGTCGATGGCTTTCGAGACTTCCTCGGGCAGTGGACCAGAGTTGCCGATGCAGGTCGTGCAGCCGTAGCCGACGAGATGAAACTTCAGCTTCTCGAGATAGGGCATCAGGCCTGCGTTTTCGAGATAGTCGCGGACAACTTTCGAGCCGGGCGCGAGCGAGGTCTTGACCCACGGCGGAACGGTCAGGCCTTTTTCGACGGCTTTTTTGGCGAGAAGTCCGGCGCCGATCAGGACGAAGGGATTCGACGTGTTGGTGCAGGACGTGATGGCGGCGATGACGACGCTACCGTGCTGGAGCGAATCCTTCAGGGGATTTCCGTTAGTTGGCGCCGTGGCCTTCGCCGCAGTCTTCGGCTTCATCAGGGAGGGCAGGGCTTTGTGGAAGGATTCTCCGGCCTGCGACAAGACGACGCGATCCTGCGGGCGCTTCGGCCCGGCGAGGCTGGGCTCGACGGTGGCAAGATCGAGCGTGAGCAGTTCGGAGTATTCGGCTTCGGGAGTTTTTTCGTCGTGGAAGAGTCCTTGCGCGCAGGCGTAGGCCTCGACGAGAGCAATTTGTTCGTCGCTGCGGCCGGTGAGGCGCAGGTAGCGCAAGCTTTCTTTGTCGATGGGGAAGATGCCGCAGGTCGCGCCGTATTCCGGAGCCATGTTGGCGATGGTGGCGCGATCGGCGAGAGGCAGATCGCGCAGGCCGGGGCCGAAATATTCGACAAATTTGCCCACGACGCCGTGCTTGCGAAGCATCTCGGTGATGGTGAGGACGAGATCGGTGGCGGTGGCACCTTCACGCAGGCGGTTGGTGAGTTTTACGCCGACGACGAGGGGAATCAGCATGGAGACGGGTTGGCCTAGCATAGCGGCCTCGGCTTCGATGCCGCCGACGCCCCATCCGAGAACGCCCAACCCATTGACCATGACGGTGTGGCTGTCTGTGCCGACTAACGTGTCGGGGTAGGCGGTGGGTTTTGTGGTTCGGTCGCCGTTCGGCTCGTGAACGAAGACCACGCGAGCGAGATATTCGAGATTGACCTGGTGGACGATGCCGGTGTCGGGAGGGACGATCGCGAGATTGCGGAATCCGGTCTGGCCCCAGCGGAGGAAGGAGTAGCGCTCCTTGTTGCGCTGAAATTCGAGCAGGGCGTTCATGTCGAGGGCGTTGGGCGAGCCGAATTCGTCGACCTGCACGGAATGATCGATGACGAGTTCGACAGGCTGCAGCGGATTGATGAGTGAGGGATCGCCGCCGAGGGTCTTCATGGCGTCACGCATGGCGGCGAGATCGACCACGCAGGGAACGCCGGTGAAATCTTGAAGAAGAACGCGGCTGGGCGTGAAGGCGATCTCTTTCTCGGGCTTCGAGTTTTTGTTCCAGCCGGCGAGGGCGCGGATTTCTTCCTTGGTGACGTTGCGGCCGTCTTCGGTGCGGAGCAGGTTCTCGAGCAGGATGCGTAGAGAAAAAGGCAGGTGTTTGGTGGAGATTCCCTGCTGGTCGAGCGCGTCGAGGCGGTAGATTTCGTATTCTTTGCTGCCGACTTTAAGGGTAGAGCGGGTGTTGAAGCTGTTCACAGACATGATTGCCATCCTTCGGAATGATCCGGGCGAAGGCGAGCGACGCCGGGCTGAGTGCAACTTCATTAGTGTAATGCGTGGGGGGTGGGTTTGCGTAGGGTTGGCGAGCTAGTGGGGGGACTCAAGGATTGTGGGTGAGTTCCGTGCCGTCCCTTGCGGGACTCGTTTTCCTGTTCGCGCCTTACCCGGCACTGCCGTGCCGGGCTTTCACATTCCGCCGCTTCGCGGCTGGGATTGCCGGCTGATGCTCCGGCCCGAGCGCAGCGGCATCGGGAGCCAGTCGAAGCCCGTCGAGCTTCCCTCGACCGGACAGCCGAGGGCGGCTGTCCCGACATAAACCTGGGCTAATGGGGGCTGTTGCGCATGGTCTCTAGCGAATTCCGGTCCAGACCTGGTAGAGGACGACGCCGAACATGAAGACGAGGTAGAGCCGGAGAAACCAGAAGAGAAATTTTTCGGTTGCAGTCAGGCTGCGGCGTGGGCAGTGGTGAAGCTGCTTGGCGGAGATGAGCTGGTCGGGCTCGAGAGCAGAGACGACAGAGGCGAGATCTTCGCGGCTGACTTCAGAGGCGGGAGCGGAACGGAATTGGGGCTGCATCATCTAGTGGCCTCCGAAAAGTGAGAGCGCGTGGGGAGCAACGACGCTGACGCCAAAGAGCACACCGGCCGCGATCAGGACGATGACGACTCCGAGTGCAAGAATGTTCGCCCACAACGGGCTGACGAGATCGCCCATGATTTCGCGATCGTTGACCAGCATGTAAAGAAAGAGCAGCGCTGGCGGCATGGCCAGCACGGCGATCACGTTGACGACGAGGACGATATAGACCAGAGGAATGCCGGGAATGAGGACGAGTGCGGCGGCAGCCGCGGCTTCGGCGAGCAAGACGAGATAGAAAGATTTGCCTTGGGTGAAGGGAAGGTTGAGGCTGTGCGGACGGTTGGCGACTTCTCCGAAGGCGTAGGCCGACGAAGTGGAAATGGTAACGGCGGCAACCATGCCGGCTTCAAACATTCCAAGCGCAAACAGAGCCGCGCCCCAGCGGCCAACGAATGGCTGCAAGGCCTGGGCGAATGCGGCGGCTTCAAAATTGTCGGCCGACATGCCGTGGGCGAAGAGCGGGGCCGTGGCGATGATGGTAGCGAGGGCGGCAAGCGCCGCCAACGTCGCGCCCAGCACGGTATCCACGCGGCCGACGCGAATGTCGCGGGTGGTGAGTCCCTTGTCGGCGATGGCGCTCTGCTGGAAAAACAGCATCCAGGGCGTGACGGTGGCGCCGATATCGGCGAGCAGAATGAGCACGGTTCCCTGGGTGAGGCCGCCGGGCAGTGGCCGCCAACTGAAGAGCGAGGCGCTGATCTCGGTCCAATGAGGTCGGCTCAACAGAGCCACTGGCACAAAGATCAGATTGCACATGGCAGCGGTCAGGGTGACGCGCTCCCAGGTCCAGTAACGGTGGGCCATGAGGGCGGCGAAAAGGATGAGCCACGCGCCCAGAACTGCAACCGATGGGCGAATGCCGAAGTAGCCCAGGCCGGCGCGGATCGCAATGAACTCGGTGACCAGCGTGAGGAAGTTGCCGAGCATGAGGTCGGCCATGGAAAACCATCCCCAGAAGGGGCCGAAGCGGTCGAAAATCAATTCGGCGTGGCCGCGATGGGTGGCGGCGCCGAGACGGACCGTCATTTCCTGGACTACGCAGGCCATGAGGAAGGTTAGGACGACAAACGGGAGGAAGAAGCCGATGCCGAAGCGGGCTCCGGTGGCGGCATAGGAGAGCATGCTGGGGCCGTCGTTCTCGCCGAGCATGACGAGGATGCCAGGGCCGACGAGCAGCCAGAGCAAGCGCAGGCGGGACCACACGCCCCGACGGGCGCGGGTTTGCCAGACCCGCTCACGGTCGTGCGCACGGTCAATGTCCTCGTGCGTGATGACGACGCTGCCGGAAACGATTCCGACGTCGCCGGGCGCATTAGAAACGGTTCTCCCCTCCGATGCCACCAATGTTCTGGACTCCCTCGCTCAGCGGAAATAAACGGCAAGACCTGAACCGTTCGCACGTTTACAGGTTAGCGTCAGTATACACGATGCGATAAACCATAGTTAACTAATCTTCAGGACGATGGCGGTGGTAACGGGGCAGGACGGTGGCTCGCGAGTATAAAGGCACTCGCCCCAGAGGCTAAAGGCCGGTTCTTAGGTAATCCCGCAACGGCCCGAGTGAAGTCGGGCCCTACCCAGATTTATTTGTGAGATTACTGTTTCGTGCGAGCTGCGGGAGAGAGCCACACACGCTGAGACGCGGCAGGGCCGAGAGACACTTTTCCTGAGGGCGTGGAAAGAGTGAGCGTCTGGTCGTAGTTGCGTTCGAGCAGGCGGAGGCGTGCGCCGGGGCGGATGCCGCGGTGCTCCAGGAATTCTAGAAGACCGCGATCGCGCTCGTAGATACCGCTAACCGTGTAGGGACGGTCGGGCTCGGCTTCAGACAGCAGCACCAGGCCACGGCGGCGGCGGCTGGCGGGGCCTTCAAGTTCGCTGAGATTGCCGTGCGGGCAGGCGCCTCCCGAGCCGAGTTTGGCCAGGAGTTTGGCCTCGAAATCGGGTGAGACGGCGTGTTCCAGGCGCTCGGCCTCGTCGTGCACCTTCCACCATTCCATGCCGAAAAGCTCGGACAGCATACGCTCGATGAGGTGATGGCGCAGGGACAGCTTGCGGGCAATCTTGCGTCCGGCTGCGGTAAGGCGGATTTCGCCGCCGCCGACGACGCGAACGAGGCCGTCCTTCTTCAGACGTCGCAACGCCATGGTGACGGCGGGCGGGGAGACTTTCAGCAAGTCGGCGAGGCGGGCGGAGATTACGGTTTCGCCTTCGCTTTCGGCTTCAAGAATGGATTTGAGGTAGTCTTCCTTCGAGACGGTGATCACGGGGGAATTATACGATGCGGGGTTAACGGGGGTTAATACGATGTGGGGTTACCGGGGGTTAATAAGAGGGATGCCGCCGAGCTTCGTTCGACCGTGACTTACTTTTTGGTTTTCGAGAGCGTCGCTGTGAAAAGGATCCCTCGACTGCGGTCCTGCTTCGCGTCCGCGAAGCAGGATCCTCGCTCAGGATGACAGGGCCATACGAGGTTGCGATGACTGTGGAGCTGCGCTCGACCGGACAGCCGCGCGGCTGTCTCTACATGTGCGCCTTGGGAGAAAAACAAAAAGGACAGTCCGGAGCCCCCGAGACCGTCCTTTAAACCCTCCCGGTTAGAAGGGCAATTTGATGAACCTAAGATAGCGCGCAGATATTGCGCGGCGGTTTCAGAACGATGAATATCTGATGAATTCGATTTGCGCGGCGCTGCTATAGTATTCGGTTACGCGTGCCGGTCTGGCGCATCTGTCTTGTTGGCGTCTTACTTCTCATTCCTTTTTGTCCCAGCGGAGGCATCGGTGGCGTCCACCACATCACGGAAAGTCGAACAGTCGCGGCGGCTGCAACAGCGCGCAGAAAGCATGATTCCGGGGGGCGTGAACTCGCCGGTGCGGGCGTTTCGTTCGGTGGGCGGTGATCCGCCATTCATTGTGCGTGGCAAAGCGTCGCACACATGGGATGCAGATGACAACGAGTACATCGATTATGTGTGCTCGTGGGGGCCGCTGATTCTGGGACATGCGGACCCTGCCGTGCTGGATGCGATTGTCGGTGCGGCGTGCAATGGGACGAGCTTTGGTGCGTCGACGCCGTCGGAGGCGGACTTGGCGGAGCTGGTGCTGTCGGCGTTTCCGAATATGCAGAAAGTGCGATTCGTGAGTTCGGGGACGGAAGCGACGATGTCGGCGATCCGGCTGGCTCGGGCCTACACGAAACGCAAATACATTGTGAAGTTTGAAGGCTGCTATCACGGGCATGCCGATGCGCTGCTGGTGAAGGCGGGCTCGGGCGTGGCGACGCTGGGCATTCCGGGATCGGCGGGGGTTCCCGAGGAGTTCACGCAGTTTACGGTGGCGCTGCCGTTCAACAATTTGTCGGCGGTGGAGCACGCATTTTCGAAATTCAAACATCAGATTGCGTGCGTGATTGTTGAGCCGGTGGTGGGCAACATGGGATGCGTGCCGGCGGCGGACGATTATCTGGTGGGGCTGCGGCTGCTGACGGAAAAAGAGCGGGCGGTGCTGATTTTTGACGAGGTGATGACGGGATTCCGCGTGGCGTTTGGCGGGGCGCAGGAGCTGTACAACATCAAGCCGGACCTGACGACGATGGGGAAGATTATTGGCGGAGGGTTGCCGGTGGGTGCGTATGGCGGGCCGAACGAGATTATGGATCTGGTGGCGCCACTGGGGCCGATGTACCAGGCGGGGACGTTGTCGGGGAATCCGCTGGCGATGGCGGCGGGGTGCGCCATGCTGAAGCAGTTGCGCGAGCGCAAGGCTGAGATTTATCCGCAGCTGGAGAAGATGAGTGGAGAACTGGTGGAGGGCGTGGCGGCAGCGGCGAAAGACGCGGGCGTGGCGCTCACGCACAATCGCGTGGGATCGATGTTTACGTGGTTCTTCAATGACAGGCCGGTGACGGATTGGGAGTCGGCATCGAAGTCGAATACGGAGATGTTTGGGAAGTTCTTCCGGTCGATGCTGGACAACGGGATTTATTTGCCTCCGTCGCAGTTTGAAGCGGCGTTTCTAGGCGCGACGCACACTGCCGAGGATATTCAGAAGACGATTGCGGCGGCGAAGGTGGCGTTTGGGGCGGTGAAGGAGAGTTGAGCTTCTTCGGGCGGTGACATGATGACAATGAGCAGATTCGCGGTTCTCGCCGTGGCGCTGCAGTTGCTCCTACCGGCAGTCGCCCAGGAACAGCCTATGGTTATGAAGCTCACGGTAAAGCATGACGGGCAAAACGTGCCCACTCCCGATCAGGTCACGCTTAGTTTCAACAATCGTTCCGTGCAAGTACCTGTTCGAGACGGTCGGTTTGAGGTTCCGTCCGAAGCTACCTGGGCCCAAAACGTCACGTTCACCGCGGAGATAGGGGACGAGACAATCCGAATGTTCAAGCTCCCTCCCGAAGTGTTGTCGCTCGAAGACTGGACACTTCTCCTGGCCGAGAAGCGTTACCCACCTGACTATCAGTGGATTGTTCATAAGAGGAGAACAAACATTCGTGCATCTTGCGTGCTCGTGCTTGAGTCCGTGCATGCGGATCCGGGCACCGGCATCCTTAATCCGCACTGCCGAAGCAAACGCAAGTAGAGCAACATGGTCGCTAGACTAGCCGCGCCCTTTCAAAGCTGAAGCCTTGCGTGGAGCGGTGCTTCCCCTCAGCGGCTAAAGCCGGAATCGTTCAGCCAGCTTTGCGGCACGACTAAAGTCGTGCCCTTCCCGTTTCCATCATCTGCGGGATTGTGACGAACTGATAGCACTCACGCTTGTAGCGGGTGATCAGGTGGTCGGTGGCGAGGACGGTTGGGGAGCGGTCGGCGCCGATCTGTTTGTGGCCGCCGTCGTGGAGCAGGATGACGTCGCCGCCGCGAATTTGGCGTGAAACTTTTCGTTCGATGACTTCCGCTGGCGGCGCGTTCCAGTCATAGCCGGTTACGTTCCACATCACAGGTTCGAGGCCCAGCTCGCGGGCGATGCGGAGGACGGCGGGGCGGCGTCCGCCAAAGGGAGGGCGGAAGAGATTGGCAGCTTTTTCTGTAAAAGCCTCTCCGACTGAGTCCTGCAGGGCGGAGCGGCAGTCGGTGAGTTGGCGGCGAATTTCGGATTCGCTTTTGAAGATCAGCAGGGGATGCGTGAAGGTGTGGTTGCCGATGAGGTGGCCGGCCTTCGCGATCTCGCGGGCGATGTCGGGACGTTGCTTGACGTAGCGGCCGATGAGAAAAAAGGTTGCGTGGACGTCATGTCGGGCGAGCACTTCGAGCAGCCGCAGAGTGTGGGGATCGTTGGGGCCATCGTCGTAGGTGAGGGCGAGTTGCTTGGTGCCACTCGGCAGTCCAATAAATGTGCGGCCGTACCATTGGCCGGTGGGCGCCATGGATTGATAGCCGGCGGCGACGGCCGCGGCTGTAGCGCTTCCGGCGATCAGGGCTCCGAGCATCACAGCTATTTAATCATTGAATCATTGAATCATTTAGTCATTATGTGACCGGCGGGAGAGCCTTCGGCTTTTCAATGACTGAATGTCTCAATGACTAACTGACTGGTAGTGAGCTACTTGTGGAAACGCGGCTTTCTGGCTCCTCGGGGAAGGGGAGTACTTGGTGCAAGACTCAAGCGAGTCGCCCTTTTCATCGCTGGATTGTTCATGGCGGTCAGTGCGATTCTGCGGCTTACTTTATTTCCTTCGTAATCCAAATTCAAAGTAGCCCAATACCAAATGATTCAATTCTGCGTCGCTCATGAGTCACCTCTGTTAACTCTTCCCTCAATTGTCACTGAGGCGCATCCGGGATATCCTGCCATTTCCAAAATTTTTCGCGAGCGGCGTCTTACCAAGACATGGCCAATCTTTTTGAGCTGCCCCGTTACATTGCAGTGGAGGGTCCCATCCGGGTGGGCAAGAGCACTCTGGCGCGCATTCTGGCGGAGCGGCTGAACGCGCAGCGGGTGATGGAGCCGGAGCAGAATCCGTTTCTTGAGGCATTCTATGAGGGCGAGCGCGGGGCGGCGTTTCAGGCGCAGCTGGCGTTTCTGGTGCGGCGGTTCGAGCAGCTGCAGGCGCTTGATCTGGGGGCGCGGTCGCGGCGGATGGTGGTCGCAGATTTTATTTTTGAAAAAGACAAGCTGTTTGCCTGCCTCAACCTGAATGATCAGGAACTCGATACCTACAATCGCTACTACAACCATTTTCGCGAACAGTTGCCCACGCCCGACCTGGTGATTTATCTGCAGGCCACGCCGGAGGTGCTGAAGAAGCGGCTCAAGAAAAAGAATGCGCCAGGCGAGCGGGCGGTGAACGATGAGTATCTGGAGGAAGTGGTGAAGGCGTATGAGCACTTCTTTTTTCATTACACGTCGTCGGATTTGCTGATCGTGAACACGTCCGAGATTGATTTCGTCGACCGCAACGAAGATCTGCAGGAGCTGCTACGCAAGGTGAGCGAGCCGATCAAGGGCACGCAGTACTTCCTGCCGCTGGGCGGGCAGGAAGCGGCGAGCGCGTAGGCAGGGCTAGGGGCGTGGACGCAATCCAAGTGCGAAAGGACCTGACATTCCGTCTTCTCGCCGCAGCCTTGCTTGTTGTGGTGCTTTCATACGCAGAGTTCGTCGGTTCTGTTCACTCCTATTGCGAGAATCGATGGCAAATGGTGCTGCTTGCCACCGGCGCCCTAATTGTTGGTGGGCTCGCAAGTAAGAGCTGGCCCGAACGGTTGTATCGAAAGTTCTTACGCGTTGCCACCATCATGTTGAGCTTGGCAGCAGCCTTTGAGAATCTCTTGTTCTTTCTGTGGGCGACTTACGCCTGTTGAACTTGGCAGACCTTGAGGGACGCTGGGTCACTTCTCGTATCGCGGGAGCGGGTAGACCGGCAGGATCTTCCCCAACTTTGAGAACTCCGGATCGGCGGTAACTAGGGTCGCACCGCGTTCGATGGCAAGTTCGGCTGCGAAGGAATCGGCGTAGCCGAGATTGTGCTTCTGCTTAAGGGCGGCGGCGCGGGTGGCGCGGTCGAGATCAACACCGATGACAAGAATGGGCAGGCGACGCAAGTTTACCTCGGCTTGTCTCGCTTTTGCCTCTCCGTACCGGCGCCACTCTATGTAGAAAACCTCGCCCCAGTTGATCGCCGACATCCACAAGGGAGAATCGGTACGAGAGGCATCCGCTAGCATTTTCCGTACTTTCTCTGCGGCGGGCTGACGCCCCTCGAACAGGGCGATCAGAGCGTTGGCATCGAGCACATAGCGGCGCGTGGCAGCCACTTACTTCTCTTTCCGCTCGCGCTGGCGCTGACGTTCCCGCTCGGCGAGCGATTCCTCAAAGGCAGAGGGTTCGCCCGGACGGGGCTTCAGGCATCCCTGAATCTCGTCGAGGAGGCGTTCGAGGAAGCGTTCGGTGATGGGAGTCAAGATGAGGCGGCCGTTTTCCTTGGTCCAGGTAGCGCGCGTGCCTTTGGCGAGGCCGAATTCCTCGCGCAATTCGGCGGGGATGATGACTTGCCCTTTGGAGCTGATTACGGTTCGGTAAGATGACATAGGTATATCTTACTACTTCACACAAAGTAAGACAAGTTTGCACCGTCTTACTTCATCCCCCCTCAGGGGCTAAAGCCCCCCGGATTTTTCTGCGACTATCGGGCACGGCTGAAGCCGTGCCCTTCCCGGTCGTGCCCTCCGCAGGCAACGCGGTGAGCGCCCAACGTGACGGCAAGCTCAGCTGTGCCGCGGTTTCCATGGCCTGGAAGTCATTGATAATATTGGCCATTCTGGCTATCGACCTTTTGCACTTTTTGCAGCTACAATTAAGCGCAGCTGTATCGAATGATGTAAGCGCCATGACGCGTGTACAGGCTCTATCCGGCTGAGCCGGAGGGGCACTGGAGGACATCATGAGTCTCACCCCGATCAGCGGGCGTTTTCCTGCCGAATCGCGCCCGAAGGTTACGACCGCAACTCTGCGGGAACAGAAACTCCGACACGAACCGATTACCTGTCTGACTGCATACGATTACGCCACGGCGCGTCTCGTCGACGAAGCCGGCATCGACGTTGTGCTGGTGGGCGATTCGCTGGCCCAGGCGATGCTGGGCTACGAGAACACGCTCACAGTCACCATGGACGAGATGCTGCACCACGTGAAGGCGGTGCGGCGTGGCGTGAAAAGCGCGCTGCTGATCGCCGACATGCCGTATGGAGCGTATCAGGTGGATCCGAAAACTGCCGTGGCGAACGCCATGCGCTTTGTGAAGGAAGGCGGCGCCGAAGCGGTGAAGGTGGAAGGCGGCGAGAAGCGGGCGGACGTGATCCGGCAGATCATCGACGCCGAGATTCCCGTCGCCGGGCACATTGGCCTGACCCCGCAGTCGGTGAATGTGATGGGCGGGTACAAGGTGCAGGGCAAGAGCCTGAACGGGATCGAGCAACTGATGCGCGATGCGGTGGCGCTCGACCGTGCGGGCGTGGCGTGCCTGTATCTGGAGGGAATTCCGCGGGAAGTGGCGGCGATGATCACGAATGAAGTGAGCACGCCGACCATTGGAATTGGCGCAGGGCCGGAATGCGATGGGCAGGTGCTGGTGTTTCATGACATCATGAACCTGACGTTTGGGCCGCCGGCGAAGTTTGTGCGGCGCTACGGCGACGCAGCCGCACTGATCATGAAGTCAGTGCAGGAGTTTCGCGCGGACGTGAAATCGCGGCAGTATCCTTCGGATGAAGAGTCGTATCATCTGCCGAAGGAGACGAAGGCGAGCCTGGAGACGGTGCTGGCGCGGAAAAGAGCGATGGCGCGGTAACAGGCCTCACGCCGCGGATTTACGCGGATCAGCACGGATCAAGCCTTGGCAAGGGAACCGGAAACCAGTCGCGTGCGTATCTTTAAACAGGAGCGGAGGTACCGCGCTCGCAGTCGTACGGCGGTGGTGCTAGCCTAGTAGCAGGCGAGGAGGCGTCGTATGCATCCCCTGGCGCATTTCTTCTTCTTCCCGTTCTTTGGCTTGCCGTTCGTGATGTATTTCCTGCCGTCGATCATTGCTCTGATCCGCGACAAGCGCGACACGCTGGCCATTTTTCTGCTGAACTTCTTCCTGGGATGGACGGTGATTGGCTGGTTCATCGCGCTGATCTGGGCGGCGAAGCACGATGTGCCGGTGGTGGCGAGATAGGTGGCGACCTAAGTTCACCTGGTAATCCTGCGTTGCCGTGCCAGGGCTTGTCTGAAGATTCTTCCGTGAAAATCTGCAGGACCATTGATGAAATGCGGGCGGCGAGCCACGCGCTTCGGCCCGCGGGCAAGCGTCTGGGACTGGTGCCGACGATGGGCGCACTGCATGAGGGGCATCTGTCGCTGGTGCGGGCGGCGAGGGCGCAGTGCGATGCGGTGGCGGTGTCGATTTTTGTGAATCCGACCCAGTTTGGACCGAATGAAGATTTGGCGAGATATCCGCGGCCGTTCGAGCGCGACCGCGAGATGCTGGAGCAGGAAGGCGTGGATCTGGTGTTCGCGCCGACGGTGGAAGAGGTGTATGGGACCGTCGCGGACAAGAGTGTCCGCGCCACACCGGCGACCTGGGTGACGGTGGAGGACCTGAGCGGCAAGTTGGATGGGAGGTCGCGGCCGGGGCATTTTCGCGGCGTGACGACGGTGGTAAGCAAGTTGTTTCACATCGTGGAACCGGATGTGGCGTTTTTCGGGCAGAAGGATGCGGCGCAGCTGGCGGTGATCCGGCGGATGGTGTGCGATCTGAATTTTCCGGTGGAGATTGTGGCGTGTCCCATTGTGCGCGAGGCCGATGGGCTGGCCATGAGTTCGCGCAATGCATATCTGGATGCGACGCAGCGGAAGGAAGCGCTGGTGCTGCATCGATCGCTCATGCGCGTGGAGGAGTTGGCGCGCGCGGGAGAGCGCGATGCGACGAAGCTGGCTGCGGCGGGCCGGGCGGAGTTTGTGAAGGAGAAGTCGGTGCGGCTGGATTATTTCGAGATCGTGGACGCGGAGACGTTGGATCCAGTGGCGGATGTGTCGGCAGGCGCGCTGGTCGCGGTCGCGGCGTATGTGGGGACGACGCGGCTGATTGACAATGTGCTGTTGGCGGCCACGTAGTGTCGTCCCTACGGGACTCGGTCGGTTCTTTCTGCGTCTACCCGGCACTGCCGTGCCGGGCTTTCACATTCCGGCGCCACGCGGCTGGGTTTTGGCGGGGCAAGCTGCGCACTACGCGGATGGTCTTGTCGTGATGTGGCGCGGATGCTGGGCTTCTCCGCAGCTGGACTGCAGAAAAGAGGCGACGTCGGGGTTTGCACAACCTGCCGACGTCGCCTGCGGCTTCACCCAAGATTAGTAGTCGGAATCCGAATCGGGGTACGGGTAAATGTACGCCGGGGGATAGCTGTAGTCCCACCACCAGGGGTTATACCAGTACGGTGGCCAGGCCCAGAACGGGCCCCAACCCCATCCCCAGCCGGGACCCCACCAACCGAGTCCCCATCCCCAACCCCATCCCCAACCCCACCCCCATCCACCGCGCCAACCCCAGCCACCACGCCAGCCCCAGCCGCCGCGCCAGCCGGCATTGGCGAATCCGAAGTTGGCACGGGCGACAGTTGTGGTTGTGGCGAAGTGCGAGGCGGTCACTGTGGAAGCAGTTGTGGCGTGCGTGCTTCCGAAGGAGTGGAACTGGCCATCGCGAGCGGCCGCGTGGGTGTCAGCACCGTTCGCACCTCGAAACGACGAGCCTGCGCCGGCTGATCTGGTCGAGGTGGAACCGCCGGCCGATCTGGCAGCACCGCTGCTGCCTGATCCGAAGGAATGGAAGCCGGGTGAGGTATCACGGGCGCCACTATGGCCTTCCCAGGACCAGGCATGGGACGACGAGGCAGAGGATCCTCCGCGCATGCTTCCGTATGAACCGCGGCCGAAGCCGCCAGAGCTGCCATGGTATCCGCCACCGTGATAGCCCCTATAACCGCCGCCACCATGGTAGCCGCCACCTCCATAGGAACCGCCGCCGTGATAGCCGCCTCCGCCACCTCCATGGAAGCCACCGCCACCACCACCGTGGAAACCACCCCCGCCACCACCACCGTGGCCACCGCCACCATGCTGGGCGTAGACGGTCGTGGGCAGACATACGAGGGCGAGCGAAGCAATACCGGTAAGAAAAGTGTGCATCCAGGTGGGTCTCATATCAGCACCCTCCACCTTACAATGGCGGATGACTGCCCGGGCGGGCAGACCGCCTAACTCATCCTACTCCTTTAGAACACCGCTGTCGGGCGAAAGTTGCACTGTTGGCGCACTGAGCGGAAGCTCTGGAAAGAAGGCTAGTTATGCACTGTTTCAGGGTTCGACGGATCCTTGGGGACCTTTGGAGTCAAGTGACGGATGACGAACTCCTGCAGCAGATCGTAAATGGCACTTGTGCCGATGCCGATGGCCGCATTTTCGAAGGTCAGGGTGGCGCCGTCGCGATCCTGGGGGGGATAGTAGATGTTGGAAATGCCCCCGGCGGCCAAACTTCCTAGAATATTCGAGTAGTTGGGCTGCCACTTGCGGTTGTCGCCCTTACAGATCACGGCGTTAGCGATGGCGTACAAGGCGCGGGCGCGGAAAGTACCAGTCCCCTTGTAAAAATAGCGCGGATCCTGCTTCAGCAGGGCGGGCAGGATGGCGCCGCCGATGAAAGTGCCTGAAACCGTGTCGGCGTAGCCGGCACCGAAGCGCTTGGCATAACCCTCAGAGCCCTGGCCATATCCGCGGAAATGATTCTGCGCCTGCTGGATACCGGCGGTGCCGCCGACGATTACGAAGGTGAAGGGATCAATCACGTTTCGGGCTGCCAGCCGAAATTTCTGCAGGGGGGTTAGAGGGGCCGCGTTGGGATTGTAGGTGACATAGAAGTTGGGAATGGCCCCCAGCACGCGCTGCTTCTCTTCGATCTTCAGTTCGACTTCCGCTTCTTCGGCGATTTCCTCGCGGGTGAGCGAGACATTGACCTCGGTGACCCTGGTGGCGACCGCCAGCATGATCGGGGCGACGGTGTTGGTCTGCCCCGAGTTGAGTGTTCCGGAAACCGTTTGCGGCGAGAATCCAGCGGACGTCACGGTCAGCTGGAAAGGTCCGGGCGGGACATTGGTGAAGGAGAACTGACCGTCACTGCCGGAGATGACTGTCTGCACAGCAGGCTGATCGGAGGCCGGAGGTTTGTCGATGAGTTGGACGTTCAGTTGAACTTCAGCACCGGGAACGACGGCTCCGCTTTGATCCACTACTGTTCCGCTGATGCTTCCGGGATGGTGGCCCGACGGCTGAGTACCGTTGGAGCCTGGTTCCGCCGCTTTTGACGCTTCGTTTTGCTGCGGATTAGCCGCGGGCTGGCCTAAATCCTGCGCACGCGAAGCCAGGGTCCAGCCCAGGGTGAGCAAGGTAAAGGCAATCAGCGCAGGTTTGAGGTGCACGGCCATCAGATAGCCACTTTATCGTCCCGCGGAGTTTTCGTCCAAGTCACCAAAGGTAATCGACTGATGAACTTCGGTGGCTGGGGACAGTGTATGGCCTCGCCGCACGCACACGTGGCCGTTCTTCGCTTCGAATGCGGTTTTGTGAAATTGGATGCTTGGCGTTTACAAAGACAGAACGGTAGTGGAAACGATCACGGTTCTGACTAGCTGGTGTGTGCAAAAGGGTGTCGCTCAGGGGCTAGAACCCGGTAGTTTTAGCCTTTGATGGCATGACTGAAGTCGTGCCCTTCCCGAATCATTTATCGACTGGCTGCTGGGATGGGGAAGCAACGGCTACTGCGGTCGGTTGGGGTTCAAGGCGCTGACGCACCAGCTCTTCGACCTGAGCCCACAGGCGGGGATCGCACTCGCTCTGCATGTGGCTGGGAGTCACGTGACGGTCGAGCCAGGAATATCCTTCGTCGCACTTTACGGGAGATTGTTTGTAGTCGAAGAGGAAGTTCCCGAGGATCTGGGTTCGGGCGGGATCGGCGGCGACGATTTGAGGCTGCCCCCGGACGAGACCATGGCGTTGATAAAAGTTCGCGGCGGCGGCGACGTTGGGCGGGATGGTTCTGTCGTCCCGCCAGAGTTTCGAAACGCTATCGACTTGCACGGTCAGCAAGACGGGAATGCCGGCGCGATTTAGTTGACGAGCCAGCAGCACGGCCGTGGCCGCACCCCAACTCTGGCCATAAAGGATGACGCGCGCCTGCGATTTCTCTTCTTCGCTGAGAACGCTGTCGTGATTGCGGTCGAGCAGGCGGATGATGGTGTTGTAGGCAGCCTGCCGGTGACGGTTCTCGAAAACCTGCACATACGTGCCCTTGGGAGCCCGCTCTTGCAGGCGCTGCGCGAAGAGCACCGCGCCGTGATGAGGGTTGTCGTGGCGGACAAAGCCTCCGACAAAGCCGATCACGATAGAGGAGGGCGTTTCTTGCGAATGGACGACGCCGACGGAAGCGAAAGCGCGAGGAGTAGGTGATGTTGCGGAGAACGCCAGAATAGCGACAGAGCCTGCAAGGAGAATACGGAATGGCACCGAGCAGTGCATATCGCCCCTACTGCATGAGATGAAAAATGCTACTCGTAGGATGCGCAATTTCACGGCCGCAATGCCGCCCGGGCCGGGTCGCCTCCCGCGGGAGAACGGGTGAAAACGCTTGTCTAGCAAGGGTTCTGGCCCATTTGCCCCCTGCCGTTAGTGTATGCCGGTTCGTCAAGGGCTTCTAGAGAGTCTTGCGGCCGGAGACGAATGGGTTGCCGGCGATGAAATAGCGGAGGCGCTTCTCGGCGGCCTTGGTGATGCCGATGCGCGGCGTGACGCGGATGGTTGGGGCGCGGAAGCCGTCGGTGCCGATCCACAAGCCGCTCGCAGGTGATGTGAGGTCGCAGCCGTTATCGCGGCTGCGGGTGACGCGGAAGGCTTCTCCCAGACGGCCAGGGCCACTGGTGAGTTTGATCAGGTCGCGCGGATGGCTGATGGTGATGCCGCGTGCCTGTGCCATTTCTTCTATACCCGTCAGCGGTTCGAGGGCGCGAAATAGAACGGCCCCGGCGCGGCCTTCCTGTTCGCACGAGACGTTCAGGCAGTAATGATTGCCGTAGATGAAGTAGACATACGCGAACCCTGCAGGGCCGAACATGACGGCGTTGCGCGACGTTGGCCCGGGGTAAGCGTGGGAGGCCGGGTCTTGTTCGCCGAGATAGGCCTCGACTTCGACGATGCGCGCGGTCATGCGAGGCTTCCCGTCGTCGCCTGTGCGGACGAGGACTTTGCCCAGAAGCTCGCGCGCCACGCGGCGCGGCGAGCGGGCAAAGAACGTCCGATCAAGATGACTTATTGCGCGCGTTTCGTTGTGCAGGCACATGGAAAGGAATGTTAACTAATGTCTCGCGACGCAGGGGCGACGATCGGTGGAGCGCACTGCTTTCGATGTTAGCCCATGTTAGTCTATGCGCGGAAAAATGCCGTGCGCGATTCTGGCCAGCCAACACTCGCGGGCCCATTGGGCCACACCGTCGCTGTCGTCGTTTTATTTGTCGCCCTAGCGATAGCGGGCGGCCTTTTTCAGAAGCACGCGCGCTCTGAACCAGCGGCGTTGGGGGGACATCCCAGTGTCGTGCCTCTGTATCTTTCCTTGATCGCTTCGGAGTGGGCCCTGGTCTATTGGGTCTGGAAGGGTGGTCTTCAGCGCACAGGAACAAAGCTCCGGGATCTTGTCGGGGGAGTGTGGAACAGCGGTCGGCGAATAGCGACCGATCTGCTTCTTGCTTGTGGGCTCTGGCTGCTGTGGCTCGGTGTGCTGAGAGTCTGGCAGATCTATTCTGGAACGAGCCACGCAGCATCCGTAAACGTTTTTCTCCCCCGCGGTGTCTACGAGGCTGCACTTTGGATTGCAGTATCGGTTAGCGCGGGTTTTTGCGAAGAAGTGGTTTTTCGCGGGTACTTGCAAAGACAATTCTGGGCGCTCACTGGCAGTAACGCTGCCGCCGTTCTTCTGCAAGCAATGGTTTTCGGCGTTGCCCATGCGTACCAAGGAACGGGAGCGGCGCTCAAGGTCGGCAGCTATGGTTTCCTGTTTGGGCTACTCGCATCCTGGCGGAAAAGCCTGCGACCCGGCATGATGGCGCATGCGTGGTCTGATATCTTTGGCGGCCTCATATCGAAAGCCGGTTAAGCCAACACAGGAAGAGTCCAAACGCTTACGCCACGCCTTTCGACGATTCCTTCAGATACGCAAGCACTTCCTCGGCATGGCTGTCAGGATTGACCTTTTCGAAGATGTGCTGAATTTTGCCGTCGGGGCCGATGACGAACGTGGTCCGCGCAATGCCCCAGACTTTCTTGCCGTACATGTTCTTCTCTTTCATCACGCCGTAGGCTTCGGCAACTTTCTTGTCGGCGTCGGCCAGCAGGGTGAACGGAAGGTCGTTTTTTTCGGCGAAACTCTTCTGCGCCTTCGATGTATCGGCGGAGATGCCAAGCAGCACGGCGCCGGTTTTTTGAATCTGTTTGTATGAATCGCGGAACCCGCGAGCTTCTACGGTTCAACCGGGTGTGTTGGCCTTGGGATAGAAAAAGAGAATGACAGTTTTGCCGCGAAAGTCTTTCAGCTTGACTTCTTTGCCGTTTTCATCCTGCAAAGCGAAGTCGGGAGCTTTATCATTGATATGCATGGCAATCTCACGAAAAAAATGGAATTTCGGTGACGCCGTTGAGGCCGCTTTGGGCCGGGCGCCGTTCGGAACGATTCTATACCGGAGCGTGTGCGCCATGGCGCTGGCAGGGGCACTGGTGTCGCTGGGAGCGGTGAGCCGGGCGCAGGAAGAGCGGCCGCAGATCTTCACGGGCGAGCGGAAAGTGCCGCGGAAGAAGGATGCCGGGCCGCGGGCGGTTGCGGTTCTGCAGTTGGCGGCAAACGGCAAGGCGTCGCTGGTGCCGATCGCGATTCTGATCAACGGCAAGTTCTGGGATGCGTCGGCGTACAAAGCCAACCCGGTGCCCATGGCGCTGGAGACGGGCACCGTGTATGAGGTCGAGCGCACGGGCAATTCGCAGGGACTGTTTACGGTCGGCAGCGCACTACACAGCACGGCCGCAAACGCTCCGAACCCCTGGATCGGAACCGGGGCGTGGGTTCCGGCAGGAACAGAGAAGCCCTACGGGCCCGTGAAGGCGGAAAACGTGCCGAAGGGCCTCGACACGAGCGATGAGCGTCCGCGGCTGACGCGGAATCCGCAGCCGGCGGCCGGCGGAGGGCAGGCTTCCGGTGGCCAAAGTTCCGGCCAAGCTTCGACAGGGCAGGCTACTTCTGCGGCTCCGACTGCCTCTTCACCGCAGGTTTCTTCGCAGTCTGGCGGATCATCTTCTTCGAGTGACGAGCCGCCGCGCCTGAAACGGCCGGCCGAGGATGCGAGTTCGGGAGCGCCCAGTCAAGAACCGGCGCAAGCGGGATCGAGCACGCCGGCCAGCGATTCGAAATCGGCACAGGGCCAAGCTGGTCAAAGCCAGGCAGGTCAAGCCCCATCAGCTCAACCACAAGGCGGAGAAGGCAAACCTGCTGTCACTCAGGCAGCCGAGGCCAAGCCGCCGGAGTCCGATAGCGGGGCCACAGAAGAGAATCGTCCGCGGCTGCGCAGAGGCAAGCCCACACAGCCTTTTTCGGATGATGACTTTCCGGGTTACAGCAAGCCAGGGCTGACACCGGCGAAGGCAGGAAAATCTGAGACGACGGCAGACAAGGGGCCGGTGCAGTTCATTCCGGCCATTTCCGACGCCGGCGGGCCGAGCCCGCATGCCTTCACCTTCGACTGGCTCAAGGACGAAGAAGGAGAACGCCGCCAGCAGATCACGGAGCTGGCCAAGCAGCAACTCAAGGCGTATCTGGATGCGCAGGCAAAGGAAAAGATCGCACCGAAAGCAGCGGCCGCGCAGACGCGTCACGTTCAGGCCGTGAAGGCTGCCGAGCCGATTCTGAGCAACGTGCAGATGACGACTTACGATTTGTGGATGAGCAATCAGCCCATCATCGTTTTCAGCGCTGAGGCGCATATGCCGCCGCCCTCTACGCCCGGGGCGGGTTATTCCGACGTGCAATACTCCATCATGCTGGTGGCGCGAACCGACATCTACAACAACCTGCGCCCGCTCTATTCCGGAATCACCGACAAATTCCATCTCGACCTGACGCCGCGGTTTGAACTGGTCGATGCGGTCGACGCCGACGGCGACGGGCGCGGCGAGTTGCTGTTCAAGGAAACGTCGGACGCGGGCACGGGCTGGGTCATCTATCGTGCAACCGCG
The DNA here is from genome assembly GCA_030038255.1 of Candidatus Sulfotelmatobacter sp. GTDB lineage: Bacteria > Acidobacteriota > Terriglobia > Terriglobales > Acidobacteriaceae > Sulfotelmatobacter. The sequence continues at coordinate 11,591 of JASHPH010000045.1, read as the reverse complement.
GACAAGCTTTGGAAGATGTACGACAGCCTGAACCCGGAGTAAGCTGCATCGCATGAAACTGCGAACGACCATACCGCTGTTCGCAACGGTGCTGCTTGCGATGCTGCTGCCGTCTTTGGTTGCCAAAGCGGACGATGACGTTGAAAAGCAGCTAAAGGACTACGCGGGAAAAACGCTCACCCTCCGCCATTTCTACACGGGTCAACATCTGTCGTTTCAGTCCGATGGGTCGCTGGTCGGTTCTGGAGAGATTGGTCCGTGGACAGTGGACGGGCAGATTGAAGTCAAACACATCAAGCGGCACGGCCACGCGCTGCAAATCGAAGGCAGGCGCGTGTGCCTGGTATTCGATTCCAAACGAAAGCCGCCTTATCGCGATGTGCTCGCTTCGCTGGCGGAATCCGATGTCAAGGATCGGGACAAGCTGGAAAAGGCATTCCGGGAGAAGCGAGTTGAGATTGAGATTGCTCTTAGTTCGGACAAACCGGACGCGAAGGAAGTGTCATCCGCGATGAACTCGGTTTTTCTGGACCGACAGAGTCGATCAGGGATATCGTTCCCGACTACTGGCGCGAATATTTCGACCAAGTTCGCGGGCAGCCGCCAAGGCCCTGGCCCTTCTGCGGAGCCGGTGTACTTCGTAAAGCCAGGGATTGCACCGCCTCGCACGCTGCGAACTAGTGAGCCGGATTTCTCCGAAGAGGCGCGGCAAGCGAAATATCAAGGCACGATGACGTTGTTTTTAGTGGTTGACTCGTCCGGAGCTGTCAGGGACCTGCAGATCGGCACACCGCTTGGAATGGGCTTAGACGATAGGGCGGTGAATGCAGTAAGCGGGTGGAAATTCCAGCCTGGCACCAAAGACGGCCGCCCTGTGGCAGTGCAAATTGCGGTGGAAATCGACTTTCATCTTTACTGACTGCAGACAGGCTTTGGAAGATCCACGAGAGCGGAGTAGGTCGGGCCATCCTATTTGAGTTTGCCAACAATCCGGACGTGGTGCGGGTACTCGAATACCTCGGCGGGAACTGTGAAGCGTGCGGCTTGCAGGGCTTGGATCTCGGGGAACATATCGTGCTCTACCGTGGAAACCACCCGAATATCTCGCAGAGGCGCTTTCCCGAACTGCTCCGGGTTTTGTCCTCTTCCGCATTCCACCAGCGTGGACTCGGTAAAGCCCACGCCCAGGAGTTGGATCTCAGGCAACTGGCCGGATAGCCGGACGCCCAGGTTTTGCCGGGCGGGAATCCGCCACTCTTCAAAGCCCACGTCTTCGCCTTCAAGGTTAGCCGCCAGGTCGGCGGGAGGGTCGCGGTACTTCTCACGCGGGTGGCCGGGTTTGTAATCGTAGGCCGAAGGGTCGGAATCCTCTGCCCAGAGGGAATCTGCCCCGATGGTGATGTAACGCTTGCCCAGAGTGCAGGAGAGCAATGGGTCCGGAAATGACTCCCGGTTTTCCTTCCAATAAAAGCCATGCGGCAAATCGGTGACGTGCTTGCCAGTCGAGAGCTCTGGTAGGGGGTATTCGTCGCTGATCCCGCCGTCATTGAAGATCTGCAGGTGCCCCTCGGAAAGGGACCTACCGAGTTCGTAGACGACCTCGGTTTGGCAGTGATTCAACAGCTGCATGTGTTCATCCGTGGAGACGTCGCTCGGAACACTGGCACACCAGGGAAACACGAGGATCTTCGCATCGTCACCACGCAATACCTCTTCCGTCGAACTAACCTGGGGTTTTGCAGGGGCGCTTTGGGGAGCCGAATCAGAGCCGCGATCTGGGGGTGGTGGTGTGGAAGGTACCGAAGAGGCGGAAGTTTTCTGAGCGACGCAGCCAGGAAATAAAACAGTCAACAGAAAGAGCGCTGCAACTCTGCACATGAAGTTATTCTAGAATGTCGCCGTGGATCCTAATAGTGAAAGGAAGTGAACATCCGTGCGCAAGACTTGGCTTCTAGGAATGGCCTCGCTCCTTCTGGCTGCCCTCGGCGCGGCCCAGGACCGCGACTTCAGCAAGGTGGAAATCAAAGTCAGCAAGGTGGCCGGCAGTATTTACATGCTGCAAGGGGCGGGCGGAAATATCGGCGCGTCGGTGGGAGACGATGGAATCGTCGTGGTTGACGATCAATACGCGCCGCTGGCCGACAAGATTCAGGCGGCGCTGAAGGGCATCACCGACAAGCCGATCCGCTTCATCATCAACACGCATTATCATCCCGACCACACCGGCGGAAACGCGTACTTCCAGAAGCAGGCGCCGATCATCGCGCACGACAACGTGCGCAAGCGGCTGGAATCGGGAGGCCCGGCGGGCAATGGCGGGTCGGTTCACTTCGATTCGCAGCCTTCGCCACAGGAAGCGCTTCCCATCATCACGTTCGATCATGACGTGACCGTGCATCTGAACGGCGAGGACATCCGCGCGCTCTATTTTCCTGCCGGGCACACCGACGGCGACTCGATCATCTTTTTCCCGAAGTCGAACGTGGTGCACATGGGCGATGACTTCGTAACCTACGGCTTCCCATTCATTGATGTGGAGGCCGGCGGCAGCATCAACGGCATGATTGATGGCGTGGAGAAGGTGATTGCCGAGGTGCCGGCGGACGTGAAGATCATTCCCGGGCACGGGCCGGTTTCGACTGTGGACGATGTGCGCGCCTACCTGACCATGCTGAAGGCCACGCGTGACGTGGTGGCGCAGGCGCTGAAGGACGGCAAGACTCTGGATCAGATGAAGCAAGCGAAGATTCTGGATCCGTGGAAGAAGTATTCCGGGGATTTTGTCAGCGAGGATGCGTTTCTGGAGACGCTGTACAACTCGCTGACCGGGCAGAAGACAGGGAAATTCATCAAGCATAATTGAACAGTTGGGCGAGTCGCGATTCAACGAGCTAAGTGGAGCGTCGCTCCGTACTTTCTGAAGGAGCCCAAGTTTCTTTTTGCGTCTGACACGCCGCAAGTTTGTGCAATCAGTTCTCGGAGCTGGCGCTGCCGCCGGTCTCCCGGGAATTCTTTTTTCGGCCTGCAGCAAGTCTTCGAAGGCGACGACGGCCGCGGCGGCGACGGCTCGAAAGTTCTACGGTGGAAGTTCCGGCGACCACGCCACGTTTCCCAAGGGATTTTTCTGGGGCACGGCGACGGCGGCGTATCAGATTGAAGGAGCATGGAACGAAGACGGGAAAGGCGAATCGATCTGGGACCGCTTTGCCCACACGCCGGGCAAGATCAAGAACGGCGACACGGGGGATGTCGCCTGCGATTCGTATCATCGCTGGCGCGAAGACCTGGCACTGATGCGGGCGATGAATTTGAACAGCTACCGGTTCTCGATTTCCTGGCCGCGCATTCAACCATCGGGCACGGGTGCGCCGAACTCCAAGGGACTTGATTATTACAGCCGGGTGGTGGATGGGCTGCTGGAAGCGCATATTCGGCCGTTGGTGACGATCTATCACTGGGACCTGCCGCAGTTGCTCGACGAAGCGGGCGGATGGACCAATCGCGACACCGTGGGCCGCTATGCTGACTATGTGCAGTTGGTGGCCCAGAGTTTGGGCGACCGCGTCTCGGACTGGATTCTTTTCAACGAGCCGGCGGCGTTCGTCGATCTGGGATATATGGAGGGCACGCACGCGCCGGGGCGTAAGAGCCTGCTCGATTTCCTGCGGGCCACGCACGTGGTGAACCTAGCGCAGGGCGAGGGGTTCCGTGCGCTGAAGGCGGCGCGGCCGACGGCGCGCGTGGGCACGGCATTCAGCATGTCGCCGTGCGAGCCGGCCGGCGATTCCGACGACGACAAGTTGGCGGCAGAGCGCGCGCACGCCATTACGAATACGTGGTTTCTGGAGCCGGCGCTGCGCGGGCGGTATCCTGAGGCGCTGACGTTCTTGCCAGAGACGGCTATGGGCGTGAAATCGGGCGACATGGAGAAAACGCGCGCCCCGCTGGACTTCATCGGAATCAATTTGTACTACCGCACGATCGCATCGGCGCCGAGCGCGATGGAGCGCGCGGCTCACGCGCAAGACTGGCTGTTTCCAGTGAAGATGGAGGGCGGGCATGAGGGTCCGAAGACCGATCTCGGCTGGGAGGTCTGGCCGAAAGCGCTATACGACATGGTTATGCGCATCACGCGCGACTACAACCGGCCAGCCATCGAAATCACCGAGAGCGGCTGCGCTTACAACGACGGGCCGGATGCGAGCGGCGCGATTCGCGACTCGCGCCGCGTTGCCTATCATCGTGAGTATCTGTTGGCGCTGGCGCGCTCGATTGCGGAGGGAGCTGATGTCCGCGGCTATCATGCGTGGACGTTGATGGACAACTTTGAATGGGCGGAGGGATTCAGCCAGCGCTTCGGTTTGGCGTACACCGATTTCAAGACGCAGCAGCGGACCATCAAGGACTCAGGGCGATGGTATGCGAGGGTGGCGGCGGAGAATCGGGTTGTCTCGCCGTAAATGGCGATTTTGATTGTGTGGGACTGGGTCTCTGACCCGGTTCCACACCGTCTCTATTTCTCCTGCATGACGAGCTGGCCGTTTTCCACTTTTACACTGCCAACATTGTCGGGAAGCTTGAGGCGGTCGCGCTCTTCTGACAATTTCTTCTGCAATGCGGGATTTACGAGGGAGACGGGAACGCTCAGATCTCCGACTTTGAACTCGGTCGGATCGAACGTGGCGTAGCCGTCTTTTTCTCCGATATGGCCGGAGATTGTGATCCAGACGTCTTTGCCGGCGATTTCGGTGAGGAACTGGCCGTGGACCACGTCGCCGTCGAAGCTGATCTGCTGATCTTTGATGTTGGGAGCGCCGCTGCCGACGTTGGAGTCGGGAGTAAGGCCGGAAGTTCCGGCTGTGCCGAGCGTTTGTGCGAGCACGGCGCTGATTTCGTCGGAATTGATGCGGATTTCGGCCTTGGGCGACGCGGCCGAGCCGGGCTGGGCGGGCGTTTGCGAAGACTGCGCTGGAGACGCGTCGCTCGGTGCCGATTGCTGCGTTTCCTGATCGAATTGCGCCATCTTCTGCTCGAACGAGTGAGCGTGTTCCGCGATGGCGCGAGGAGCCTGCGGCTGCGCGACCGGCGCAGGCTTCTTCAGCACGAGAACGATGGCCACCAGCGATGACACCAGCGTTGCGATGCTGATGATGCGATCGAGCTTGAGCTTCATGACAAGGTCATCGTAGCGCGCGGACCAAGCCTGGATCAGATGACTGAAGTCATGGGTTGGGCATGTACTTGCAACGTGACAGCGGCCCTGCGAGCCGCCCGACCGGGTCGAAGACCCGGTGCCACACAATCCAGGTCTATCCCAGCTTCTTGGTCAGCAACTCGTTGACAAGCTGCGGGCTGGCCTGGCCTTTGGACGCTTTCATGACCTGGCCGACGAAAAAGCCGAGCATGGTTTTCTTGCCGGTGCGGTATTGCTCGAGTTGCTTGGGATTGGCGGCGAGAATTTCATCGATGATCTTCTCGAGCGTGGACGTGTCGGTGGATTGCTGTGGGCGGCCTTCTTCTTCATAGACGACTGGGAAATCTTTTGAGCGCTCGAAGGACAGGTCGTAGAGGTCCTTGAGCATCTTGCCCGAGATTGTGCCGGACTCGACCAGATCGGCGGAAGCGGCCACGCCGCGCATGGAGATCGGCGACTGCTCGATCGCGATGCCTTTCGCCTTGAGGCGGCCCATCAATTCGCCCTGCACCAGGTTGGCGACGCGCTTGGGATTCTTCGCCGCCTTGGCTGCTTCTTCGAATTGATCGGCCAGCGATTTCGACACGGTCAGCACCTGCGCGTCGTATTCGGTGATGCCATAGTCTTTGACCATGCGGGCGCGGCGGGCCTCGGGCAGTTCGGGCAAAGCGCGGGCGATTTCGGCGCGCCACTTTTCATCGACTACAAGCGGGAGCAGGTCCGGCTCTGGGAAGTAGCGATAATCGTGAGCCTGCTCTTTTGAACGCATGCCGTAGGTTTTGCCTTCGTTCGCGTTGTAGAGGCGGGTTTCCTGCGTGATCTTGCCGCCGGATTCGATGACGTCAATCTGGCGGCCGATTTCATATTCCAACGCTTCGCGAATGAAGCGGAAGGAATTGACATTCTTTATTTCCGTCTTGGTGCCCAATTCGTTCTGCCCGCGCGGCCGCACGCTGACGTTGGCGTCGCAACGCAGCGACCCTTCCTCCATGTTGCAGTCGCTGACGCCGGTGTAGAGGATGATTTCCTTCAGCCGTGTCAGGTATTCGTAGGCTTCGTCGGGCGAGGCGATGTCGGGCTCGCTGACGATTTCGACCAGGGGCACGCCGGTGCGGTTGAGATCGATGGCGGTTTTCTCGTCGGAGTCGGGGAAGCCTTCGTGCAGGCTCTTGCCGGCGTCTTCTTCCATGTGCACGCGGGTGATGCCGATTTTCTTTTTCTGTTTACCGCCGTTGCTGCCGGCGCTTGTGCCGGCTCCGCCGGCCGGAATCTCGATGTAGCCGTGCTCGGCTAGGGGCTTGTCGTACTGGGAAATCTGGTATCCCTTGGGCAGGTCAGGATAGAAATAATTCTTGCGCGCGAAGATGGAAGTTTCGTTGATGCGGCAGTTCAGCACCATGGCCGCCAGAGTCGCGAACTCGACGGCCTTCCTGTTGAGCACGGGCAAAGCGCCGGGCATGCCGAGGCAGACCGGGCAGACATTGGTGTTCGGCGGCGCGCCGAAGCGAGTTGAGCAGGAGCAGAAGATTTTGCTCGCGGTCAGCAACTGAACGTGGACTTCCAGCCCGATGACGGGTTCGAACCTCGGGTGGGCAGCGACGGAAGTTTGGGCAGTCGTGGCCATGGAAGTACAGATTATAAACGCCGATTTCTGTGGTCATGGCGGCGAAATCCCCACCCTGTCGCAAAGAACGCGACACAGGTGGGGCAACCGCACGCCTCCGTCACGGTTTCGATTGCGCGCTCAGGTATTTCTGCATTGGAATCTCGAAGAACAACAGTTCGTGTCCGTTGGCATCGGCGACGCCGGTCACGTCGAGATTGGCATCCGCCAAGGGCTCCGAGATGCCGCCCACATCGAAGAACAGGAATCCGGACTGCGTGGTGTGCGGCTCGACGGCGCGGGCGGCGAATTGCGCGGATTCGATCTCATCCATGTCTTTCTGGCTGACCGTGCCTTTCGCCTTCTTGTGGGGAATGGGAAACGGCGTGGGATGCGTGTTGGCCTGAGGATTGGACAGGCGACGGTAGATGTCGTCAGAGGAAGTCGGCGTAAGCTTGGAATGATTGCGCGTGATTAGCGTGATTTCCATGTTCGCGATGGAAATAGGACGATCGCCATCGTTGGTGACGACGAAGAAAACCGGCAGGAAGCCGTATTGCGGGAAGTCCATGGAGAAGACCTTCGCTTTTTCCGGCGTGTCATAGGGGTCGGCGGCGATGGCGACCTTCTCGTCGCTGTGGCTGTCGTGCGCCGGGTAGGTGCTGGCCGGGTGCGCGACGGGCTTTACGAACGTTTTCGCCAGGAGAAGAAGCGGCGTTGATAAAGCCAAGCAGAGAGCGCACGTGATCGCGTATGTACTTCTGAATGACCGCATGACGTGATTATAAGAGGCGGACGCTCGGGTCGCCGAGCGGCGGTTTAGAATGGCTCAGCTTGAGCTACTTTCTCTACAGTTTTGCGCTCGCGGTGGTGATGCTGCTGGGGCTGCCGTACTGGCTCTACCAGATTGTTCGCCATGGCAAGTACCATGCCGGTTTTGCGGAACGTATGGGGAAGGTTCCGGCGCGAATCCTGGCGCAGGGTGGGACTGCGGCGCAGCGCGTGATCTGGATTCATGCCGTATCGGTTGGGGAAGTGCTGGCGGTGAGCCGTTTGGTTGAGGAGATGCGGCGGAGCCTTCCACGGCATCGCGCGGTCGTCAGCACCACGACCGATACGGGCCAGGCGCTGGCCGCGAAGCGCTTTGGCGCTCAGAACGTGTTTTACTTTCCGGTGGACTTCGCATTGACGATCCGGCCTTATCTGCAAGCTTTGCAGCCGGAGTTGGTCGTGTTGGCTGAGACCGAGTTCTGGCCCAATTTGCTGCGGCTGGTGCATGCGAGCGGCGCGCGCATTGCGGTGGTGAACGCGCGTATCTCGGATCGTTCGTGGCCCAACTACCGGCGTTTTCGCTGGGCGCTGCGCGGAGTGCTACGACACATTGACCTGTTTCTGGCGCAGACGGAGGAGGACCGCACGCGGCTGGAGTCGATTGGGGCGGACGCGGAGCGAGTGCAAGTTACGGGTAATCTGAAGTTCGACCTGAGTCCGGCAGAGCCGCCCGCAATCGTGGAGAGCCTGCGGCGTGCGCTTGCGGCCGAGGGAGTGGGGCCGGTGCTGGTGTGCGGCAGCACGGTCGAGGATGAGGAACCGCCTTTGCTGCGCGCGTTCGAGAATGTGCGCGTGGGGCATCCGCGGGCGGTGATGATTCTGGCGCCGCGCCATCCCGAGCGCTTCGACCAGGTCGCGGCACTGGTCGAGCAGTTGGTGATTCGCTGCTATCGTCGCTCGCATTGGGCGGGCGAGCCGCTCGCGGGTTCAGTGCTGCTGCTGGACTCCATTGGCGAGCTGGCGGCACTCTACGCGTTGGCGGACGTTGCTTTTGTGGGCGGGAGCCTGGTGCCCCAGGGCGGGCACAATATTATCGAACCTGCGCAGCACGGCGTGGCGATCGTGGTCGGCAACCATACGGAAAATTTTCGCGACATCGTGAGTCTGTTTCAGAGCCGCGACGCTGTGCGGATCGTCAGCGTGGCCGAACTGCCGCTCACTCTTATGCAGCTGCTTGCTGACGATGAGGAACGTCGTGCTCTGGGACGGCGCGCGGCAGAGACGATACGCTCGCAGACGGGCGCGACGTCGAGAACGCTCGAGGCCCTGAAGAGTTTGCTGACGGAAGAGCATGTGCAGCTGAGCGACCCAGTGCAAACCGCACAAACCGATTGAATCCTCTCGCAGCCATTTACGGCGCCGTGGTCGGAGCGAGAAACCAGCTCTATGATCGCGGAATCTGGCCGCCTGGCCGGCTCGAAGGAAGTGTAATCAGCGTCGGCAATCTGTCGGCGGGCGGCGTGGGCAAGACTCCGTTTGTGATGTTGCTGGGTGAGTTGCTCAAGACGCGCGGCATCAAGTTTGATGTTTTGTCGCGAGGGTATGGCCGCACGAGCCAAGGCGTGCTGCTGGTCGATCCCGGCGGACTGCCCGAGCAGTTCGGTGATGAACCGCTGTTGATTGCGCGCAAACTTGAGGTGCCGGTGATTGTGGGTGAGGATCGGTTCGAGGCGGGCCGGTTTGCGGAAGGGAAATTTGGCCCGCAGCTGCATGTGCTGGACGACGGATTTCAGCATCGCGCGCTGGCGCGGGATTTCGACATTGTTCTGGTGACGCCGCAGGATGCGACCGACAAACTGCTTCCCGCCGGGCGGCTGCGCGAGCCGGTGCGCTCGCTGCGCAGAGCGGATGCGGTGGTTTTGAGCGGCGGCGCGACGGCGGAATCGTTTCCGCTCGAAGGAAAACTGGTGTGGCGGGTGCGGCGTGGGATTCTGCCCCGGAATGTGCCGCCACGGCCGGTGGTGTTTTGTGGCATTGCGCGCCCGCAAAATTTCGTGCTGCAGCTGCGCGCAACCAATATTGAGCCGGCGGCCGAGGCGTTCTATCGCGATCACCATGCGTACTCGGAAAAAGACATCGGCGAACTGCTGGAGCTAAAGAAAAAAAGCGAGGCCGGCGGATTTGTGACTACGGAGAAGGATGCAATCAATCTGGGAACTCATCTCTCCGCGCTGGAGCCACTTTCCGTGGTCCCCGTGCGCATGGAGCTGGCCGACGCCGCTAACGCTCTGGATACCATGCTGCGTGTGATCGCGGAACGAAGGCGCGGAGCGTGAGAAAATCGGGTGCGTAGGTGGGCAGATTCGTCGTCAGCCATGAGCAAATTGATGACCAAGCATCCCAAAGAGGCCGACCGGCTGAAGAAGATTGTGGAGTCGTTTCCGAACGTCACCGTGACGGTGCTTGGGGACCTCGTGGCTGACGAATTTATTTTCGGCGAGATCTCGCGCGTATCGCGAGAGGCGCCGGTGCTGATTCTGAAGCACCGCGAACGCACGGTCGTCCCTGGCGGAGGCGCCAACGCGGCCAACAATCTGGCCGATCTGGGAGTGAATGTTCTGCCCGTGGGCATTGTGGGCGACGATGAGCCGGGGAAGTTGCTGCTGAAATATTTCCGGCACAAGAGAATTGCCGTCAGCGGCGTGCTCAAGGATAAAAGTTACACCACCGTCACCAAAACACGCATTCTCGCTGGCATGACGCACACGGCGCGGCAGCAGGTGGTGCGCGTGGATCGCGAGCCGGCGGAAGCGCCGAACCAGCACCTGACGCGCGAGTTATATCTGGCGGCGCGAGATTACGCGCACGCCTCAGATGCCCTGCTAGTTTCCGACTACGGCTACGGCGCGGCGACGCCGGCGATTGTGAGCGCGCTCGAGGAAAAGGGAAAGCTTTCGGTGCCGATCGTCCTGGATTCGCGCTACCGCATGCTGCAGTATGTAGGCATCTCGGCGGCGACGCCGAATGAACCGGAGATCGAGCAGGCGCTCGGCGTTTCCATCGGACAGGACTGGGAGAAACTGGTCGCAGCGGGTGAGCAGGTGATGCAGCGCATGAAGCTCGAGTCGCTGGTGATCACGCGGGGGCGCGACGGCATGGTGGCGTTCGACCGCAAGCACAAGGCGGTGGACATTCCGATTTTCGGTTCCGATCAGGTAGCGGACGTGACCGGCGCGGGCGACACGGTGATTGCGGCCTTCACAGCGGCACTCGCGGCTGGAGCGACCACGGAGGAAGCGGCGCAGCTGGCGAACTACGCGGGCGGAATTGTCGTGATGAAACGCGGCACGGCGACGGTTTCGCGGGACGAGTTGCTGCGCGCGCTGGAGCAATCGCCGCCGGCCACACGGCCTCATTGAATGCACACCAAAAGGCAGACAGACAGAAAAATTCTCAGGCGCGGCGAACTGCGCGAGCGCGTGGCCGAGTGGCGGCGTGCGGCGGAAAGTATCACGCTAGCGAACGGCGCATTCGACTTACTTCATGTGGGGCATGTGCGCTATTTGCGCGGGGCGAAGGCGCTGGGTGGGAAGCTTGTGGTCGCGATCAATTCCGATGAGTCGGTACGCGCACTGAAAGGCGAAGGGCGGCCAATCGTACCCGAGAACGAACGGGCGGAAATTGTAGCCGCTCTGGCTGACGTGGATGCGGTTGTCATCTTTCCCGAGCTTGATGTGCGGGCGATCATCCGCGAGATTCGCCCGGATGTTCAGGCAAAAGGGACCGACTACACGGCTGAGTCGGTTCCCGAGCGCGATACGGTGATGGAGTGCGGGGGCCGCGTCGAGATCGTCGGCGATCCCAAGAATCATTCCTCCAGCGAAATCGTTCGGTCAAGGCTGGCGAAGTCTGGTCAACCCAAGTCAGGTCAATCGGGCTCACGTCTATCGTCATCCCAACGATCATCCTCCCGTTCATCATCCTCTTGCCCATCTTCTCCGGTTCCACCGAGGAAAGCTTGAC
>JASHPH010000044.1 GCA_030038255.1 Candidatus Sulfotelmatobacter sp. | reverse complement strand
GCGAAGGCAGGCTACTCGCCTGCCGGGATGCTGACGTTGCTTGAGACATTCAAGGCTCTCCGCAAAGGAGAACCGGAGGAACCGTCTGAAAAGCATCCGAGCCTAGCAGAACGCATCGCTCAGGCTGAGCCTCTGGCCAAGGCGTCGCCGCAGAAGCAGAAACCATTAAGGATTCCGTTAAGGATTCCGTAATGGTGAGTTAGGACCAGTTTTTCAGCAGCCTGCTAGGCCAATTAGCGTAATCGGGAGTGGGTGTTGAAAAAGTCACGCCGATTAGCAGGATGGGATTCAGCAGAAGCGTGTTAGAAGGAATTATCTTTTCACATGCTGCGCTGGATTTCCATTCTCGGAGGCCTGCTGATCATGATGGGGCACCACGACGGCTCTGAAGCGCTGTTCTACTACTTCCGTCTGGAAGATCAAATCCTGAAAACCATCTGCTGCGGCTCATCGACAAGCACATCAGCTTTGATAACCGCCGCGTAGGACGACGGGTTGGTAACTAGGCGGCAGTTTTTTGCCGGCTTGTATCTAATGTATGTACACGCATGTAGGTTGCTACAGGGACCCGTATCGAGTGGAAACGTGCCGCAAAACGCCGCAGAGAATACCCAAGTACTAGCAAGACGAGTGGCGGGAGGCACGAATCTATTGCTTGCCCTGGCTGGTGATCCAGGCGTGAACCTCCGAGTCCAGGACGTCGAGGGGGAGCGCACCGTTGCCGAGCAGTTCATTGTGGAAGGTACGAATATCAAAGATGCTGCCGAGTTTCTGTCGCGCCTCTTCTCGCAGTTTGAGGATCTCCAACTGCCCGAGTTTGTAGGCGAGCGCCTGCCCGGGCCATGCGATGTATCGGTCAACTTCGCTCTGAATGCTCGGCTCGTCCATTGCGGTATAGCGATGGAAGTATTCCACCATCTGTTCGCGCGACCAATGCTCTTCGTGCACACCCGTATCGACCACCAGGCGGATGGCTCGCCACATCTCGTTTTCCAGGCGGCCGTAGTCGCTGTACGGGTCCTGATAATGCCCAACCTCTTTGGCGAGCCGTTCGGCGTAGAGGGCCCACCCTTCAACGAATGCCGTGTAGCCCGCGTGCTGTCGAAACGAAGGCATATTCGGCAATTCCTGTGCTAGCGATAGCTGCAGATGATGTCCTGGAATACCCTCATGGTAAGCGATCGCTTCCACGTTCAACAGAAGGCGATGTTCCGGATCCCATTCATTCACATTAATATGCCCGGGACGTGAGCCGTCCGCCGTGCCCTCCGTATAGTCGGCAGGAACCGCATTCTTGGAGCGGGCAGCTTCCATGGGGATAGCAACAAGCTTGCTCTTGGGGAGCCGCCCGAAGAGTTTCGGAAGCTCCGGCTCCATTTCACGAATGTAATTGCTGTAAAGATCCAGCAGCTGTTGTCCGGAAGTCGCATACAGGCTCCGGTCGCTCTTAATGTGCTCGTTGAGGCTCGCCAGGTCTTTGAAGCCCAACTTGTGAGCAACCACAAGCATCTCCTGTTGGACTTGGTCTATTTGTTTGAGACCGAGTTCATGGATCTCTTCCGGGGTCAAATCTGTTGTCGTGATGCGGCGAATGGCGAATCGGTATCGTTCCGCTCCATCGGGCAACGCCCAAATCCCTGGGTCGGTGCGCCCAGCCGGCGCGTAATCATCGCCAACGAAGGTCGCGAAACGCTGATATGCTGGCAGAACCCGGTTCGTAATTGCTGCCAGGACGGCTTCACGCAGGCGCTTCTGTTCTGCCGCGGGTACACCATTCGGAAATTCCTTGATCGGCCTGGCGAAGGGGCTGTTCTCGCCGGTCTTAGCAGCGATGTCCAGCGCCTCTGCGGCAACCTTCTCCAGCAGATAGCGCGGCGGCATCAAGTGGTCGCGCATACCCTGTCGCATGTTGGCCATCACTTGATCGAATAACCGGGGAACTTGGTTCAGTCGTGCCACATAGTTGTCATAATCTTTGACCGTATCGAACGGGGTCAGGACCACAAGGTCCGGCAGACGAAGGTGCGGGCCACTCATCTGATTAACCGGCGTCTCCCAAGGCTTGAACTTCGCGCCTTCGATCTCCAGGCGCAGGTCGCGAATCATCAACTCACGGCTCAGGCTGTCCTGATGCGAAAGACTGCTGGGATCGATGGCCTCGCAGCGCTCCAGAAACTTCTTTTTCTGCTCCACATCCGACTGGAAAAACGACCGAGATTCGTCACTGAGGCGATCGTTGTAGCGTTTGTCGCCGAGGGCAGTCGCGAATTCGGGCCTCGTTCGCAGCCCGTATTGCCATTCTTCATCGAACAGAGACAGCAATTGCTGGCGACGGTTCTCGGCAGTGGACTGTATCTGTGCGGGCGTCAGCGCCCGGCCAACCGCGGATACTTTCAGAGCCAGCGCCGTCGTATAGAACAAAGCCGCAACGCCAATGTAAAGCAGAGTTCGGGAAGTCGTGAAGGGATTCTCCTCAGCCTTCAGATCGCTGCAGGAAAGGCTAGACAGTCTTCTTGTTAACGTTCCAATACACCGCGTAGCGCTCGTGGATCACTTCATTAAGCGGAACCAGAGTCAAGGGTTGTGATTGTTCTATTCCATGGAACAGCAGGGGCTGTTTGGCATCGCGTTCCACCCATGCCGTGGGCTTCGTGGGGTCGGCAACGATCTCCGGCACCTTGTATTGCTGGCTCGCCTTCGGTTCGTAATCGCCGTATGTCATTTCCTTGCTGACCGCGTCGAACCGGGCTGCCAGCACGAGCGGGCCGTACATCACTGCCTGGACGGTTTCATCGTCTGGCATGCTGTCGATGTGCAGTTCCATCGGCAGATCAAGTTCGATCTTGTCGCCACTCTTCCACACGCGGGTCAGAGTCAGATAGCTGCCCGGGCTGGCGAAAACAGGCAGCGCGGCTCCATTGATCTTTACGCTGCCCTTCTGCGCCCAATAGGGAATCCGCAGATTGATCCGCAATTGCGCCGGATTTCTGGCCGAGATTGTGAGTGTCGATCCCTGTTCTTCCGGAAAGCGAGTTTCCTGCCTGATGCTCAGCCCTTTTTCCGGCCATTCCAGCTGGGAATCAATGTAGAGATTCACGTAAAGCGAGTCGTCGTCGTGGAAATAGATGGTGTCAGTCAGCTTTGCGTATTCTTCCGAACCCGTGCCAGTACAGCACCAGAGGGAGTCGAAAGGTTTGCCGAAGGTTTTCCAGTACCCCGACGCCAGTGGCAGGTAATACATCATGGTGCCGTCTTCGGGATTGATGGTGCCGAGACGATGGTTGAATAGAGTGCGTTCGTAGTAATCCATCAGGCGAGCGTTGGGTGACCAGCCAAATAAGTGCCGCGTCAGTTTCATCATGTTGTAAGCGCAGCAGCATTCCGTCGTGTTGGTGCTCAGTTCGCCGGCCAGCTTGCCGGGATCCGTATTCCACGATTCATGGTTGCTGGTCCCGCCGGTGCAGTACGATCGTTCGCCGACCACCTCGTCCCAGAAATATTCTGCGCTCTCTCGATGGCGCCGGTCGCCGCTAAGTTCGTAGTATCGGGCTGCCGCGATCACTTGCGGGATGTGCGTATTGACGTGCAAGCCCTTCAGTTCGTCGCGGTGTTCAGCGAGTGGATCGAGAAACAATTTTTTGTCGAAGCTTTGTGCCACTTCCAGGTAATGACTCTTGCCGGTTACCGCGTACAGGTTGCACAGGACTTCGCCCATGCCGCCAAATTCGGTGCCAAGCACTCGCTGCATGTGGTCATAACTCAAAGGCCCGGTGTATCCGGCCACCCAGCCCGCCATCTTCTCGGCTACATTCAGCGCATGCTCGTTACCGCAGTGCACGTACATGTCGAGATTCCCGGCCATGATCTTGTGAATGGTGTAAAAAGGGGCCCAGACTTTCTCCCGGTTGCGGAGGCGGTCGAAAAATTCCATGGGGAACGCGCTAAGATATCCGCTCCTGAGGGCGTCCTGGCATTGCGCCAACTCGGCTACAACTGTATCTGCGTTTTTCTTGAGCTCCTCGTCTCCTGTGCTTGCGTACATCAGGGCTGCCGCTGACAAGTAATGACCGCCGGCATAATGGCCGCGAAGTTCGCAGTCAGGCGCCTCCCAGCCTCCGAGTGGCTGCGCAGAAGAAGGAATCCCCGCATTGATGCGGAACGTGTGCAGCAGTCGGTTGGGGGGCAGGGAATGGAGATACCGCCGGTCCGCCTCCATGGCGACTTTGCATGGTCCTCCGCCCAAGCGCACCTGTTTCAGCGGAAACGGACGTACCTTCCAGGGGACTTTTTCGTAGCCGACAGATTCTCCGTTCTTCTGGAGTGTGTCCACGACGGGATCCTGCAGCGGAGTCGCCTGCAAGGTTTCCGGTACGAGCGCCGTGCCCGTGGCGGCTGCCGCAGCACCAATGAATTGCCGGCGAGAGAATTTCCCGATGGGCATCAGTATTCCTCCGGGTTCAGGTGACGAGACCTTCCCTCTTACTTGGCTGGCTGCTGGCGGTCGCTGGAAGCTGCCGAGCGCCCTTCCTGTAGGACTTCCTTCAGCGACTGTCCGGCACGCGTGATGTGCTCACCCAGCAGCGTGCAGGCTGCGGGTATGTCACGTTCACGGCACAACTCGAGGATTTTGTGATGTTCTTCATTGGCACGCTTCATCCAATGAGTCAGGAACAACTGTAGGCGGATATATCTTTCGCTGCTGCTGTTGACGTTGCGAATGATGGCCATAAAGCGGGGCCGATTCGCGCGGGAATACAAGGTCGAGTGGAATTGCCAGTTGAGACGACCCCAAGCGGAAACGTGATCCTCGCGGCGAAGTTCATTCACGTACTTGCGCAAAATCGATTCCGCCTTCGCAAGGTCCTCATCCTTAAGACGCGGGATCGAAAGCTTAAGCACCTCAGGTTCGAGCAACGCTCGAATCGTGAATAGCTCTTCAATGTCGTCGGGTGACAGCGCCGGGACAATTGCCCCTCGGTTGGGAACGATGGCGATCAACCCCTCGGCATCAAGCTGTCGCAGGGCTTCGCGAACCGGAATACGGCTGACCTGGTATTGGCTGGCGATGGCATCCTGCCGGAGCTGAGTTCCCTCGGGTATTTCTCCTCGAATAATCTGCTCGCGCAGCTTGTCAGCCACCGCGGAAGTGAGCGACTGGCGCGGGATAGCAGATTCAGATTCGGTTGCGACTTCGGGATCCATTTCGCAATTCTTACAGATCAGCGGAAGTTTTATTCTACTGCGTATTATATTCGGCCCTCTGCATAAGCGGATTCTCCGATCTTT
>JASHPH010000043.1 GCA_030038255.1 Candidatus Sulfotelmatobacter sp. | reverse complement strand
CCTTAACATCGGCAGGGGAGGGGAAGCGCATTAACCGCCCGATCCCAGGCAAAAAAGGACCGCATACGAAATCGCATGCGGCCAGCAACCGTAACTAGTGCGGCGATTACTTTTTCTGCTCTGCGATCGAGAGCAACTCGACCTCGAAAATCAGTGTTTGTCCCGGCCCGATGTCGGCCCCGGCCCCGCGGTCGCCATACGCCAGGTCGGGCGGAATGAAGAGTTGCCATTTCGACCCCACCGGCATCAGTTGAAGAGCCTCGGTCCAGCCCTTTATGACGCCACTTACCTGAAACGTGGCAGGCTCGCCGCGCTTGTACGAGCTGTCGAACTCTTTGCCGCTGATTAGCGTCCCGCGATAGTTGCACGACACGGTGTCGTTGGCTGTGGGCTTCGGTCCCGTGCCTTCGGTAAGAATCTTGTACTGCAGGCCGCTGGGCAAGGCGACAACGCCCGGTTTCGATTTGTTCGCGGCCAGGAATGCTTCGCCTTCCTTCCGATTGGCAGCGCCCTCCTCCTTCGACTTCGCTTCCGCTTTCTGGCGCATTTCGGTTTGGAATTGGCGAACCGCGGCCCTGGCTTCGTCCTCGGTGAGCGCGGTTTTGGCGCCGGTCATCGCGTCCTTCATGCCCCGTGCCAGCAGAGCGGGGTCAAGCGTCACCCCCTGATTGTGAAGGCCCAGGCCCAGATTCATCCCCATAGCATAGCTCTGTTTGTCCTTGTCGGTCTTGAGGACTACCGGCGCGGCAGCCGGCGTCTTTTTCGCGGTCGTCGTTTTGCCCGACGTGCTGGTCCCCGTTGTGCCGGTCTTGGTTGCAGGCTGCGTCGAAGCGGCCTGGCCCGAAGTCTGGCCGGCAGCAGGTTGTGAGGTGCTGGCTGCCGGAGTTTGCTGAGCCGATGCGTGGCCGAACAGCATCATCCCTGCTGCCAAGAGTTGAATCCCGATTGTGAGCGATTTTTGCATAGATTGTATTGTCCCATTCCGCAGGACAGATGAGCAAACGCTGCTTCAGGGATGGCGGGTCGGTTTGAATCCCATCCACATGGCACAATAAACTGCCATTCCAACTCGCGATTGGGAGAAACCGCGCATGACTTTCTTCCGCATCCGCACTTGCCTCTGGGCAGTGTCGATGGTTCTTTTGTTGCTGTGTGCACCCGCGTCGGCTTGGGGACCGATCGGCCACATGACTGTGGCCTACGTTGCTTACCAGAACCTCACGCCGGCGGCGAAAGCCCGCGTTCACGATCTGCTCAAGCTCAATCCCGACTATGCGAGCTGGGAGAAACAAATTCCCTCTGGCACATCTTCCGATGACCGTGACCTGATGCTTTTCATGATTGGCTCGGTGTGGGCGGACGACATCAAAGGCGAACCGCAGTATTCCGACGATGGCAGCGACGATGGCAACACGCCGGACGGCGCGTCGTCATCGCAGAACGTCGGATACTCCGATCATCTTCGTCACAAGTATTGGCACTTCGTTGACACGCCCTTCTCGCCCGATCAGACGCCACTGCCGGCCATTCCCGCCCCGAATGCACAGACGCAGATCGTCGCTTTCCGCGCGGTGCTCGGATCTCCCGGGTCCGACGAACTGAAGTCCTACGATCTGGTCTGGTTCTTGCATTTAGTTGGCGACATCCACCAGCCTCTGCATGCGGTCACCCGCGTCACGCAAGCACATCCCAAGGGCGACGCCGGCGGCAACTCTGTGAAGCTTTTTGGCGATGCCGCGCCGAATCTGCACAATTATTGGGACAGCCTCCCTGGGTCGGATTGCAAGTATTGCAACGACAAGATTCCATGCGTGAATCGAGCAATGGTGCTCGCAAAGACGCTTCCCTCGCTCTCAACCAAAGAGGCGGGCAACCTGGATGCTGCCGTTTGGGTGCGGGAGAGTTTCGAACTTGCGCAGACCAAGGTTTACCGCGACCCGATCGGCATGGCGGATCAGCAATACACGATCGCTCCGGCCTCAGCCTACGAGAACCAATCGTTCAAACTGGCGCAGAAGCGCATGGCGGTTGCCGGCGCGCGCCTGGCCGGAGTGCTGAATGCAGAGTTGAAGTGAATGGACGAGATTTTTCTAGGCTGAAGATCATAGACAGCGCGGATGACACGAATTCGTACTACGGCAGCCCGACCTTCTTGATCAGTTCGTCCAGCCGCGAGTCGGACCGCAGCGGATCGAGCCAGGGATCGGTCTTCAAACGCTCCATAGCGATATCGCGCTCTTTGTACGCGACATTGAGCCACTGAAATGCCTGGTCTTTGTCTCCCAGACCAGTGTACAGAATTGCGATGTTATAGGCCGACGTGTAGCCCGTCTTCCGCTGTGCCAGCCGGACTGGAATTGCCCGGGCCAGCGCGCCCTTCACGCCTCCCGCACGAAACCCTTCTGCCATCGCCGAGGCAACCGCCACTTCATCCTTGTCTCCCGAGAGCTGGGCCTGGATCCGGTACTCTTCGAGCATCTCCGGGTACATGCCTTTGGCCCAGTAGCCGAGCTTCAGGCAATCGTGAATCGGGGCGAACGTTGGATTCTCTTTTTCATCCTTCTGGCAGGCAACAATCCCCTCGTCATACTTGCGAGCCCAGACCCTCAGGTATCCGACGTCGTGCGAGATGATCGGCGTAAGCGGATCGAACTGATGGGCCCGGTCGATCGCCGCAAGCCCTTCGTCCACTTTGCCCAGCCATACCAGATCTTCGGCGTACCACATGTACGCTTGCGCGTCGTTGGGATCGAGCGCGAAGCCTTTCTTGTACTCCGCTTCGCCACCGGCGAAATCCCAGTCGTATTCCATCTCGTTGGCGGCGAGAACTGTATGGGGCCGGGCTAAGGTCGGATCGAGCTCAAGAGCCTTGCGCGCGGCTGCGTTCGCCCTCGGAACCGCTTCGCTGTTAACACCGCCATAGGCCGGCAGCGTGCTGTAGGCATCCGCAAGGCCCGCATAAGCGAGCGCATAATTCGGGTCCTTGGCGATCGCCTGATCGAAATAGTCGATGGCAGCGTTGATATCGGCAAGAGTCCGCTTGTTCCACGCGTAGCGGCCCTTGGTATAGAGCGCGTACGCTTCCGGATTCTGCGTTCCCTGGTTCGTGACCTGCTGTTTCTCGCTGCTGCTCAAGCCCGAGCGCAATTTGGCCGCGAGATCGCCCGCAATCTGCTGTTCGAGCGCGATGATGTCTGCACTCTTGCCGCTGTAGTGCTGGCCCCAAAGCTCGGTGTTATCGCGAACGTCGGTTAGCTCGGCGCTGACCTCGATATTGTCCCCGTGCGGCGTCAAGCGACCGCTCACCAACGCCGCAACACCCAGCTCGCTGCCCGCTTTCTGTACATCCACGTCTTTGCCCTTGTAATGGAACACCGAGTTGCGCGACTTCACTTTCAGGTCGGGAACATGCGTGAGGCTGGCGATCAGTGACTCGGTGATGCCGTCGCTCAGGTAGTCGGCGTTCGCGTCGCCGCTGACGTTCGTGAACGGCAGCACGGCAATCGAATCAATCTGCGAGTTGCGCGCAGCGCGCAGGAACCACACTCCGGCAACAATTAGCGCGACCAGGACGGCACCGGCCGCCGCGATCCAGACTCCACGTCCCTTGGCTGTCTTCTCCGGCACGGCGGCGACAACAGCAGTGCGGCTCGATTCCGTCTGCCGCCTCAGCCGCTTCAGATCGGCCAGCAGATCAGCGGCATGCTGATAGCGCGTGTCGCGGTCTTTCTCCAACGCTTTGTCAATGATGCGCTCCAGCTCGGAGTGGACTTCCGGATTCATCCGCACCGGAGATGTGGGCGTTTTATTCAGAAGACTCAAAAATAATTCCCGAAGTCTCGCCGCGAAATGGCAGCGTGCCCGTGACCATTTCGTATAGCACCACGCCGAAAGAGAACAGGTCGGTGCGCGCGTCCAATTCTTTTCCCCGCACCTGCTCCGGCGACATGTAGGCAACCGTTCCGATCGCCATCCCCGGGCTGGTGAGATTCTCGGCGTTGACGTCGGCCGTGGCCTGGGTCAGCACCGCTTGTGAGGCGCCCCCGCTCGTCGGAGTCACTTTCGCCAGTCCAAAGTCGAGAATCTTGGCGTGACCTGCAGCCGTCACAAAAATGTTGGCCGGCTTAATGTCGCGATGGATCACGCCCTTGGCATGCGCCGCGGCCAGCGCATCGGCCACTTCGATCGCAAGTGACAGCACTGTCTCGCTATCCATCGGCTTGCCGGCGATATGGTGCTTGAGTGTCGGGCCATCCAGAAATTCCATGGCGATAAACGACTGCTCGCCAGTCTTGCCGATCTCGTAAATCGTGCAAATGTTGGGATGGTTCAGCGCCGACGCCGCTCGTGCCTCGCGCCGAAAACGCTCCAGGGCCTGCGGATCACGGGCAACGTCATCGGGAAGAAATTTCAG
This sequence comes from Candidatus Sulfotelmatobacter sp., assembly GCA_030038255.1. Lineage (GTDB taxonomy): Bacteria > Acidobacteriota > Terriglobia > Terriglobales > Acidobacteriaceae > Sulfotelmatobacter. Next base: position 21,019 of record JASHPH010000043.1, on the reverse strand, counting down.
TGCGACGAACCGGCCCAGATCAGTGTCTTCGGCCTTATAGACGACACCCATCCCGCCGCCGCCCAGCTTCTCGACGATGCGGTAATGCGAGATGGTTCGCCCGAGCATACGTACGAAATCTTTCGCAGGGAATCTGCTTTCGGCGAATCTGGGGCGAATCTTACGTGGATTGGCGGGACAGGTCAACGAGGCGCGGTGCGCCCCTTGAGACACTCACAAGCCGTCGATGAAGCTCAATGACTCGGCCCGCTGCCGGTTGCTTGCCGGTAAAGTTCGATCTGCTGCTTCACGATCGGGAGGTCGTTGCCCCAAAGATTCGCGGGTTCGATGTCGTCGTCGGTGTTCGCGTCGAAACCTTCATCGGGCGGCACGAACTCGTTGAACTGATGAATGATCAGAAATATCGGATTGAGTTGTGCCGCGTAGCTCATGGCTGTCGCGAATGAGTCGTAGCCTCCATTCTCGCCGTACCGCAGAGCGTCATCAGGACAATACGGTTTTTCATTCTCATTCGGGCATCCCCAGCCGTTTTGCCCGGCCGTGGCGATGGATGCGGTCATGTTCTCCACGCGCGAGCCGACGACATTGTACGAAGGAAAGTACGGGCAATACGGCGGAAGCGTGCAGGTCGTGTTCTCCCGGTCCACCCAGCTCCAGAATCCATAGGATGGATCGATCTCCTCTGGCCCCGAATTGGTTACGCCCGGCGCCCAGAGATACGGCTGGCTATCGAGATATCCCGCCATTTCACGGAACGTGTACTTTTGTGCGATCTTCGGATGCGTCGCCAGAAACTTTCGGATCTGAAACCACTCCGGATTGTCGGCGCGGGAGGGATCCTGCGCTGCTCCCACAAAAATCAGCATTAGCGGCTTGCCCTCGTAAATCACGGTGCGATGCGGATACTGGCTCATGAGCGCGCCGAAGTAGTCGATTTCTTTTTCCAATGAGGTTTTTCCGTCGATGTCGGTCAGGAGAACATCCTCGGTGCTGCCGCCGAGCAGGGGGATCAGCTTGAGCCGCGTGCCCAGCGCGGTCCACGAAGGATAGGTGTTGCCCGTGTTGTTCCGGATGGTGACATTTTGCAGGCGAAAAGCGGGCGTGCAATAGGGCAGGTATTTGTGGATAAACCACTCGCTGTTGAAAATGCAGCTGACGTTATTGGTGACTTCAATCAGAGCGGCGTCGATTCCCAGGTATTCGAACCACGCAAGGTGCGTCCGGATGACGCGGGGATCGGCGCTGTCATAGCCGCCACCGACAGCTTGCATGTCGGGTGATTGCAGGAAAGGCATGGCGGCCGTTCCCTGAAATGTCACGGCGTTTGGGCCAAACCAGTTCTCGTACTCCATGACGACGAGATGGCTATTGCCGTCGACGACCAGCGGGCCGATTGGCAGGCGCTCGGCGTCCTGCGCGACAGCGAGAAAGCTAAACGACAACAATCGAATGAGTAAAACGAGGAAACCCGGGACGAATCGAAAGAGAACCGCACGGAAAAATCTCGCAACCCGCATGCATCCTCCACGCAGCGCCGAATCTTACGATTTAAAACCCGCTTCGCGGAGAAAGTCGCGGTTACTTGAGCACAACAGGCCGAGGTTACGTCAGGCTGACTTTTACTTCACCCCTCGTTATTTCAGCCCATCCACAACATACAGATCGGAGAGAACGCGGTGGACGGAGTAGGCATAGGACTTTCCATCGGCGCTGAAATGCGTCGTAAAGATGGCTTGCGCACCGGCGGGATCGGCGGGCGTGATCTCTTTCCACAGCTCGCGTTTGCCCGTGGCGAGATCAGCGCGATAAATTTCAGCCGGGATGCCGGTCGTTCGCACGCGCACGCTCGTGCCGTCAGGGAAGAAACCGGCAAGGAATTCGCCGGACTTAACCTCAAAATTCACTTTTTGTGGATCCCCTCCGGCGATTGGATAGAGCCAACGTTGTTTGTTGCTGTCGCGAGCCAGCAGAAACTTGCCATCTGGCGTAACCAGGCTTCCCGTGGTGCCTTCGGGTGTGAGCGGCCGTGGGTTCCCGCCTTGGATTGCGAGCAGGTAAGTGCGGGGCTTGTGGCCGGGCCCCGAGCTGCTGTAGACGATGGCCTTGCCGTCCGGCATCCAGTTGGCCGAAAAAGAGTCGACTTTGGCATCAGTAAGCTGCCTGGGTTCGCCGACGCCGGTTGGAAGCAGTACCAGCTTTTCCGGCGCGCCAACCGAAGCGAGAACCCATTGGCCGTCTGGAGAGAGATGTCCATAGCCGCCCTCGCCCAGCCGAACGGCGGGGGAACCGTCGGTCTTGCGCATATAAATGCTGTAATTAGACCCAACGGCTTCGCCGGTCTCCGAAAACACGACGGTTTTGCCGTCGGCCGACATGTCGGTGACCAGCGACCAGTCAAACCAGGAAAGAGCGCGTTCGTGTGTTTCACCCGGCGGCAGCGCGTAAATACCGATGCGCGATTTATCGGCGGTCAGAAGAACCATTCCAGTTCGGCTTATGTCATGAAGCGTAAGTCCGCCCGGTGCTCGATAGATGAGCCGCTCCTTGCCGGACAAATCCATCGCGTAGATCGAACGTGCGGCGCCGCCAGGAATAGCGGAGAACCAAACTTCCTTCCCATTCGGAGCCCACGCCACGCCTTGCACGCTCCCGTAAAAAGAAGAGCTGGCCTTGCGGTTGCCCTTGGTATCGGTGATGACCACGCGGCCGTCGTCTCCATTGGGAACGTGATCGGCAAAAGCCAGTAACGCACCGTCCGGGCTGAAGCGCACGTGGCTCAGCCATCCATTCGGTTCGTAGATGACGTTGCCAACGGGAAACTCCAGCTGATTCCGGCTCCCGGCCGTACCGCCGGAGTGAATCACCGCCAGCGACTGTCCGTCTGGTGTCCAGTCGGCTCCGAAACATTCTTCCAGGGTCTCCCGCGGCGCTCCTCCGGCGAGAGGAACGCGTGCCAGCGTGCCCATCTGAGAGAGGCCCACGTCCGTTGGGTGCAGTGAAATGGCCATCTCCCCCTTGGAGGAGATGGCAAGGACCTGCGCCGAGGGCAAGCCCATGGAGCGTGAATCGGTACTGTCGTAGCGCGTCGAGAACAGTTCCAGCGGACGACCATCCCAGGCAGCGCCGTAGACAATCGACTGGCCATCGGGCGCGAAGCGGGCCTCCCAGATCGTGCCATTGCGGAAAGTGATCTCGTGGAATGTGGGTGTCGATCCGGCCACTCCCCGCCGCGCATAGCGATAGACACCCACCCACGATGCCGCAACCAGAACGGCAGCCAGCAGAGGCAGCAGCCATTTCCGCGCCGGTTTTTCTTCTTCCAGCGGCAGCCCGCGCACGCCGCCGCGGGTAGAGGTCGAGACGTCCGTGAGTGCTTCGAGGTTGAAGGCCACATCGCGCGCTGACTGGAACCGCTCGGCCAGACTCTTTTCCAGGCAATGGCGCACGATGCGGTCGAGCGCGGGCGAAATGTTGCGGTTGGTCTCGTTCAGGTCGGGCGGATCCTCCTTCAGGATCGCGCTCATGGTGTCGGCGGCGGAGTCGCCATGAAACGCCCTCTTGCCCGAGAGCATTTCGTAGAGAATCGCACCGAAGGAGAAAATGTCGGAACGAGCATCGGTCGCTTTGCCCCGCACTTGCTCGGGCGACATATAGCCGGCCGTGCCGAGCACGGTGCCGGCTTCAGTCGCGACCTGCACGGTCGGTGCGTCATCGGCGACGTTGACTTCCGGGCGCGTGAACTTGGCCAGGCCGAAGTCGAGAATCTTCACCCGCCCATCGTGCGTGATGAACAGGTTTTCCGGCTTGAGGTCGCGGTGGACGATTCCCTTCTCATGCGCCGCGGCTAGACCGCACGCGATTTGCTGGGCGTAGTCGATGGCCTTGCGCGTGGAAGAGAGCGGACCGGTCCGCAGGCGGTCGCGCAGGGTTTCGCCTTCGAGCAGTTCGGAGACAACGTAAGGCGCCCCGTTGGCCTCGCCAATGTCGTAAATCGACAGAATGTTGGGATGGTTGAGCGCGGCCGCCGCGCGCGATTCCTGCGCGAAGCGCTGCAGGCGCTCGGGATCGGCCGAGAACGACGCGGGCAGAATCTTGACTGCGACCTCGCGGTTCAGCCGTGTATCGCGGGCGCGATAAACCTCGCCCATGCCGCCTGCCCCCAGCGGCGATTGAATCTCATACGGCCCCAGTTTCGTTCCAGACGTGAGCGCCATCGCGCGCCATTATAGACGATGGTGTGGGCCAGCCTCTGCCGTGCGGCGCTTCCCTGCCTGATGGACCTGCTTCCGCAGGGTTTCGCGATTATTGAATAATTTTGGCGCCTGGTGAAGGGTGGTCACCAGACAACCATGCGGTCACCTCTCGCGGAGCCTGGCAGTAAACCTCCGTGTGGCCACACTCCGGACAGATGCTCACTGTGAATCGTGTCGTGTAGCGAGACTGCTCGCCGTCTCGCGACAAATCGCTCTCGAGAACACCCGAAACTCTGTGTTGATGGGAACACTTCTGAACAGCCATGATTGCAGACGTCGAAACCCCCAGTTCGGACCAACCCCACGCCGCAGAAAATATCCCAATCTGGATTGCGAGCGCCGTGATCAGGATCACCCTTCGCTGTAAAGTTCGTGCCCGATTCCCGAGCCAACCTCGGTAATTCCATTTTTAGTATGCCGTTCGCGGTGGGGAGACCCGTCTTCCTGGGACTTTTCCCAACTCAAATCATGTCCGAGGTTCTTGGGCGCGAGATTCGGTACGTCAATCTGACGCCCGAGCAGTTGCGGCCAGCCCTGCTCTCGGCCGGTGTGCCTGAGTGGAGTGCAGATGCACTTGTGGATTTGCAACGGCTGTATCGCGAGGGCAAGGCTTCCACCGTAACCCCAGACGTAGAGCAGCTTCTCGGGCGCAGAGCCACCAGCTTCGCTCAGTTCCTTCCGGATTACCGCGCCGCGTTTGAGGTGCGAGAACAGGCCGCCAGCTGAAGGGAAAAAGCCTTGCGCAGGAGGGAAGGTAGGAAGTCGTATTCGAGTCATGCCCGCGTTCGCCGCAGTGACTGAATCGTCAGGACGATCAGCATTGCAATGCACACCCAGGCGAACCAGTCTCCCAACCGCGAATAGATCGTTCGCACTCCCCTGGTCGGAACCTCCGACGCCAGTGCGTAGTCGGCGGTGCGAAAGTGATCCATCGCTGCCAGTTGCCGACCCTGGTAGTCGTACGCGGCTGCGAGCCCATGACTTGTGTGACGGATCAGGTTAAAACCTTGCTCGATGGCGCGAAAGCTGGCCATCTGCGTGTGCCACGGGTCAATCTCCTGCCAGTCGTTCGAGGGGACAAGCATGATATCGGCGCCTAACGCCCCTCCTTGTGCCAGCAGTTGCGGAAAGTCGGCGTCGAAGCAGATCACCGAGCTCAGACGTCCGTAGGGAGTATCGAGGCTGCGCAGCTTGCCGTCGCTGAGCACTTGCATCTTGTCTTCGAAGCCGGGCACAGGATGCGCTTTGCTGTATTCCCATGCCACTTTTCCATTGGGCTGAATCAGCACCAGCTTGTTTTCCAGCGGCCGCGGCTTTCCCATGCTCAACACGCCCACCGCCATGCCGAAGTAGGCATTGTATTTCGCGGCCAAAGCCTGACCGCGCGCAATGAACGCCGCTTCGTCTTCCTTCAGGAGCTTCGCGTCGGCCTCTCCCCAGAACACGATTTTGGCCCCGGCCTGCATTTCGCGTTCGGCGCGCGCGAGCAAGTCCTCATCAATCGCCGAAGCCCAGGGCCGGATCGCCACCATGTCTTCGCTCGTAGCCTTGCCCTCAAACATTCGTATTTTCACGGGCAGGCTCAGCTCCGGCCCCACATTCCGGTCGGAAATCGACGCTACTCGCACGGTCTGGGAATTTGGCGGAAACAGCGCCAGGCGCAGGCCGCCCAGCAGGAGGGCCGCGACGATAGTTCCAAAGCACACCCAGGCTCCGTGCCGGGCCCCCGGCGAGCTGAGTCCTTCTTCCCACAACATGTTGCACGTGGAAGCGACCCAGCCTATCAGGAACGTAATACCCCACAACCCGGTCACCGACAAAAGCTGCAGCAGCGGCAGATTTCCGTACTCCGCATAGGCCGCTGATCCCCAACTCCCATAGCCCATGAACGACGAGAGATATTCGACTGCGGCCCAGGCCGCGGGGAAAACAAGAGTCGCGATAAAACCAGTGAACCTTCGCGCCAGCAGCCGATCCACCAGATACGGCAGAACCAGCATAATCCCGTTGAGGAGAAGAAAGATGTAATACCCGATTCCCGGGATAGGCACCATTCCGCGGAATTGAAAGGGAAACGTCGCAATCAGGACCACATAGGCGACCGGCAGACCGATTTTCAAACTCTGGGTGCGTACAAAGCGCAACAGAAAAAAGGGCGCCAGCCACGCCGCCAAGGGAATGGTGTCCACTCCGTTGGCAAAAAGCAGCAGCACGGCCGCCAGGGCAAGCCATACCCAGGAGTGCGACTCAGTGACATGAGGGCGTTTTGTCGGCTGAGGCGGTTCTGAAACCTGCATTTCCTCATATGCTAAAGAACCTGACATGCTTCCTCCTCCTACCACACGCCCGGAACCGGACGGAAGGGCGTGTGCTCACAGTAGTCGACGTACCCGGGCAGATCGCGGCGCAGCACTTTTTCTTCATTAATTAGACGGTAAGCCAGCAGCGGAATTATCAGCGGGAATATCGGCAGGGTAATGTACGAGCCCAGTGCCAGTGGCGTACCCAGCAGCATCAGCGCGATTGCGGCATATATAGGATGCCGCACCAACGCATATGGGCCAGTCGTGACCACCGTCTGCCCTTCTACAACCTCGATCCTTCGCGACGCGAAGCTGTTCACTCTCATGACCCAGAAAATCAGGTTGTACGCTCCCAGCACCACGAGTATGCCTGCCAGAGTGGCACTGCGCCGAGCCACGACCGCGACCAATCGAAGCGAAAATCGAATGCCGCCAGCAGAAAAGCGGGAAAGAAGATCAGCGATGCCGCAATCTTGAACCGCTTCTGCTCGGGCTCTTTTTCGTCGTAGCGCATCCGGCGCTCAGCGAGCGCCGGGTCATGCTTTACCAGCCAGAGTGAGAACGGAAAGAGAAATCCCATCGTCGCCGCCAGGAACATCCATCCCTGCCAATAGCGTAGCGAACCGGCAGGAAAGAAGAGCAGAGCAGCCATGACAACCCCGCCAATCGAGAAGCGCCGGATCATTCTCGCTCTCAGAGTCATGACCGTTGCCCTTTCTATTCTTTTACTTTGTTATGCACAGGCCGGCTGTGACATCCGTCACTGCTTTTCTGATCGTCGGCGCGCTACGCTGCATTTGTTTCCCGGGTGTTCCCTCCGAGCAGACGTTACACCCTGAGGCCTCCCCATGCATGGGAGAAGTTGTCTGAGTCTGCTCGCGCTTTCGCTGCTGGTGTTGTCGCCAGCTTTTTTATACGGCCAGGCGAGTCCACCCGAACGTTCCACTCCCGACCGCGATTTCCGCTCCCAGTTCCGACAACCGGGTGAGGTTGCCTTTCCACCCGTTGAGCCAAATGGCTCTCCTCTCCGAACGCACGTGGCCGGTCTGGGGACGTTCGGCTTCAATTAACTTGCCCGAGCCGCCGGAACCATATTCTCCGGCACGGTTACAGGCGTCACGCGCCGACCCGCCAGCCGGAGCCAGGCGATCGAAACTGTGTCCATCACGTTTCACGTGGAGCGCGCCATTCGCGGTGCCGTCCCCGGTGAAGATCTGACCATCTCGCAATGGATTGGAATTTGGGCTAGCGGACAGCGTTACCGCGTGGGCGAGCGGCTCCTGCTCTTTCTGTATCCGCCTAGCAAGCTGGGCCTGACCAGTTGCGTCGGTACCGGCCTGGGCCGCTTCAGCTTTGACCCCCGGGGTCGCGTTCTGCTTACGGCACAACATATTTCTGCCTTCCGAACGGATCCCGTGCTTGGTGGGAAAGCCAGTGGCACCTTCAGCGATTTCGTGCGGGCGGTGCAGGAGGCCGAACTAGCGCGGCCAGGAAGCGAGGAGTAATGAGCCGACCCGCCAAGTCCGTGAGCACGTACGTTATGCCGAATACTCGCAGGTCCAGTACTGCTCGCTCATTTTTCTTGCGGCTGGCGTTGGCGGTGGCCATTGTCTTCTGCTTCGCTTTGCTATCGCGCGCGGGTGGCCCCAAATATGTGGCAGGCACGAGTTATTTCGAGTCCTCCATGACAGGACAGCCATTGCTCTGGCCGGGTGGAGTCATTACGTACTACACCGATCAGGGTGACCTCAGCCCCATCTTGCCCAATGCGTCAGCCAACTCGTTCGTGGCCGGTGCATTCAGTCAATGGACCTCGGTCCCGACGGCAGCCGTTACAGCGACCAGCGGCGGGCAGCTCGCGGAAAACGTCAGCGGAAGCAACGTCTATGTGAATCCGAACGGAACCATCACCATGCCGGCCGATATTCAGCCATCGGCCACCGGCACCCCGGTTGGCGTTGTCTACGATTACGACGGCTCCGTGACCGACGCTCTGGTCGGCGCGGGCGCAGGCGACTCGAGCCAGTGTTTTTACAACGCCGTATTCGGCGGCGACGATAATTTTGGGCCGCCCGCGACTTATCAGCACGCCCTGATCGTCATTAACGGCCAGTGCGCGTTGTACTCTTCGCAACTTGTTGATGTCGAATACCGCCTGGTCCGCGTGATTGGAAATGTGTTGGGTCTGGGGTGGTCGCAGGTGAATCCCAATGTGCTGACCGGCGACCCAGCACCCACCTCGGCCGACTACGCGGGATTCCCCGTCATGCACTACTCGGACCCGGTCAGCTGTGTACCCATCACGACGTGTTACCCCAATCCGTATCAGCTGGCGCCGGACGATGTAGCTGCCATCTCGCAGCTTTACCCTGTTACCGCACAAACCCAATCCGGCCCCGGGAGTCAGATTTTTTCTGCGGTGACGGCTGAAATTTATGGATCAGTGTGGTTCACGGATGCTTCCGGCAATCCGACGCAGCCGATGCAGGGGGTGAACGTCGTGGCTCGCTGGATCGATCCCGCCACGGGGTTGCCCTCGCGGCAGTATGCCGTTTCTTCCGTCTCCGGATTCCTCTTCACCGGAAACGCCGGCAACCCCGTCACAGGTTATACCGACGCTCTGGGAAATCCCTTCAGCCTCTGGGGGTCGAGCAACCAGAGCCTTGAGGGATTCTTCGACCTCAGCGGACTCCCCTTGCCCAACGGAAGCAGCGCGCAATATCAACTGACGGTCGAACCGCTCGATCCCGTCTGGTCCGTAGGAGTGGGTCCATACGCGCCGAATCTTGTTACGCCTTCAGGCTCGGCTCAGCCGATGGTCGTCACAGTATCCGCAGGTCAGCAGGTTGAGCAGGACGTGCTTATGTCCGGCTCTGCTCTGCCTGTGCCATCATGGGCCGCATCAGAAACCTGGTCCGCTCCGGCCTCCATTCCTTCCGCTGGCAATTGGTCAGGATCGATAAGCGGCTACGGAGACATTGCCTACTTTCTTATGCCCGCCCACGCCAACCGGACGTTTTCCGTGTCGGTCGAGGCGTTCGATGAATCAGGAAACGCGAGCGAATCCAAAGTCCAGCCCGTGATTGGCGTTTGGCCCGCCGGCCAGACATCAGGGACGCCGCCGTCAGCCCTCACGACATCTCCATTCAACACGCCATTGTTCGGTCTCACTCAGTTGCAGGCACAGGTGACGGCATCATCCAGCTTCACGATCGGCATAGCGGACCTGCGTGGCGATGGCCGCCCCGATTACCACTACCAGGCGCAGGTGCTTTACGCCGATTCAGTTTCGCCTGCACGTCTGGGAGTAAGCGGCGGTGCCGTCACGGTGCAAGGCGCGGGCTTTTTCGAGGGATTGATGGCAAGCATAGGGACTACGGCCGCCACACCCATGTCGGTCAGTGCTGACCAGATGATTCTTGCGGCACCGCCATACTCGGACGGGCCACAGAGCATCACGATCACCGATCCTACGACCGGCAACTCGACAATCATGACTAACGCGCTCATGTACGGCGCCGCCGCCACCGACACCCTCGTGCTTTTGAACGGGACTAACCCGTCCACCCCGGTGGGAGTGCAGGCCACGAATCCTGTCAGCGTGCAGGCGCTCGCATCAGATGGCGTCACGCCGGTCGCCGGTGCAACGATTGGCTGGAGCGCCACCAACGGCTTGCAGCTTTCCGCCTGCGCGGCGGCCTCCTCCTGCTCAGTCACGACCGACCAGAATGGAGAAGCGTCCACCTGGCTGACGCCAACCACCACCGGTGTGGCGAGTATCACGGCTACCCTCGCGCCAGGCGTCTACAATCCCGCGCAATCAGTAAGCGCGACGCTGAACGCCACCGAATCGGCCTCCGATATCGGCGTGCTAACGCCTTACCTATGGATCGCGCAGGGAGCGACTGTCAGCCTCCCCCTTACTGCTGTCGCCCTGAGCAACGGCGTGCCCCAGAACAAAGCGACCGTGAATTTCACCGTGGCCGGCGGCACAGGCACGCTCAGCGCGGCCAGCGCGCAGACCAACTCCAGCGGCGACGCAACGGTCACGCTGTCCCTTGCGCAATTCACCAGCGAAGTTCAGATCAACGCGTGCATGGCTCCTTCGAATGCGCCATGCCAGCAGATCTACGCGAATCCCGTCCCGCTTTCGCAGCTGAATCTCGAACCCGTGGCCGGAGCCGGGCAGATTTCGGATGATCAGGGTTTTCAGCCGCTGGTTGTGCGCGTCGTCGACTCCGCCTCGCCACCGCACCCCGTGCTCGCCGCACCGGTTGTGTTCCTGACCACCGTGCTGCGCCCGGGAGGAGCACCAACTGGCGCCAGCGGTGGCGAAACCAATCCCATCAATCCCGCCATGCCTGTGGTCTTGAGCGTGAGCCAGAGCAGCGTCACGAGCGATATAAACGGGCTTGCGAGTATTACACCATCGAGCGGCGGCTTCAGTCCGCCATTGGAAGTCGACGTGGACGTTACAGCTGGCGCAGCCTCGCTGAATGATCCTCTTCAGCTATTGCCAGCGCCAGATACTGCAAGTGCAGCGGCCGCCATCGGTCCGGTAGGGCCAGCTCCACTTCAGTTTCGCGGGCCAATCGTAATCGGAGGTGACACCACGCGGAAACGTTGATGAACGTCGCCTGATCGACGCAGAAAATAATGTGCTCATTGGCTTTCTAAAGGCTTTCTACAAAGGAGTCGCGTTCTCATATGAAAAAAGCCTATGTAACACTCGTCCTGCTGCTGGCCACGTCGTTCGCTGATGCTGGCATCAGCGAAATCAAAGCCGAGTTTCCCAATCAGACCGCTCCGATGCCCCCGGCCATCGTCGTCACTACCGGCAGCAGTTCGACCGCAAGTTATCTGCTCTGCATTGCCCTTTGGGATTCAACGGTCAAGCCGACCCTGGCGTGGACCGATGAAAACGGGAAACCCTCAGTCGTGGACCCCGCCTTTCGGGCCGGCGACTGGTTACAGTCAGTACGGCTGCACCTTCCTTCGCAACCACGCTGGCGCCAGCGTGACGGTCTCGACCTCCGGCGTCGATTTCCCCTATTCGCTCTCTGTCTTCGGCTTCGGTTTTTGGCCGGGACAGCCACAGAAGCAGGGCGGAATCAAGGAAACGGTCCTGGGGGTCAACGGCCAGGTAGAGATACAGGCGGACCCTACCCTGTTTGTCTTTCACGGAAACCCCGACTGTGAGATCGACGTGGGAATACCCGGTGGTCCGGCAGGCCTCACCTTCACGCCGCCGGCCATTTTTCCCTTCAACGCGGGTCCCGGATGGGTCGAGACCAAGCAGATCAGCCCCAGCGGCACCTGCGATTCGACGGATCAACTCGACGTCATCGGCTTCGGCATCCCCTCCACGGGATCAGGCCCGCTGAAAGACTACGAGTACAACCTCCTCGACTGGACGAACGCCACTTACCCGTACTACAAAACTGTCTTTACGGCGGCCGCCGCCGGAGCCAGTTTCCTGCTCGCCACAAATATTGCAGAGAAGCCAAACTCGGGAAGCATTGCCGAAGAGCTCACACCCACTTGGCCGAATGCCATCTTGCCGTCGGCTTCAAATTTCATCGCCGAGCCATCCGGAGCGCCGGCAGCGGCGCTCGTTCTCGGATCTGTCTCAGCCAACCAGTCGGTGGAGTTCTGGACTATCAACATGACCGGCCAGGCCTGGGGCGCGTCCCCGACCTATAGCGCGGAGGTGGACGTACTCCAGTTCTGAGGCGCAGACCAGCCGCAACTGGCCGTGTCTTGCGCTTTGTGAGGGATACGGTTGAGAAGGAACGGCTTTTGCCGCTTCGCATCGCTTTTTATCCTGACGACGGCTCTACCCTCTGGGGCAATCGCTTCGGCAACCGCAGCGGCTGAAGCCAATTCTCTTTCGCCGCTAATCGGCACGCCTGAAAGGCGTGCCCTTCCCGGTTCTTGCGCGAAGAACGTTTATTTCGGGGCAGTCCCCTGATCCTTCGTCCAGAAATCCACCCAGTCGTTCACCGTCTTGTACCACAGCCGCGAATTCTGCGGCTTCAGCACCCAGTGGCCTTCGTCGGGGAAATAGAGCATCTTCGACGGCACGCCTTCCATCTGCAGCGTGGTGAAAAGCTGCAAGCCTTCGCTCACGTCGAGCCGGTAGTCGCGCTGGCCGTGGATGACCAGCGTCGGCGTCTTGAAATTCTTCGCGTACTGATGCGGCGACCACTTCACGTAGCTTTCGCGATTGTCGTAAGGCGTGCCTTTGAACTCCCAGTCGTTGAACCACAGCTCCTCGGTCGTGCCCCAGGCCGACTCGGCGTTGAACATGCCGTCGTGCGACACCAGGCACTTGAAGCGGTCGGTGTGGCCGAGGATCCAGTTGATCATGTATCCGCCGTAGCTCGCGCCCAGCGCGCACTCGCGGTTTTTGTCGATGAACGGATACGTCTGCTCGGCGTAGTCGAGGCCCTTCATCAGGTCTTCAAATGGAGCGCCGCCCCAGTCGCCATTGATGGCGTCAATGAACTTCTGCCCATATCCGGTCGAGCCGTGGAAGTTGATCATGATGACGACGTAGCCGCTGCTCGTCGTTGAATTTGATGACCCAGAAGTTGGTGACGCGAACAACTCGGGATTCCAGCGATACGACCAGTCGTCTCCCCAGGCGCCCTCAGGCCCGCCGTGGATGAGGAACTTCACGGGATATTTCTTGTGCTCGTCAAAGTTCGGCGGCTTGACGAGGAAGCCTTCGACCTTGTCGCTGTGCGCGCCGGTAAACCAGAAGGATTCGAGTGGGGACATGGCAACTTGGTTGAGCAAGTCTCGATTAAGGTGAGTGACGTGCGCAACGCCCGTCCGCAGATCCACCATGGGCTCCCCGTTCGGACCGCGACCGCCGGGCTGGTCCCCCTTGGCAAGGTCCGCTCGATAGATTTCGACTGGCGCCTTTAGCGACATGTGCGTGAACAAGAAACTGTTGCCATCCGGTGTGACGTTCAGGTCGTCGTCGTATCCTGAAAGTGGAACAATCTCCGCAATTGCGCCCGGGGTCTCAAGCGGAAGACGGTAGATCGGCGACTTCGCCTTGTCTTCCGAGCCGAAATACATCGTTTTAGAATCCGGTGACCACGCAAATGTTCCCACCCATCGATCGAAATCCTCGGTCAGATTCTTCTTCTCCCCCGTCTTGCGGTCGTAGAGCATGAGGCGGAAGCGGTCGCTCTCATCTCCGGGACGCTGCTGGGCGCGGTAGGCGATGTAGCGTCCGTCGGGCGAATAGAGCGGCGTCGAGTCGCTGGCCGGATTGTCGGCGGTGATGTTCTTGGTCTTCTTGGCGATTTCAGCGGGCGAGTCCTCTTCCATTCCCCAAACGGGAACGGTCCACAAGTCGTTGTTGGTCGAAGCTGCCGGATTCTTGTCATGATTCGATGCATAGCAAATCTCCTGCCCGTCGGGAGAGAACGCATAGTCATCCTGACCGCCGAGGGAGAAGACTGGCGCATCGTAGTCGCCAGGGGTAAGGTCGTGGGGAAAGTGAAGGTGGTAGTTTCCCGGGAGTAAGTGTATCCCCTCGGCCTTGGGCAATGGATCGGACAACACTACGAATATGTGGGTCCGCTTCCCCTCTTTGTAAGCATTCCAGTGCCGGTAGAGGAGGTGATCAAAAATGAGGGCCTTAACCTTCGACTGTTCCGCTGCTTTGAGTTTCTCCGCGTTGCAGTTTCCTTCTGCATCAATCTGGCCGTTGGAGATGAGCGCTCGATCGCATTCCGGATACACATCCGAAGTGAACAGGATGAGCTTGCCGTCCGGCGACCACAGCTCACCACCGGCCTCAGTAGCGATCGAAGTAAGCTTGTGCACGGCAGTCACAACTCCCGCCGTACCATCGAAATCCGCGATCCAGACTTGCGAGCCACCTTCTTTCGTCGAAAGAAACGCGAACCGCTTCCCGTCTGGCGCCCAGCGCGGGCGGTCGGCATCCTGATCGGCAATGATCTCGCGCTCCTCGCCACCCGCCGTTGGAACGATCCACACATGAGGAGTCTTCGTGTTGGCCGCGAGATCGACATCGACCACGCTGAAGATCACCCACTTGCCGTCGGGCGAAACCTGCGGTTCGCCCACGCGCTTCAGCTTCATCATGTCTTCGAAAGTAAAAGGATGCTTGGCCTGACCTGCCGCAGACAACGCGAACGTAAAGACGAGAAACAGCAGGAAAATACGGCGCATGAGAGCACCTCGCGGAATATCAATTAAGCAAACGGATGAGTATACGCCAGGCCTTTGTCATCCTGTAGGATGGAGCGGCCTTGAAGATCAGCGTTCCCATTCACGAAACATCCGCCGGCGTGACGTTCGCCGTCAAGGTGCATCCGCGGGCAAAGAAGAACGCCATCACTGGCGAGTTGGGCGACGCGCTGAAGGTGTCGCTGACCGCACCACCGGTCGAGGGACGTGCCAACGAGGCCTGCATCGAATTCTTCGCAAACCTTTTGCGGGTGCCGCGAAGTTCCGTTAACATTGCCTCCGGCCTGAGCAGCCGGAACAAGGTGATCCGGGTGGCGGGCGTGACGGCCGGATACGTGAGCGCGCGGTTGCGCAGCTGATCGCGGGCGGGAGCGCCCGCGCCACGCAATAACGGGGAGCCACTTTGACCTTCTCGGAACGTCTGCACGAAATTCGCACCGGGTTTGAACGGCCATTCTGGATTGCCAACATCACAGAGATTTTTGAGCGGCTGGCTTACTACGGTGCATTCGCATCGCTCGCGCTGTACCTGCAGGAGAAGCTGAATTTTTCGACCGAGCAAACCGGAACGCTGACCGGCATTTTCGGCGGCATGGTGTGGTTTCTGGCGATTTTTGGCGGAGCAGCTGCCGACCGGCTCGGCTTCCGCCGCGCTCTTTCGACGGCGTATCTGATCCTAGCGGTCGCATATTTTCTGATCGGTTCCATCGGGGCATCATGGCTCGGCCCGATGCGGAGTGCCGTACCACTGGGGCTGTTTGTCGGAGTCATTCTGGCGTTGCCCGCGCTGGGCATCGCGCTGGTCAAGCCGTGCGTGGCGGGAACAACGGCGCGCGCGTCGAAAGAAAATGTGCGCTCCATCGGCTACTCGATCTACTACACGATGGTCAACATCGGCGGAGCGCTCGGCCCCCTTTATGCCTCGTGGGCGCACCGTAATCTCGGCGTGGAGAACGTGTACCGCGTCGGCGCTATCGGCGTCTTAGCCATGTTCTTCGTAGTGCTGGTCTTTTTCCGCGAGCCGCGCCGCTCGGAGGACACGCCTCCGCCATCGATCGCGGAAGTGGCGCGAAACTTCTGCGTCGTTGTCGGCAAGGCGTGGCTTGTGCTGCCGGTGCTGATGGTCGCGCTGCTTCTGCGAATCACCTTGTGGGTGCGCCCCGAATGGAATGTTCCCGCGTGGATCTGGATTGTGTTGCTGGCGCTGGCGCTCGCTGGCATGAGCCGGTTCATGTGGTTTCTGGTGATCTTCACCGGCTACTGGGTGGTCTTCTGGCAGCAGTACATCAGTTTGCCCGGTTACATTCACGGCTACATCAGTTCGCAGGCTGACGTGGAACGGATCCTGGTCACCGATGGGCTGACGGTGATCTGTCTGACATTGGTTGTGGGAGTGCTGACGCAGAAGATTCCTCCGTTTCCCGCAGTGATTCTGGGCACAGTGGTCACGTCGCTATCGTGGATCATTCTGGCTTTGCGGCCGACAGTATGGGGCGCGGTGCTGTCGCTGTTCGTGCTGGCCCTGGGAGAAATTACGCAGGCCCCACGCTATTATGACTACATTTCGCGGCTTGCGCCAGCCGAGCAGCAAGGCACGTACATGGGCTTTGCTTTTCTGCCGATCGGAATCGGGTCGCTGATCGGCGGACCCTTTGGAGGGTTTCTGCTGCATCACTTTGGCGAGGTCGAGCATCAGCCCGCGATGATCTGGTGGTCGGTCACGGGCGTGGGATTGGCGACGGCTGCGGCACTCTGGCTTTATGACTTCGTCGTACGGCGCCATGCAGCTTCCAAGGCTTGACTTCGGGCTCTGCGTCTGGGATCATTCGCCCCCAGTTAGGGAATCGCAAAGGAGGTTCTATGCCACATTTTCTGCAGCAGGTCGCGTATTCGCGCGAGGGATGGGAAGCCTTGGTTGCGAATCCGCAAAACCGAATTGAGGCAGTGCGGCCCGCGATCGAGAAGCTCGGGGGCAAGATCGAGTCGGCGTGGTTCTCGTTCGGAGATTATGACGTGGTGGTAATCACGGATTTGCCTGATAACGTGAGCGCTGCGGCCATTGCCATGGCATTTGCGGCGGGCGGGGCTTGCAAATCGGTGCAGACCACTCCGCTGATTTCTCCGGACGAGGCCATCCAGGCCCTGAAGAAGGCGCGCGAATGCGGTTATCGTCCGGCTACGGTGACGAGCCGCGCGGCTTAGGACTTAGGGTACGGGATGATTCAGCACATTCGAGGCGGCCTGTGCGGCCGCCTCTTCTTTGTGGAGTGGAACTGATGGCCTCATCTGATGCAAGGCCGGAAGAGGTGGCGGTGCAGATTCGAAGCATCCTAAGAGGCGGGGGCTCGGCGGAGCATGCTGCCGGAGTGCAGTGGTTCTTCAAGAAAGAGATCAAGTCGCACGGATGGCATACGGCAGACTTGCGGCGCGCCATGCGCCGTTGCCGCAAAGAGATTCTGCGAGAACACGATTTTTTTCTGGTTCAGGTTGCGGACCAGCTGTTTTCTGGGTCCGTGCTGGAGGAAAAAGTCGCCGCCGTATTCCTGCTCGAGAAGTTGGACGCGCAATGCGGTGATCGCGAGTTCAAGGTGTTCGAGGCGTGGCTCGACCGCATCAGCAGCTGGGCCGATCACGATGCACTCGTGCATGATTTGATCGCGCCGATGATGGCCGCGAAGCCGGCGCGGGCCAAGGCCGTCTTCCGCTGGGCGAAGTCGAAAGATCGCTGGCACCGGAGAGCGGCATGTGTTGCGTTGATTCGCGGGGCACGGGCGAAGATGTTCTTCTCGCAGATCGTAAAGCTTTCCAACATGTTGCTCGGCGACGAAGATGACATGGTGCAGAAAGGCCTGGGCTGGCTGTTGCGCGAGGCCGCAAAATACGACGCGAAGCGGACGGTCCCGTACCTGATGAAGATTCGAGGGCGAGCCCCGCGGCTGGTGCTGCGCACGGCGTGCGAGACGCTGCCGCCAACCACACGAAAGCGAATTCTCAAGACAAGTCAGAAGTAGCTCAACCATGCGTCACTCCGCCGGGCGCACGCCGGCGGACCAGCAGCACAGCGGGTAGAGCGCGACCACGACAATCGCCCACAACAGGTGCACGACGGGCCGCCCCGCTGGCCGCCAATTCGCCCAAATCCCGGCACTTGATTACAATAGAATTTTGCCAATGAACCTCGCTGCCATCCAGTCTGCGCTCCGCGAACGCAATATCGACGCGTGGCTTTTCTACGACCATCATCACCGCGATCCCATTGCGTATCGCGTGCTCGGCTTGCCTGCGAGCCTGATGGTGACGAGGCGCTGGTTCTATCTGCTTCCAGCGGACGGCGAACCGGCAAAGCTGGTGCACAAGATCGAAGCTGGGCATCTCGATTCCCTGCCGGGCAAAAAGCATCAGTATTCCGGATGGCAGGAACTCTTCGACAAGCTTAAAGGGATTCTGGCGAACTATCGCGACCTCGCCATGCAGTACTCGCCCAACAACATTGTTTTTTACGTATCGCTGGTGGATGGCGGAACGATCGATCTGGTGCGTGGACTGGGCAAGAACATTGTCAGTTCGGCCGATCTGGTGGCGCAGTTTGAATCCACGTGGACCGACGCGCAGATCCAGTCGCACTTCGCGGCGCGCGACAGCATCGATTCCATTGTCGCCGAATCATTCGAGGAAATAGGCCGCCGGGTTCGCAATGGCGGAACGAAGGAACATGAGATCCAGCAGTGGTTCATGGAGGCATTCAAGCGCGAGAATCTTGTAACCGACGATCCACCGATTGTCGCGGTGAATGCGAATGCCGGCAATCCGCACTATGAACCGAGCGCGAGTCATCCCGTGCCGATTCGCGAAGGCGATCTTGTGCTGCTTGATGTCTGGGGAAAGAAAAATACTCCGGACGCCGTGTATTACGACATTACCTGGATGGGCTTTGTCGGCTCCGCGCCCTCGGCGCGCATGCGCGAGATTTTCGAGATCGTTCGCGGGGCGCGTGATGCGGGCGTGAAGACCGTGGTGGATGCGATCAGCGCAGGACGCCGCATCGCCGGATGGGAAGTCGACCGCGCCACACGAGGCTATATTCAGAAAGCCGGCTACGGCGACTATTTCATTCACCGTACGGGACATTCCATCGGGACCGACGTCCATTCCAATGGCGCCAACATGGACGATCTCGAGATTCACGACGAGCGGCAGATTCTTCCCAACTCCTGCTTCTCGATCGAGCCCGGCATCTACCTGCCGGAGTTTGGCGTGCGCAGCGAGGTGAACGTGCTGGTTCGCGCCAGGTCGGCGGAAGTGACCGGGAAAATTCAACGCGAGATTGTGACGATTTAGATGGCGAATTCCACAACAGAAAAAGCGAAAGCTGTGCCGACGGAAACCGTGAGCATGATGTCGGTGCTCGCCCCTGCGATCGGGTGGCTGATTCCTGGTGCAGGGCACATGATTCAGAAGCGCTGGGTTCGCGGCGGCCTGCTGTTCATTTCGGTCGTGACGCTGTTCCTGCTCGGACTCGCCATGCAGGGCCGCATTTACAAGGCGAACGGTGGCGACATTCTCGATATGCTCGGCTTCGTTGGAGATGTGGGTTCGGGCGCACTCTACATTGTGACGCTGGCCATGGACTGGGGTCAGGGCGCGATTGCATTTGCCACCGCCGACTATGGAACGAAATTCATGATCGTTGCCGGGCTGCTGAATTTTATTTCGGTCGCGGACGCATATCACATTGCGATTGGGAAGAAGCAATAAAACAAAGTTTCAAGGTGGCAAAGTTTCAAAGATTCAAGATTTAGAAAATCCGAAGGTCTTGTCTTTGAGACAATGAACCTTTGAACATTGAAACCTGAGGAGTTTCGTGACCATCGTTCTCAACCACTTCAGCGCAGCGGTAGTGTTCGCGCTGTTCGCTTCCATCGTGTTTGGCATCACGCATCGCGAGACCACGCGCGAAATGTTTCGCTACGGCCTTTACTGCTTCGTGATGTTCCTCGGCGGAGCGATCGTGGCCGGATGGGCGATGTGGCTGCTGAGAAGATAGCTCTTAGCTCTCAGTTTTCAGCTGTTAGCGTCCCTGCAATCGCCCAAGAATGCGCATCCGCCTTTTGCAGTTCTCCAAGCTGAAAGCTGACGGCTGATAGCTGACGGCTGCTTTTCAGCCCTGCCACACAAACGCATCGAAAATCCTCTTCGTGTCGAAGTTCAAGCGGCGGTATAGGGCCACGGCGCGCACGTTCGCTTCGGTCACGGTCAGCGAGAGCATGGAAAAACCTCTCTTCCGCAGGTTCGCCACGGTGGCGGCGAGCAGCGATTCCCCAATGTGCCGCGACCGATACTCGGGCAAAACACACACCTGCGTGACGTGACCCACGTCGTTGCGCACGCGCGAGCACAAAATCAGCCCGATAACGCCGCGTGCTTTACGATCGAGCGCGACAAACGACGACTCAGGGTCGAAGATGCCACAACCGGGAAACCGCACAATGTTGTTCAGGAAGCGCAGCGAACCGCTGAGCGTGTGGTACTGATCGTTGATCTGTGCGTCGACGTGGCCGCGGTAGGCAGCGGTGATCACGGCAGCCGAGGGTTGGTAGTCAGCTTCCATCCACGGACGAATCTCAACGTCGGGATGCGGACCAGCTTGCTGCTGCACAGATTTCTCAAGTGGCAGTACCATGAAGAGCCGCGGGTGGCGCTGGAATCCAGTTTCAAGGAACGGACGCGACACGACGTTGGCGTCGTGGGCCAGAAGCTGCGCCTCGACGCGACGGATTCCCGGAGATTGCTGCAGTGTCTCGATCACGTGCGAGAGCAGGCGCAACTCAACCTGGTGAGCATCGGGCAGGCGGTTGCCGTTAACCACGTAAAGATCGCCGATCACTCCCTTATTGCCTTCATAGACGAAAAAGGAATAACCGAAGACGCGCCCCCGGTCGACCGCGGCATAGCCGGGCAGGATCTTTGCGTCCACGTAGCGCAGAATCATTTCCGCCGATCCGGCGTAATCCCAGGAGAGCAGACGCGACCACAGTTGTGTCTCATCGTCGAGCAGCGGGCGAAGGTCAACGGACGAAAAATGCCTGAGGTCGAGAATCTCCAAGAGCGATCTCCGGGCTCCTGCAGCGCAGCCGCCGGGGACGGGCGGCATTGTTCGCGCAGAATTTCGAGTTTAGTGGGTTCGCGCAGGAGAGGCAAACGCGGCGAACACGGGGCAGCAACAGACGAGTG
>JASHPH010000042.1 GCA_030038255.1 Candidatus Sulfotelmatobacter sp. | reverse complement strand
TCTCTGCCACGACGCCAAATCCCGCTGCGGCTTCGCCGAAGGCGCCGTCCGCGCCGCCGAGTGGCTCGCCGGGAAGAAAGGCTTTTACGATTTCAAGGACGTGTGGCGAGAATTATAGAAATTCTGCGAGCAACGCAATGACGGCCCTGCGCTCCAAACTCAATCAGGCGATAGCCCAGTTTGCGTTGGGAAGGCTTGCGTATGCTGACCTGCCGGACGTGGCTGTGAATGCACTCGAACTTGGATACGACGGTAGCGCCATCCGGAGGCTTGCCTCTTTTGTAAAGCCATCTTATTTCGATCTTGGAGACCCACCTGAGAGGGCGCTGGCAGAGATGGGTATTGCGGGGCTATCTAAGCAGGAAGCGTCGATATTCCTTGCGAAACAAACAGCAAAGGAAATCCTCTCTGGCGAAAAGGAACCCCTGTCCGGAGCCTACGAGATATGGCTGCTCTGCTTCGAGGCAGGCTGTCCGAATGAGCTTGTATCTTTTGGAGGACTCGATCAGGACTTCAATGTTCCTCAGATATTAGAAGAGTGCAAACGGGTTATCAATCTGCGCACCCGTCTTGATCCTCCCTGAGATTTTCCCTCTCCCCCCATTCGCGCTATGCTTAACCCATGCAACTCCGTGGCTGTGGCACTGCTCTCGTCACACCTTTTCGTCAGGACGGCTCCGTCGACGACGCGGCCCTGCGCAACCTGGTCGCGTGGCAGATCGAGTCGGGCATCGACTTTCTCGTACCCTGCGGCACCACGGGCGAGACGCCGACTCTCACACACGACGAGTGGCTGCACGTCGTCGACACGACCATCGAAGTCGCGGCCGGGCGCGTGCCCATCGTCGCCGGCGCCACCTCGAATGCCACGCACGACGCGGTCGAAAAGGCCAAGGAACTCGCCGCTCGGCCCGGCGTAAACGCGATCCTCACCGCGTCGCCCTACTACAACAAGCCCACGCAGGAGGGCCAGTACCGCCATTTCAAGGCGATCGCCGAAGCCGTCATCGACAAGCCAGTCATTCTTTACAACGTGCCCGGCCGCACCGCGGCCAACCTTGAACCCGCCACGCTGGCACGGCTCGCCGAGATTCCCAACATCGTCGGCGTGAAGGAAGCCAGCGGTAACATGACCCAGATCGCCGAGGCGATCAGCGCAGTGCCGGAGACGTTTCTGGTGCTTTCCGGAGACGACGCCGTCACTCTGCCGGTGATCGCGCTGGGTGGAGTCGGAGTGATCTCGGTTGCGTCGAACGAAATTCCGCACGAGATGGCCGCGCTCACGCGCGCCGCGCTCGCCAACGACTGGACAACCGCGCGCAGCCTGCAGCGCAAGTATCTGCCGCTGATGCAGGCGAATTTCATCGAATCGAGCCCGCTGCCGGTCAAGGCAGTTCTCGCAATGATGGGCAAAATCGAAGAGGTCTACCGACTGCCGCTCGTGCCCATGCGCCGCGACACCCGCTCGCGCCTGCAAAAGGTCGCGACGGAAGTTGGGCTGATCAGCAAGCCCTCCGGGGCGACGGCCGCGGCCGAGTTTTTCATTTACGAAAACTGGGCTGCCGGACCGCACAAAATCGTGCTGCATCGCGGCTCCTGCGGCCAGTGCAGCAACGGCAAGGGGCGCCCCGCCGGCCATGACACTAACCACGCCCGCTGGCACGGCCCCTACTCGACGGTCGCTGCCGCGCGCGAAGCCGCGCATGCCATGACGGGTGTTCTCATCAGGAGTGAATGCAAGTGCGTGTGAAGCGCCGCTCAGCCCGCGGGCGTCGGACCTGAGACCTTGGAAACATTCGATCCTGATATTCTTGTGCTCTTCGGCAATTGAGAACCCGCGAGAAGACATGAGTAAGAATTCCGCGTCTGAAGTCCAAGGTCTGGCGGCTGAGGTCCGACGGTTGAAATCCTCCATCGAGCGCCTGGCTGCCCAAGGCGAAGTCGAAAACGATCCCGCAGCGCGAAATACATTCTTTGAATTCCGCGACCAACTCACGCAGGGCAAGATCCGTGCCGCCGAAAAAGTAGATGGCCGGTGGACGGTCAACCCCTGGGTTAAACAAGGTATCCTGCTCGGCTTTCGTCTCGGCGCGCTCGCAGAAATGTCTGCCGGTTTGTCCTTCGTCGACAAGGACACCTTCCCTGCCCGCCATTTCTCGGTCGCCGACCGCGTGCGCGTCGTTCCCGGCGGATCTTCCGTACGTTTGGGTGCGTATGTAGCGCCATCGGTGATCTGCATGCCGCCGATGTTCATCAACGTCGGTGCCTATGTTGACGAAGGCACCATGATTGATTCGCACGCGCTGGTCGGCTCCTGCGCCCAGATCGGCAAGCGCGTGCACCTGAGCGCTGCGGCACAGGTCGGAGGAGTGCTCGAACCGGTGAATGCCTCGCCCGTCATAGTTGAAGACGACGTGCTGGTGGGCGGAAATTGCGGCATCTTCGAAGGCACGCTCGTGCGTGCTCGCGCGGTCCTCGGGGCAGGCACAATCCTGACGCGATCAACGCCGCTCTACGATCTGGTCAAAAGCGAAATCTACCGTGCAACGTCTGACGCGCCGCTGGAAGTTCCGGAAAATGCTGTGGTCGTGCCTGGGTCACGCGCAGTGAAAAAAGGTAAAGCTGCCGAATGGAATCTGTCGCTCTACACACCGGTGATCGTGAAATACCGCGACGAGAAAACCGAGCGCGGAATTGAATTAGAAGATTGGCTGCGCTGAACCGGGTAGCGGACTGACAGTTTTCAAATCCACCGCCGGCTAGCTGATTAGCTCGGGGGCACAAGCTGCGGCCGCGTGGTCCGCTCGTCCGCAGCTACTCGTTCGGTTCGTTGCCGCAACTGCAGATGCCGCGCCCGAAAATGCGCCTTCGCTCGTTCTCCCCACGCCCGTACAAACCAGTAGTTCAGCGCGGCTCCGATCGCGCCGCTGGCGAGCGGAATCATGCGACCCGCCCACTTCTCGACTACTTCGGCGCTGGCCCTCGCCGCAATGCGCTGGATCACGCGCGGCACGAATTTGTTGACCACTTCTTTCTCGAGCAGTTCCCGGCTGATGTCTACACCCGCCGCGCTGGCGGCGGCAATCCATAATTCGGCGATTTCGTCGTCGGTGTTGAATTCGAATCCGTAGAGCAGGCTCAGCTTCTGAATCGTGCGCATGGTGATTGCCGACAGAATCCCGAGATCGGACACGATTGTCAGCAGCCCGCCCATCCCCAGCCCTGCGCCTTCAAGAGCGGCCAGCTTCATTCCGCTGCGAATAATCGAGTCGGTTACAGAATCGAGCTCGCCGATTTCCAGCGAATGGACGCCGTGATATCCGCTGATGGGCAAGCCATACGCCGCCCGGAGGTGCAACAAAAACTTCGCCGGATCCACGCGCACCGTCGAGTACGCGCGCGTCAATCCCGTAACCAGCGCGTTCTCCACGCGCCGTCGCAGCCACGATTTGCGCTGTTCCGCCATTCCTTCAACCTTATCGCACGCCGAACCGGAATGCCATCGACGAGCCCGCTACTCAGCACTCAGCGCAGCCCAGCTCTGGCAGCTGGGGCCCGGGTACTGGCAACTGGGTACTGCTCCTGCTAGCATCATCCTTACCTCATGCCCAGCGGAAAACTTCAGATCATTCCCCTCGGCGGCCTGGGCGAGTTCGGCATGAACTGCATGGCCGTGCGCTGGGGCGACGACATCATCGTCATTGACGCCGGCCTCATGTTTCCCGAAGCTGAACTGCTCGGCGTTGACATCGTCGTTCCCGACATTCGGTATCTCATCGAAAACCGCTCGCGGGTCCGCGGCATCATCCTCACGCACGGCCACGAGGACCACATCGGCGCGCTGCCCTGGATTCTCTCGGAACTCAATGTGCCGGTCTGGGGCACCGAGTTCACGCTCGCCTATGTCGAAGACAAACTCGACGAGCACGGCCTGCTCGATGACGCCGACTTGCGCGAGATTCGCGCCAACGAGCGCTTCAAGGTCGGAGCGTTCACGATCCACCCCATCGCGGTGACGCACAGCCTGGTGGACTGCGTCGCGCTGGCCATCCACATGCCGCTCGGCGTCGTCATCCACACTGGCGATTTCAAGGTCGACCCCACGCCCACCGACAACCGGTTGTTCGACCTGCATACGTTCGCTGAGTACGGCAAAACCGGCGTGCTGGCGCTGTTTCAGGATTCCACCAACGTTGAGCGCAAGGGATACACACCCAGCGAGCGCGCCGTCCGCCGCAAGTTCGACGAAGTTTTCGCCCACACCCGGCGCCGGCTTTTCATTTCGTGTTTCTCGTCTTCGATTCACCGCATCAAGCTTGCCGTCGAGCTCGCCGGCGAGCATGGCCGGAAGATCGCGTTCATCGGCCGGTCGATGAACAACTCTGCCGAAATTGCCGAAGACCTTGGCTACATCGAAGCTCCCGAGGGCCTCATCATCAATCCCGGCGAGATGAAAAACTTCCCGCCGGAGAAAGTCTGCGTGCTGATCAGCGGCACGCAGGGCGAGCCCATGTCGGCCCTTTCGCGCGCCGCTGTCGACAATCACAAACACGCCAAAATCGAAAAGGGCGACACCGTCGTCCTCTCGTCGCGCATTATCCCGGGCAACGAAAAGACGATCTACCGCATGATCGATCACCTTTTCCGCCGCGAGGCGCACGTGATTTATGAAGATGGAACGTCGCCGCCTGTGCACGTCAGCGGACACGCCAGCCAGGAAGAACTCAAGCTCATCATCAATCTGGTCAAGCCGCGCTACTTCATTCCCATCCACGGAGAGTACCGACAACTGAAGCTGCACACAGAAATGGCGGCGGCCATGCACGGATCTGTGGGCAAGGCCATGCTGATCGAGAGCGGCGACATTCTCGAATTCGACGAACTCGGTGCACGCAAGACGGGCAAGGTGAATGTCGGCCGCGTCTGCATCGACTCCGGAAACCGCACCGACGTGGTGGAAGACCTCATCATCAAAGACCGCCGTCACCTGAGCGAAGACGGCATCGTACTGCCCATCATTGCCATCAACAAGCTGTCAGGAGAGGTCGAAACGGCTCCTGAAATCGTGACCCGCGGCTTCAACGTCGGTGAAGATGGATTCATGGATGGTGCCCGTCAGATCGTCATGGAAACGCTCGAGCAATCGAGCGAGGAAGAAAAAGGCGACTACGGCGTAATCAAAGAGAAAATCCGCGCCGACCTCAAGCGCTATATCTCCAAGCAAAGCCAGAAGCGCCCGCTGATCATGCCCGTGATCCTAGAGATCTAGGAAACTGCAGCCTGAGCCCGATGATCACCCTCTCCGACCTTCACTCCGCCCAATCACGCATCCGGGGTGTCGCCGTTCGCACACGGCTGATCGAGCTGCCACAGACCACGTGGGGACAGCCGCCCTCGGCTGTCCGGCCGGGCGAAGCCCGGCTGCTGCTCAAGCCCGAAAACCAGCAGCCCATCGGTGCGTTCAAGCTGCGTGGGGCCTACAACAAGATCGCATCGCTCTGCGATGAAGAGCGCAAACGCGGCGTCATTTCCTACTCCAGCGGCAATCACGCGCAAGGCGTCGCCTATGCCGCGCGAGCACTCAAGGTGAAAGCGGTTATTGTAATGCCCAACAACGCACCCACCATCAAGCGCGAAGCGACGGCCAAACTTTGGGCGGAAATCGTCGTCGTCGGTCCCGGCAGCGATGAGCGCAAAGCTAAAGCCGAAGAACTCGCCGCGCTGCACGGATACATCATCGTCCCTCCCTATAACGACGAAAAAATCATCGCCGGCCAGGGTACGATCGGGCTGGAAATCCTGGAAGACATGCCTGAAGTCGACGCCGTCTTTTCGCCCATCGGCGGCGGAGGCCTCATCTCGGGCGTCGCCACGGCAGTCAAGCTAACTAACCCCAAGGTCAAAGTCATTGGCGTTGAACCCGAACTTGCCGCAGACGCCCAAGCCAGCCTACGCGCCGGAAAGATCGTTCAGTTCCCTGCCGAGCAAGTCTCCCGCACCATCGCCGACGGCCTGCGCACGCAGAGCATCGGCACCATCAATTTCGAGCACATGCAGAAGTATGTCGATGACATCGTCACCGTCACCGAAGACGAAATCCGGCAAGCCATGAGGCTGCTCGCTGCGAATCCCGCGACTGTGGCCGAACCGAGCGGCGCTGTCGCCGCCGCCGGATTCCTTTTCCGGCGCGCTCACTTGCCCAATACGAAGCTCAACGTCGCCATTATCTCCGGCGGAAACATCGAGCCGGCGATGCTTGAGCAACTGCGCCGGTCCTGACCCGTTGCAAGCAAGGTGCATCCAGCGAATAATCTAATTATGAAGTTGCACTTGGTTCTCCTTCCCGCTGCTTTGCTGTTTTTCACGAACCTCGCCTTCGGGCAAGGACCGCGCGGCACTCTGGTGGCCGAGGAATCCGTTCGCGTCTCCCCCAGCGCCGACGCCGCCAAACTCGCCGATGCAGAACGCGGACACGAACTCATCATTCTCAACTCGACGCACGACTGGACCCAAGTGGAGGCAATTCTCAAGGAACCGAGGCGGGACGCTGACGAAGATGATCCCGAATCGCGCGGCAAAACCGTCACGGGATGGGTCTCGAGCAAGGCACTGGTCACGAACTCGACGCCCAACGGCGACAAGATCGTGTTCGGCGAGGCTGCCGATTCCGAAGATCAAGCCAGCCGCCGCCGTGGACGCCGCGATGCCGCGCAGGATGCCATGCGGCTTTACTATCGCGTCTATGACCTGTTTCCCACATCGCCGCTGGCGGCCGAGGGCCTGTACCGCGCCGCCGACGTTCGCTGGCAAATCGAGCGTTCCGACGTAATGACGCGTCCTTCGGCGCGCGAGCGCGAAGCTTACATGCGCGGCCAGATCGACGAACAGTGGATGCGGCTGGTAATGAAGAAATTTCCCGGCACTAAGTGGGCCGACCTCGCCGCATTTCACCTCATCGAGAACAAACTTTGCGGCGACTGGCAGGGTGCGTCGAAGTGCCCGGACAAAGAAGCCGATCTGTATGAGAGTTACGCCAAGGACCACGAACAGTCTCCGGCCGCGGCGGAAGCGCTGTATGATGCCGCCTGGCGCCGCTCGGCGTTGATCGAAATCTACAAGACAGAAGCCAATCAGAAAAAATCGGAAGAATCGAAGAACCGCTCGCTAGCCTTGGCGCAGAGAATCGTGGGTCAGTATGGCCAGAGTGACTGGGCCTTGCGGGCGCAGAAGCTGATTTTTTATGTGCAGCAGGGCGTTCCGACCTGGGGGAATGCGAGCAACTGACGGTATGCCGCCTCATCTTCGAGCGATTTTTCGCTTCGCAAAGTTAGGCTTTGGAGTCACGGCTGCACTTTTCTCCTATCGGCTCATTCTGGAAGTCTGGTCCACGCGCTCAACCCGGTCGCGATGCTCGTCTTCGTTGTCCTCTGCCCTCCCTCGTTGTTATGGATTTTTATCCGCGATGTAGAAATGGGTACGCGCCCGTAGTACTTCCTCTGGATACTAATTGCACTCCTGAACGCCGCGCTTTATGCCAGTGTGCGTGCGATCCTGATTTATCGAAAGAAGAAATTGGACCGACCGCAGGTGTGAGGATGCTCCGCCGGGAACAACCGCCATCTTGCTCTTGCGCGCGCAAAGACTCTCTTTTATCTTTTACATTCAACCGTCGCACCATCCTGATCGAAACACGGACTGACCTTGCCCATCTATCAAGCAGTGGTTCTTGCCATCGTTCAAGGACTGGGGGAATTCATCCCCATTTCCAGCTCCGGACACCTCATCATCGTGCGGCGCCTGCTCGGCTGGAACGAGCTCTCGCCGGCGCACGAGCTCAGCTTTGACGTTGCTCTGCACTTCGGAACCCTGGTTTCGGTGCTCTTTTACTTTCGGCGAACCTGGTTCCAGATCGTGCGCGCGGCGCTGGGCGGAAAAGTTGTTCGCTTCTCGGAATCGGGTGCTTCCGATACGAACCTGACCGTCGAAGAGCAAAAGGAAGAGCGAATGCTACTCTGGTTTCTGGCCCTCGCTACAATTCCTGGCGGCATCGCCGGGAAGCTACTGGAGCACAATGCCGAAGAATACTTCCGCGAGCACATTTTTCTGATCGCCAGTGCCCTCATCGTCGTGGCCCTTCTGATGTGGCTGGGAGAAAAAGTCGGCACCCTCAACAAGCCGCTGACGCAAATTTCTCTCGTCGATTCCCTCATCATCGGCGTAGCTCAAGCCTTCGCTCTTATTCCCGGCGTCTCGCGCTCGGGATCAACCATCACGGCCGGCCTGTTCCGCAACCTGACGCGCGAAGCCGCCGTCCGCTTCAGCTTCCTGCTCTCGACACCGCTCATCGCCGGAGCTGCGCTGCTCAAAGCCCATGAACTTCGCAAAGAGGGCCTTCCCGCCGGCATGCATGCACCGTTTCTGGTGGGAATTGTCGTTTCTGCGCTGGTGGGCTATGCCGCGATCGCCTGGTTGATCCGCTACCTGCAATCAAACAGCCTGCGCGTGTTCATCGTCTATCGCATTATCGCGGGCGTCGTCGTAATCGCACTGGCGTTTGTGATGCACCTGCAGTGAAGCTCCGCGGAATTCTACTTCGTCTGCATCAGCTTCGCCATCTGTCGTAGCCGATAGGCCGCTCTCCGGGAAACCATCTGAGCACTACAGTCCAATTCCTCGATTGTCCCAACAGCGGCTTCTTGGCATAATGTAAGGGCTCTGGCCGATTGCGGCACCGGAGGGCTGTAGTGTCTCCGGTGGGTAAGTCCGGCCTCATGGATTATCTGGCGACTATTTTTGTGCCCACCGGGAACCGGCGGCTCAACGAGCTGGTCGGATTCCTGCTGTGCGTCTCTGCGCTCCTCCTTTTCCTCTCGCTCGCCTCCTATTCTCCGCTCGATCCTTCGTGGAACAGCGCCTCGGTCTTGACCGGCTCGCACGCCGCCCGCAACTGGATCGGCGTGGTGGGCGCTTACACTGCCGATGCTCTCTTGCAGTTCTTCGGCGTCGGTGCATTCCTGCTCGCGATCTTCCCCACGATGCTCGGCCTGCGCTGGTTTCGTTCGATCAAAGTGCAGTCGCCGGTGGCCAAGAGCCTGGGCGGGATCTGGCTGGTCATGTTCGTCCCGGCGCTGCTGGCGCTTCTGCCGGGGCATTTGCGCTGGCTGCACGTGATTCCGATCGAAGGCTTGCTCGGCCGCGTGGTCGGCGACTTTCTCATTCACTACTTGAATCTCGTGGGCGCTTACATCGTCTGCGCGACGATTCTCGCGGTCGCGCTGTATCTTTCGACCGCTTTTTCATTCTCATCCCTTCAATTGTGGGCGCCGACTCGCTTCGCCTTCACCACTGCGTTGTGGAATCGCCACAAGGACTGGCAAGAGGAGCGTGCCCGCAGGCGCCAGCAGAAGGAACTGGAGCAGCGCCGCATCTCGAAGCCGGTAGTGAAGACGCAGTTGATCCAGTCGCGTCCGCAGACTACGCAACCCGTCTCAGCATCCGACCCCCGCCGAACCGGTATCGAGCGCATGATGGCCGAAGGAGGGACCGCCGAGGAGACCGCGGAGAAGCCCGTACCCCAGACAGCGGCCAGCAGTGGCGGAATCCTCGCGGATTCGCTCCCGAAAGCATTGCCCACCGAAAACGTTTCCGACCCCGAAGTTTCCGAGCGCGCCGACAGCGGCCACAAGGCCAAGACCACGATGCCGCGCATCGCCGGCGGCTACAAACTGCCCTCGAGCAGCCTGCTGCAACGTCCTGACGAGCAGCAGGCCGTCGATGCCGACGAACTCAAGCTGCTAGCGCAGGTGCTCACGGAGAAGTACGCCGAGTTCGACGTGCACGGTCAGGTCACGCAGATCAATCCCGGCCCGGTCGTCACCACATTCGAGTTCAAGCCCGAAGCCGGCATCAAATACAGCCGCATCACCAATCTTTCGGACGACCTTTGCCTGGCGCTGAAGGCCGAAAGCATTCTCATCGAGCGCATGCCGGGCAAGAGCACGGTCGGCATTCAGGTGCCGAACCGGCAGCGCGAAATCATCTGGCTGAGGGAGAACATCGAGTCGCAGGAATTTCTGGGCTCGAAATCGAAGCTCACCCTGGCGATGGGCAAGGACATCAATGGCCGCATCGTCACCGCCGAACTGACGGGCATGCCGCACCTTCTGATCGCAGGATCGACTGGAACGGGCAAGAGCGTGGCCATCAACGCCATGATCATGTCGATCCTGTACAAGGCGACGCCCGATCAGGTGCGACTGATTCTGGTCGACCCGAAGCGACTCGAACTCGGCAACTACGAAGGCATTCCGCATCTTTACACGCCCATCATCACCGAGCCGAAACTTGCGGCCAATGCGCTGCGTAACGCCGTGCGCGAAATGGAGCGGCGGCTGAAGCTGCTGGCCTCGAAAGGCGTGCGCAATATTGATCAGTACAACCGCCTGTTCGATCAGTCGGAGACGCCCAGCCTGTTCGCCGAAGAATCAGAAGCTGACGACAAGCCAATTCCCTACATTGTCATCATCATCGACGAACTGGCCGACCTGATGATGCTCGATTCGTCCAACGTCGAGGAATCGATCACGCGGCTGGCGCAGATGGCGCGCGCCGTCGGCATTCACCTGGTGCTCGCGACGCAACGGCCCTCGGTCGATGTGATTACGGGATTGATCAAGGCGAACTTCCCAGCGCGCGTTTCCTTCCGCGTCGCGACGAAAGTTGACTCGCGCACCATTCTCGACGCCAACGGCGCCGAGGCCTTGCTCGGCAAGGGCGACATGCTCTATCTGCCCTCAGGATCGGCGCGCGTACACCGGCTACACGCACCGTTCGTCACCGAGAAAGAAATTGCTGCGGTGGTTGAGTTCTGGAAGGCGCAGGGCACGGCTGAGTATCAGGAGCGCTTCCTCGAAGTGCCGAAAGACGAGCACGAACCTGCGATCGGCACCAACGACGGCGGTCCGCTCGACGACGGCGAGGGCGAAGACGATCCCCTGTACAACGACGCTGTGAAACTGGTGGTCGAGTTCGGCAAGGCCTCGACTTCCCTGCTGCAGCGCCGCCTGCGCATCGGCTACGGCCGTGCGGCGCACCTCATCGACCTGATGGAGCAGGATGGCATCGTAGGTGCCGCCGACGGCCCCAAGCCGCGCGAAGTGTTGAAGCGTCCGGACTGGATTTCAGAAATCGAAGAGTCGATGCGGTAGTACAATGCGTACCCCAAGAGCGGATCTGCAGCAACTGCTCGGCGGAGGTGTACAGTGAGCTTTGCGAATCGACCGCTTTGGATATGCGTTATCCTGATCTGTCCCGCGGCTCTCGCAGCGGACCAGCCCTGTGTCATCGTGAAACGCCACGTGCACAAGTTCTCTGAGAACATGTCGCGCCTCCACCCTCACCGGCCGTTTGATTTCGTAGAAGGCGACTATCCGCCCGGTTTTAAGTGGCGTTCGGAGCTCGGTGATGGCGACGTTCGCGAGCTACAACAGAAGGGTGGGCGCATCGTGGTCATGCGCCCTGACTATCAGCTCGCCGACCTGGAAGATGCTCGCAAACAATGCAAGCAGCCACCATCCGACTCGCCGCCAGCACAGGAGACAGCTCCCGCGAAGCCTCAGTAACGTCCTCCGAGGCCAAATCGGCAGTTACGCCCCGATCCAGCTCCAGAACCGTTCCTTCATCGCCCGCACCCAGCGCGGCAGCCAGCTCTTGTAGCGGAGCAGCACGGTGGCGTGGACGCTCTTCGCGGTCTTGGGCGCGAACTTGTTGCTGAAAATGAGATAGTAGATTCTCGCGCCCGGCGGCAGCACGCTCTGCAGCGAGCCTTGCGCGACACGGCCGCTCTCGTAAACTGAACTGGTGGCGTATCCCTTCTCCCAGACGGTGAAAGCGGGTTCGCTCAAAACGAAGACTTCAATGTTGTTGTCGGAGCTGTCGTCCTGTTTGCCGCCACGCGTATCCATCGCAGATGTGAACTCGCCCACAATCGACACGTTCATCGAGCCTTCCGGCAAGGAGAACTTGTAGTAGCGGAACGTGTGCGGCCCCACCGTAAAGGGCGTGTCCAGGATGGACTGGTCGTGCTTCCATCCCACTAGCTCCTGAATGCCTTGCGCCACGAAGCTGTCGCTGGTCACGACCCACGCGACTGCCAGGAGAAACAACGCCAGCATCACCCAGAGAAACACGCGCCGCTTGCGCGGTTTGGGCGGAACTGCGACCGGAAGGATTTGCACTTCGGGCGAAGAGTCCGTCGCATCGGTCTTTTTCGAGCCGACGCTGATCGGTTTGCCACATTTCAGGCAGAATTGCGAGCCCTCCGGCAGGCTGGCTCCGCACTGGCTGCAGGCTAGAGTGGCAGTAGTGACGTTGGGATCTGATTTGTTGGCTTCGCTACCCACCGGATCTCCGCATTACCAGGTCAATTTATGAGGAAGTTTGGTAGCGCTCGACGCGGCTGATTTTTCGCCCGAGCGTGAGCGAATTCTAGCATAGGGTTTTCCTACGAATCGTGTGGCCTGTTGGCGCTGCAGATACTGCGCGATGATTCTTGTTGAGCCGAACCGCTCACGCGGTCTTCGCCGCGCTGCCATCCAATCCCAACTCGGCGGCGATCGGTTTCATCGCTTCGATGCAGAACGCGATGTGCTCATCAAGATCGACGCCGAGTTCGGCTGCGCCGTGAATGATGTCGTCGCGGTTCACCTTGCGCGCGAAGGCCTTGTCCTTCATCCTCTTTCGCACCGACTTGGCGTCGACCTCCGCCAGCGACTTTCCCGGCTTGATGAGCGCCACAGCGGTGATGAATCCTGCCAGCTCGTCGCAGGCGAACAGTGCTTTCTCCATCGGGGTGTCGCGCGTCACGCCGGTGTACTCGGCGTGAGACATGATGGCGTGCGTGATCACTTCGGGCCAACCGCGCTCTTTCAGAATCGCGTTGCCTTTGTAGGGATGGTCCTCAAGGCTCGGCCAGCGCTCATAATCGAAGTCGTGAATTAATCCGACGACTCCCCAAAGATTCTCGTCCTCGGCGCTGCCATTGCCAAATTTCCGCGCGCACGCGCGCATGCAGGCCTCGACGGCAAGCCCGTGCTTGCGCAGACTCTCGGACTGGGTAAACTCCGTTAGGAGTTCCCAAGCTGCTTGTCGTGTGTGAATCACTTCCTCCCCAGAAGCCCGAACTAGTAGAGCGTCGTTTCAACCTTCGCCAGATGAAGTAGGTATTTGCACAACGCCGAATATGAATCGTCTTTCGGCGACCACCTGTCTACCACGTGATATTCACCACGTCGGAGGCCCTCCAGTATCCACTGCGCTCCATCCTCCCCAAAAGCAGCCTGCTCGTCCTCGGTTGGCATCGACCAGAAGCTGAAACCTTGTAGCCGCACCAACACCTCCTTAACCTGGTCCTCATCAATGACACTGGTCTCGTCCCGAATGACCTTCCCAGTATCGGACGCCGGCTTCGTGAGCAGCCCGGCGTGACTGTCAACACTGCGGGTGACGATCGAACCAGTGCCATCGGCGTTTACGGTCAGACGCACCGAAATCGGGCGATGAAAACTCGGCAGCCATAGAAAGCGATAGACCTGAATCGACTTGTCATTTCGTAATGCGAATAACGATGGCTCGTTCAGAGCACCCAGCGTACACGCGTACCAATTTCCCTTCGTACTAGGTGCTGACGTGTCGAAGACGCCAGACGGAAAATACTGCGCGCTCAGCACTGCGGGAGGCTCGGCGCATTGGGACTGAGCTGGCACTGTGCCGGCCGCTAAGCAACAGAAGATGGCAAGCGCAGCAATCGAGGGCTTCATCGCCGACATTTTATCGCGAACACAGAACACAGTTAGTAAACCCCACGCCGCTTCGCGATCCATCATGCTTTTGCCCGCTCCTTCGCGCTTTTTCCGCCATCACGCGCATTCTTCATCCTTCTTCTTTCCGGGTGGTGCCTCGTTTCTTGTGCATTTTATCCTTGACTTCCACAGGCTGCATGCCGCAGATTGGCGAAACAGCAGGAGCCACTCCCCCAAGAACTCCTGCTGCCAAGCTGTACGGAGGGCCCGCTCTGGCACTCCCACAACTCGATGGCTACGACTCTTGCCCCGGTTGACTCCCGGGAGGTCGTTCGTTGCGATCACTGCCTGCTGGTTCAATTCCGCACCCTCAATAACAACTGCCGCCGCTGCCACGCGTCTTTGGACGAGGAGCCCGAGCCTGAGCCCATTCCGGTCGCTGCTCCGGTCATGATGCCGATACCGGGCAACGGCCACGGGCACCTGAACCTGGCCAGCTCGATCCGTTCGCTGCGCCTGCGCAACGGGCTCAGCCAGCGGCAACTGGCGGGGCGCATGGCGGTGCCGCGCACCTACGTTTCGAAAATCGAGAATCAGAAGGCCACGCCCACGCTGTCGTCCCTAGAACGGCTGGCGCGCGCACTGGAGGTCACCGTGCCCGAACTGCTCAGCGGCGGCGAACGCAGCCGTCAGGAAGAAATCAAGGAACTGATGAAGGACCAGTTTATCGCGGAGCTGCTGCCCTTTGTCACGCAGCTGAACGGCATGCAGATGTCGAGCATCCTGACCCAGGTGCGCGATCTGACGGTGCGGCCGAGAAGGAGCGCGTAGGGGACACATTGCTATTTGGGAGGTCCTTCGCCGCAAGAACGCGGCTCAGGATTTCGCCAGCAGGCTCCCGCTTCGCTCACGCCTGCTAAACAGCTCAATTTTTCCGGGCGAACCAGCCAACTCTGCCGGGACCATCCTCTGGTCCCGGCGCTTTTTTCTTGGAAGGTTTCCCCGAACAGCGGACAACCGCCGGTTCTAAGCCTGCCCTGAGCAAGCGAAAGCGCGCCGAAGGGGCTGTCCGGCGGAACGTAGCTCCGCGACCTGAATCCAACCCATATCGACCGTCATCTATCCAGCATGAACCTGGAAAGAGCACGCCCGTTTGTCTCTGCGGTGGCGCAAACCGCGCCTATGAGCCAGTTTGGGGGTTCCACCGCAGAGCACTCCGAATCAAGGCCCACGAAGGCCGACGCTTCCTTGCTCGACGCCTACTCAGCCGCCGTCACAAGCGCGGTCGAGCGTATCAGCCCGTCGGTCGTCCATGTCGAAGTGCATCAGCCCGCAGGCCGCACTCGGTCCGGCGAGCCACGCGAGCGGGCCGGCTCGGGCTCAGGATTCGTTTTCACCCCCGATGGGCTGATCTTGACCAACAGCCACGTTGTGCACGACGCGGCCCGCATCGCGGTCACTCTGGCCGACGGCCACCGTAGGCCGGCCACGCTGATCGGCGACGATCCCGCGAGCGACCTGGCGGTCATCCGCCTGGAAGAACCGAACTTCGATGAGCACGCACTTATCGCGGCCACACTGGGAGATTCGCAAAAATTGCGAGTGGGCCAGATCGTCATTGCGATCGGCGCCCCTTACGGATTTCAATCCACTGTGACGGCTGGAGTTGTAAGCGCGCTCGGCCGTTCGCTCCGTTCGTACTCCGGCCGGCTGATTGACGACGTGATCCAGACCGACGCGTCGCTCAATCCCGGCAACTCGGGCGGTCCGCTGATCGATTCCGCAGGGCGCGTCATCGGCGTCAACACAGCGACAATTCTGCCGGCGCAGGGCATCTGTTTCGCCATCGGAATCAACACGGCGAAGTTCGTGGCCAGCCGATTGTTGCGCGACGGACGCATCCGCCGCAGCTTCATCGGCGTCTCGGCGCAGACCGTGCCCGTGCATCGCCGCGTGGTGCGCTTCTACGACCTACCGAAAGAGACTGGTGCGCTGGTGCTCTCGGTCGAAGAAGCCAGCCCGGCCAAACGCGCTGGCCTGCGCGAGGGAGACGTCATCGTGGCGCTCGAAGGCCAGCCCGTCGCCGGTGTGGACGACCTGCATCGCCTGCTGACGGACGTACGCGTAGGTTTGAGTTCAACGCTGACCGTGTTGCGGTATACAGAAAAACTGGAACTGAAGATCGTGCCGGAAGAAGCCAAGTAGCTTAATGTGGCGCGGAGCTGCCCTGGGCGAAGTCGAAGGGACTCCTGCCCGTGGAAGAAGTTCGTATTTAGCGACAAGAGCGCTGTATATCAGGAGGCGGGGCCGCCGGAATCTCGTCGGATTCGCCGCGCCAGCCGGTGCATCCGTGGCCTGTAACGCTTCGCGACGTGGTCTGTTCGAGGTCGCGCGCTCTGCTTTTTGCCTGCTCGATCTGGCTGCTGCTCAAGTCCGCCTCAAGCGCCTGCAGATCGCTGGGATCGGCGTGCAGTCCACCCTCAGAGCTGACCAGCATCCACACGTACGCTTCGAAACGGTCCATGGCAACGCCTTGGCCTGCACGCAGTAAGAGCGCCAGGTGGCGTTGGGCTTGCGGAAGTCCCTGCTGCGCCGCTGCGCGCAACAGTTCAGCCGCGCGTGAATAGTCGCCGCGATCGAGCGCAACTTTTCCCAGCAGATATTTTGCGAAGGGATCGTCCTGGTCGGCGGATTTTCCCAGCCAACTGGCGGCTTCGTTGAGATCCGGCGCTGGCACTTCTCCCGCAACAATCATGCGGCCAACCAGCCACTGAGCCAGCGGATCTCCCTGCGTCGCCGCCTTCTTGTACCACTCGAGCGCCTGGCCGGGATCGGAGGGTGTGGCGCGTCCGGTCTCGTACAGATACCCGAGCGCAACTTGCGCCGGAGCAAAGCCGAGTTCGGCGGAGCGACGAAAATATTGGACGGCATCCGCGGAGCTGCGCGTGGCGCTGCTTCCCGCGAGAGCGTTCATTCCTTTCTCGAACAAGGCGGCTGGATCAAGGCCAGCAGTGGCCTGGGCCGCAGCAAACACGCAAGTCAGGGCTAGAGAAGCCAGAAAGCGTGCGAATGCTCTTTTGCGCATACTCCTTACCTCAGGTCGATGATGATTTACGCCGGACCTGAGGTCAATAATCGCCGGACAGTGGCCGTTCGTCACGCCCTACGGCATCCGGTATCCTCATTGCATCCCCTTCCCCGCTGTGTTAGCCTCATATCGGGATGTCCACTTTGCACGACAAAGTACCTGCGGGGCTCGACCGCAAAGAAGCGGAAGTCTACCGGCACCTCGATCCAGCGCGGCTCCCCAAACACATCGCCATCATCATGGACGGCAACGGGCGCTGGGCCAAACGCCGCCACATGCCGCGCGTGGCGGGGCATCGCGCTGGGGTCGCGGCCGTGCGGTCGACCGTCGAGACCGCCGCCCGCATTCACATCCCCGCCCTCACGCTCTACGCATTTTCCGAAGAAAACTGGAAAAAACGCCCCACGAGCGAAGTCTCTTTCCTGATGCGCCTGTTGAGCCGCTACCTTAAAGCCGAAGTGCCCACGCTCAACGAAAACAACATTCGGCTGGAATACATCGGCCGGCAGCACGAGCTGCCCGCCGACGTTCAGGAGCGTATGGGTTGGGCGCGCGAGGCTACAGCTGGCAATACGGGCATGGTGCTCACGCTGGCGCTCAACTACAGCGCGCGCAGCGAACTGGTGGACGCCTTCCGTTCCATGGTTGAGGCCGCATCGCAAAACGGCGGCTTTGACCATCTCCAGATCGACGAAGATGCGGTCAGCCGCCATCTCTACACGCGCCATCTCCCCGACCCGGATCTGGTGGTCCGCACCTCGGGCGAAATGCGGTTGAGCAATTTCCTGCTGTGGCAGTTGGCCTATGCCGAAATTTACGTGACCTCGACGCTTTGGCCCGATTTTCGCGGCGTGCACCTGCTCGAAGGCATTCGCGAATTTCAAAAGCGTGAGCGCCGCTATGGCGGGCTGAACGGCGACGGCCACGCGCAAAATTCTTAATC
The DNA here is from genome assembly GCA_030038255.1 of Candidatus Sulfotelmatobacter sp. Lineage (GTDB taxonomy): Bacteria > Acidobacteriota > Terriglobia > Terriglobales > Acidobacteriaceae > Sulfotelmatobacter. The sequence continues at coordinate 37,942 of JASHPH010000042.1, read as the reverse complement.
GCACACGCACACAGAAAACTGGGTAGTAGGCTGTTTTGAAATCTGCATGAAGAAACAGATTGCACTACTGGGCATCATCTTGCTCATCTCAGCGGCCTATGCGACCTTTGCTGCGAGGCAGCTAGGTTTCTGGGGAGCAGCGTTCTTTGTCTTCGTGTGGATCGCTGTGTTCGTATGGGCCAGATCACGGGGCAAATCCTAAAAATTCAAAACAGCCCACTACCCAAAACTGCTCGCTGATACACTCCGCCATCTCTGGTTATAATTGCGCGTTCATCCTGAACTCCCACTTCCCTTGCTCAAGCGCATCGCGACCGCGGTCGTACTGATTCCCATTGTGCTGGCGCTTATTCTGTGCGCGCCGGTCGAGGTACTGGCGGTCGTCGCCGCCGTTGTGGCCCTCATCACGATTCGCGAATTCCTTGGCCTCACGCGACACTACGGCGTCGAGCCGATGCCGCTGCCGACCTACATCTTCACAATGCTGTTCTTCGTCACTCTGGCGATCAGCGGCGGCGAGACAGCGCTGCTCTCGACGGGAAGATTCCTCGTCATGTTGGGATTTGCCTCAGCTCTCGCGCCATTCATTTTCCTGGCGCGCGCCATGCGAGGACAAGACCTGCAAGGCGGATATCCCGCAGCCGCAGCTTCGGTCTTCGCGTTCACCTATATCGCGTTGCCGCTGGGCATGCTCGTTCAGTTGCGCCAGATGTGGGCGGGCGCATTTTATCTGCTGTATCTGCTGCTGGTGGTCTGGGCGGGAGACATCTTCGCCTACTTCGTAGGCAAAGCTATTGGGCGGCATATGATGTCGCCGCGCGTCAGCCCGAAAAAAACCTGGGAGGGTGCGGTTGCTTCGGTCGTCGCCAGCGTTATCGTCGGATGGCTGATGTTCGGGCACGCCGAGCAGATCAGCACCACGCTGCTCTCCTGGGGATTGATCCAGCGCCCCGACGGCCTGTATGGACTCGAAGTACCAGCGATGGGTCCGGTGATGGTGCTGACCATCGTGTTGAACATCGCCGCGCAGTTAGGCGATCTGGTCGAGTCGCTAGTCAAGCGTGGCGCCGGCGTGAAGGACTCGGGGTCGATTTTGCCTGGCCACGGCGGCATGCTCGACCGCATTGATGCCCTGCTCTTTGCCGCTCCTGTGCTGTGGTACTATGCGGCCTGGCGCGTGATGCAGTAACTCCCTCCGGCGCCCTCGAACAAGCCCCAGACAAACCAAGAACCGCGTAAAATAGAAATTCTGTCCTGATGAAACGCATCGCCATCCTGGGTTCGACCGGATCGATCGGCCGCAGCACACTGCGCGTGGCCGAGTCCTACCCCGAGCGCTTTCAGATTGTGACGCTGGCTGCGGGCAGCAATCTGGAAACTGCACTCGAACAGGTGCGACACTGGCGGCCGCGCGTGATTTCGATGGCTACCGAAACCAGCGCTGCGACTCTCCGCTCCCGCCTAAGAAAAGAAGGCTTGAACGACGTCGAAGTCGTGCATGGGGCCGCGGGCACAGTGCGCGTGGCCACGCATCCCGAAGCCGATTTTGTGGTCAGCGCCATCGTGGGCGTCGCCGGACTCGAAGCCACCTATGACGCTGTGAAGGCAGGCAAGATGGTTGGGCTCGCGAACAAGGAATGTCTCGTGGCTGCGGGTGAGCTCATTACCGCCGAGGCCCGCAAGCAAGGCAAGCCGCTCTTGCCAATCGACAGCGAACACAACGCCGTCCATCAATGCCTGCGCGGCGGGCGCATAGAGGAGGTCGAGCGCATCTGGCTGACGGCTTCGGGCGGGCCCTTCTTGCATACTCCGCGTTCCGAGTTCGCCTCCATCACGGTCGAGCAGGCGCTCAACCATCCCACGTGGAAGATGGGCCGGCGCATCACCATCGATTCGGCCACGCTGATGAACAAGGGCTTCGAAGTCATCGAAGCGTGCAGACTCTTTCACATACCCCCTGCAAAAGTGGAAGTAATTGTCCACCCGCAGTCCACAATTCACTCCATGGTGGAGTTTGTGGATGGCAGCATACTTGCTCAGTTTTCGGTGACGGATATGCGTTTGCCGATTCTGTACGCGCTAACATATCCGGAGCGGATACCGTCGGAAATGCGCTTTGCAGTCAGTGACTTGCGTCATCTGGACTTCTGTCCGCCGGACCTGAAAAAATTTCCTTGCCTGCGACTGGCGTACGAAGCCGTGGAGGCGGGCGGCGCCAAAACTGTGGCTTTGAATGCGGCCGACGAAGTAGCAGTGGCGGCCTTTCTCGAAGGCACGATTGGGTTTAATGACATTCCCAGGCTCATCGAAGAAGTTCTGGATGCAACCGAAAGCGGGAAACTGGAGTCTATCGCTCAAGTGCTTGCAGCCGACGCCGCAGCCCGCCGCTCTGCCCACGAGCGGGTGGCGCGCTCGGGCAGGAGCACAAGAAAGACTGGGCGTCTCAGGGCTACATCGTTCGCATAGTATCTTTTTCGTTCAGCATCTGCTCTTAATGCGATTTAGCGTCTGCGTCTAATTTTCGGAATCTAATCACTTGGAGAGTACGTACCTCGATTATGTCTGATTTCCTCACCTCGCTCGTTGCGGTCGTCGCCGTTCTGGGTTTCATGATCCTGATCCACGAGTTCGGCCACTATGCCGTGGCCAAGTGGCTCGGCGTGCGCGTGGAGCAGTTCGCCATCGGCTTCGGCAAACGGCTCATCGGCTTCCGCAAGGGCGAGACGGATTACCGCATCAATGCATTGCCGCTCGGCGGCTACGTCAAGATGGCGGGTGAGAACCCCATGGACGAACGCACTGGCGACTCGGGCGAATTCCTCTCGCATCCGCGCTGGCACCGTTTCCTGATCGCCATAGCCGGCCCCGCGATGAACATTCTGCTGGCCATCGTTCTGCTGACCCTGGTTTACGCCGTGCACTACGAATATCCGGCGGTTTACGACGAGCCAACGGTGGTCGGATGGGTGTTCAAGGACACGCCTGCGGCGAAGGCCGGCTTCCAGATTGGCGACCGCATCACGCGTATCGACGGAATTGCGAATCCAACCTGGAAAGACGTCACGATGAAAGAAGACCTTAGCCCTGGGCAGCCACTCGATGTGGTGGTGGACCGCAATGGGCAGCTTCTTGAGAAAACGGTCGTGCCGGAGGCTGCGGGCGTCGATCAAATCGGCCAAGCGGGTTGGGCGCCAAACGAGTCGAAGGTGATCATTACAGATTTGACTTCGGACATGCCCGCCGAGAAGGCCGGCCTGAAGGAGGGAGACGAGATCGTCGCCCTCGATGGAAAGCCTCTTCCGGCGATCGCGGCGATGATCGAGAGCCTTGAGTCCACGAAGGACAAGCCGGTTACGTTGACCGTACTGCGCGACGGCAAAACACTAAATTTCACGGTGCAGCCGGTGCTGATCGAAAAGCGCTACCGGATCGGCGTGGGCAGCATGCCGATGAAGACCAAGACGCTCGCCCTCGGCGACGCCTTCCGTCTCTCTTTGCATGAAAACCGGCAGAACGCAATGCTGATCCTGGAACTGGTCAAGAAGATGGCCGAGCGCAAGATTTCTATGCGCTCGATCGAAGGGCCCATCCGCATCGGGCAGGCTGCAGGCGAGGCCGCCCGCAGCAAGGGCTGGACGCCGCTCATGGAACTGACCGCGGCGATCAGCTTGAATCTCGGCATCTTTAACCTGTTGCCAATTCCCATTCTTGACGGCGGCGTGATCCTGTTCCTGATCATCGAAGGCCTGATGCGGCGCGACATCAGTCTGGCCATCAAGGAGCGCGTCTATCAGGCTGCGTTCGTCTTCCTGGTGCTGTTCGCGGTGATGGTCATCTACAACGACCTGATGAAGACAATTCCTGGCCTAGCGGACCGCCTGCCATAGGTCTTTGCCTTAATCGCGAAAGGGATTGATCGCCCGCAGGGAGCCATAGCGCTGCCGGTGGGAGAAGTCCTCGCTGTAGAGAACAGCAGCCCCGGCGAATTCGGCGGCGTGCAACACTAGGCCGTCCCAGTACGACACCTTGTGGCGTGCGCTCACCTCCAAAGCGTCAAGCGCGGCCTGAGGAGTATTCACCACAACTTCCCAGGACAGATAAGGCTGGACGAGGCGGCGAATCTCGGCCGCTGAAAGGGGCCTCGTCAACTTGCGCTGCAAACTCACACAAAAATTCCTGCAGTACCTGCGTGCTCAGTACTCCGCCGCCTGAATTCCAAAGTTGCTCGACCAGAGCCGCGGCCGGAGTGTGCCGCGGCCCGGCGGCCTAGCACACAAATATGTGCAGCACGCATCTGTGTGCTATGGAAATCGGCCGTCCTGCGATGAAGCCATCGACACTGTGGAGCACGTCCAAGGAACCGTGCGGGAGACGTAAGTAGGGAGAACCGCTCCGGCCCTAGCGCACGCCATCGACCATGAACAGATCGGATAGTTCCCGCGAGAAGGAATACGCGTAGGCTTTGCCATCGGTTGTCATGCGGACATTGAGAACCGACGTCACTCCGGCAGGATCGCTCGGGGAGAGAGTGAGGACCGGCTCCCGCTTGCCGCTAGTGAGATCGAGCCGATATACGGCGGCCGACGTCTTCGCGTCTTGATAGAGATAAGCTGAGCGGCCGTCGGAAGACCAGTTAATCCACATATCCTCGGAAGACCATCCTGGGATCGCGCGGGGCTCGCCGCCGGTAATGGGGTAAAGTCCGCCGCGGCCGTCTACGTCGCGCGCAAACATGAGCTTGCCGTCGGATGAAACCAGGTGGGATTCGAGGTGATTCCGCTTCACCGAAATTGGTGGCGTGACCACGTGCGCCAAACCTCCAGCGACGTCCTGCAAGTACATTCTCCAGGCATGGCCGTCGTCGCAGGCGAAGTACACGGCCTTCCCGTCTGGCATAAAACCCAACGAGGCACACTGTTCGAATCCGCTTGTGGGGAGTTTTTGCACCTCGCCGACCCCGGTCGGCAACAGGTCAAAAGCGGTCGAACCGATCGCGGCAGCGTCAAAGGCCAGCACGTTGCTCGCATCCGGCGAAAGAACCGGTTCTCCCCAGGTGCCGAGTTTAATCGCGGGCGATCCGTCGGTCTTGCGCAAGAACGCCAACCCTGAAGCGCCGGCCGCCAATCCCCAGTCGTCGAATGAGACTTCTTTGCCATCGGTCGAGAGATCGCGCAGAAGCGCGTAGTCGAGCCACGAGAGATCGCGTTCTTTGGTATCGCCCGGTCCACGAAACTGGATCCCGCTCCTCCACGACTCTTTCGAGACCAGAATCCGCCCATCGCGGGAAACGTCGTGCAGCCGCAGCATGCCGGGGAGCCGCAACACAACCCGCTCCTTACCATTCAGGCCAAGGCCTAGAATCGCATCCGCCCAACCTGCGGTATGCGTAGCTGCAGTCCATACCTCGTCGCCCGACGGAGACCACGCCACCCCTTCCACGCTGACAAAATTCGGCACACGGATCAATTGCTTACCGTTGAGGTCAACCGCGAGTACCTGGCCGGCGTCACCATCCACCGCGTGAAATTCGGCGAAGGCGACCGCGTCGCCACGCGGCGAGACTCGCGCATATCCCAGCGGGCGATCGTTCTCGTAGATCATCTTCCCGCGCGGATATTCCAGGCGGTACTTCGCTCCCACCTGGCGAATCACCGCCATTTTGCTTCCGTCTGCGCTCCAGTCCGCCGCCATCACATCGTCAGCGATCTCGCGCGGCGATCCACCGGCTAAAGGCAACAATCCCAGCGTGCCCTGGCAAAGGCCGATGTAGCGATCCTTGCAGCCGACCGAAATTGCCATCTCCGACGGGGAGACTGCAAACAACGTAGAGTCGACCAGATTGAGCGGACGCGATTCCGGACCACCCGCAACCGTGGAATAAAGCTGCACGGGCGCGCCATTCCAGCTGGCGCTGTAGTACACGGATCGTCCATCCGGCGCGAAGCGCGCCGCGTAGACCAACCCGCGCTCGAAGGTAAGTTGCTGGTAAGTCGGCTGGGTGATCACGATACTCTGCCGCCCAAGCAGCCAGCCTGCGACGCCTATGAGCACGACGAGGATAGCGCCAGCAGCGAAAGGCATCACAAGTCTGCTGGTTGGCCGCTCTGCCGGAGCTGGCCCGCCAGCGCTCGTCGAAGACAATCCCGAGACGCCTTCGAGATTGAAGGCGAGATCGCGCGCCGACTGAAAGCGCTGGGTCGGCCTTTTCTCGAGACAACGCCGCACGATCCGCTCCATGGCCGGCGAGACCAGCTTGCCCGCCGTGCTCAGCTCTGTCGGCTCCTCCTTCAGGATGGCGGTCATGGTCTCCGCGGAGGTGTCGCGACGGAACGCGCGCTGGCCGGAAAGCATTTCGTGCAGGACCGTTCCTAACGCGAAGATGTCGGAACGCGCATCGGCTGGTTCGCCCCGCACCTGTTCGGGTGACATATAACCCACGGTACCGAGGACAATTCCCGTTGATGTCGGAACCGATCCGAGGGTCGCACCATCATCCGATGCCGTTTCCGGCCGCGCCAGCTTCGCCAATCCGAAGTCGAGAATCTTCACCCGTCCGTCGCGCGTGACAAAAATGTTCTCCGGTTTTAGGTCGCGATGGATGATGCCTTTGTCATGCGCCGCGGCCAGGCCCTGTGCGATCTCAATGCCGTATTCGACCACGCGCCGCAGCGGCAGAGCGCCGCCGCTCAACTCGGTCCGCAGCGTTTGGCCCTCCAGACACTCCGATACCAGATAGGGCGCACCGTCGTGCGTGCCGATGTCGTGAATGGCAAGAATGTTGGGATGGTTGAGCGCTGCGACGGTGCGCGCCTCGGTTTCGAATCGCCGCAGCCGCTCGGCGTCACGGGCCAAGGCCGCAGGAAGAACCTTGATGGCGACATCGCGGCCGAGCCGTGTATCCCGGGCGCGGTACACCTCGCCCATGCCTCCCGCCCCGAGGGGGGCAACAATCTCGTACGGACCGATTTTGGTGCCAGCACCGAGCGCCATGCGTGGGTGCGATTATAGCCCGTGCACTTGACGCAACGCCGAAGGCCCGGTTTTCACATGCTAAAATAAAGCTTCCACATGGCTACGATTCAGCGCAGAAGGACCGTTACGGCCGTCGTCGGGGGTGTGCGCGTCGGCTCCGATGCACCAGTTGTGGTGCAATCCATGACCAACACCGACACGGCCGACGTCCCATCGACCGTGCAGCAGGTCGCAGCGCTGGCCCGCGCCGGCTCGGAACTGGTTCGCGTCACCGTTAACAACGACGACGCAGCCGCGGCCGTTCCGCGGATCGTTGAAGAACTCGACAAAATCGGCGTGCGCGTGCCCATCATCGGCGACTTCCACTACAACGGCCACGTACTGCTCACCAAATATCCAGAGTGCGCACGCGATCTGGCCAAGTACCGCATCAATCCGGGCAACGCCAGCATCGGCGCCAAGGGTGACTCGAATTTCCGCACGATGATCGAAGTCGCGGTGAAATATCAAAAACCGGTGCGCATCGGGGCGAACTGGGGATCGCTGGACCAGGTGCTGCTGACGCGCATGATGGACGAGAATTCGCGCCTTGCCGAGCCGAAAGACGCGCGCGAAGTCACCATGGAAGCGATGGTTGTGAGCGCGCTGAATTCGGCAGAACTGGCCGAAAAATACGGCCTGCGCGCCGTCCAGATCATTCTCAGCGCGAAGGTCAGCGGCGTGCAGGATCTGATTGACGTCTACCGCGCGCTGGCGGCGCGCTGCAACTACCCGCTGCATCTCGGGTTGACCGAAGCCGGCATGGGTGCGAAAGGCGTGGTCGCGTCAAGCGCAGCGATGGGCGTTATGCTGCAGGAAGGCATCGGCGACACCATCCGCGTTTCGCTCACGCCTGCTCCCGGCGGCGATCGCACCGAGGAAGTTCGCGTGGCGCAACAGATTCTGCAATCCATGGGCATTCGCACCTTCACGCCGCAAGTTACGGCCTGCCCCGGCTGCGGGCGCACCACCAGCACGTTCTTCCAGGAAATGGCCGAGCAGATACAGTCGTACCTGCGCGCGCAGATGCCTTCATGGAAGGGCCGTTACGTCGGCGTCGAAGAGATGAAGCTCGCCGTCATGGGATGCGTGGTCAACGGCCCGGGTGAATCGAAGCACGCCAACATCGGCATCTCGCTGCCGGGAACGTTTGAAGAGCCGAAGGCCCCCGTCTACGTTGACGGACGGCTGTTCACCACGCTCAAAGGCGACCACATCGTCCAGGAGTTCATCGCGATCCTCGACGAATACGTGGACTCGCACTACGCGGCCAAGGAATCAGCGAAGGAGGAAGTCCCGGCGAGGGCGTAGTTGGCCGGACGTGCCTGCTGTCATGCTGAGCGGAGCAATGCAGGGCGCGAAGCGATCTGCGTTGCGGAGTCGAAGCATCCCCTACCCCCATCACGAATGCTGGAGTCTTGCCCCGGGCGGCTGAACACTCTGCTGAAAAATCCTTGCTGGGAATTTCAGGGGGGTTAAAGCCCTAGCGCAAGAGGGAAGGCTTTAATCGCAGCACTGAAAGCGCTGCGCCACCCAAATCGAGCCCGTTCCGGGCGCGGCTGAAAGCCGCGCCCTTTCAAAGCGCCGCACGATCGAGGCTTCTGTAACGCTCATAGGGATGCTTCGACTGCGAACGGGACCCGCCTTCGCGGCTCGTTCTCCGCTCAGCATGACATCGTCGCCTAGAACTCACTACTGCCCCGTAAACAAGAAGGTCGGATACTGCGGCGACGGCTGGCCATTACTTCCCGGCGCTCCCGCGCTGAAGGGTGCCAGCAGATCGGTAACAAGAGTATCGGGAGAGTTGCCCTGCACCGAGATCGTGTTGGTGGTGGTGAAGATGTCGGCTACCTCTCCTCCGTCACAGATGTTGGCGTACACGTGGCTGCCGTCCACGGCAGCGGCGGCGAACATGCGAAAACGGGTGAACGCCGGCGAATACGGAATCGCCGGCTCGCAATAAGCCACCGGTGCCACCGCGAACGGCTGCACGCCGTCCACCGGCGATGTCAAAGTCAGCGGAGCGAGCAGCGGAAACACCGTGGTCTTGATCGCCAGTGTGCCGGTATCGAAGACGGTCACCTGCGGAATGACACATCCGGTCGCGGTCACATTGGGATCAGGACAAGTGGAGTTCGACACAACGTAGCTGGCAACATAAAACCGGCTGCCATCGCTCAGCGCCGCCACTCCGACCGGCGTGACCGGCCCGCAAATCCCCGGAGTTACGCACGGCGGCGGCGCGGGAATGCTCAATCCCGAAGGGCTGCCGATCGGCGTAGGCGGGTCGGTAGTCGCATCGAAAACAAAGACTGTCCCGGTGGAGGGATTCGTGGCATACAAACGGCTCAGGCTGGAGTCGTAAAGCACGAAGTTGGCGCCCGGGCCACCCAGTGACTGCGGCGATCCTGGTACCAGAGTGTTGGTCGCGGTGTTGATGGTGTACAGTTCGCCCGTTCCCTGCGACACGACGTAGACGCGCTGCCCGTCGGGCCGCGCCGTGATCCAGACCGGATTCGCCCCCACGGTGATGGGACATGGCGGCGCCGACGACGGACAGTACGGAGTTAGATCCACAGGCGAAAGGTCGGTCACGTTCGGTGCTACCGTGGCGCTGCCCTGGTTCAGCACATAGAGATTCTGCCCATTCGCGGTTTCCGCCAAACCGACTGGATGCGAACCCGGTAGGTATTCTATGTTCGTGATGCTGTTGAGCGAAGCGCTTAAGTATCCGACCGAGTCGGTCGTCGGAAGATTGCAATTCGAACCGTTTTCCACGCCGTAATCGGCAACGTAAACGACATTGTTCTGACTGGTCGCCAGGAAATCGGGCAGGTAGGGACAAACTACCGGAACGGTGGCAACTCCGCTTGAGAGAACAGTGGCAAGGCCTGTGCTGGTAGCAGTGTACTGAAGGGTTGTTCCACTGGCAGAGGAAATGACGAAACTACCGTTGTATCCACTCACGCTCACGCCGGAGATGAGAATTTCTGCGCCCACTTGCGCCGTGCTGATGAGCGAACTCAGGTTCACGGTTACGACATTGCCTGTCTCGCTTAGTTGCGCGATATTCGACGATTGGCCGTTACCTGTGCTGGGATAGGTGAATACCGTCGTCGTGCCGAATCCGCTGGCGATTCTGCTGTCTACGGCGGGCGTGAAGGCAGTGACCACGTCAGCTTGGCCCTGGTAAACACTGCCTGCAGCGGCCACGAACACGCGCGAGTTATTGGGCATAGAAATTCCGTGGGTCGGATTCACGCCCATGTCCGCTGCGCCGATCTCGCTGTCTCCCGAAACGTCGATTTGCATCGCGGTGCCCTGGTTGAAAGGCACGTTGGCGTTGATGCTGAAGACAGCATGAAAGTTGGCGGGATTGGGCGGAATGGTGTTAATCGGAATAACCACAGGGCGATACACCTGGCCGCAAGACATCCATAGAACCGTGGCCAGCGCCATCGCAGCCAGCCCGCCCACACGTCGCAAACTCATCAGGACTCCGGAGAAAATTGATTTCAAATGAAGCCATTATTGTAGCGATTGCTGCCGAACTGCGCCAGAGAGCCCGGCACTGAGCAGGCAGTACTCGGCTCCCAGCGGAGAGATGCGGAGCGAACAGCGGCGGGATGCCTGGGCGCAACGCGGATATGGCCTTCTTCAAGAGAGTGGGAACTCTTGGAGGTTCTGAGAACAGCGGCGCTTTACCGCCGCCGCGACTTTCCTGCCGCAGCCGCGGGTTCTTCTGACCTTATCGTCGCCACGGGCTTCTTCTTGCCTTCCATCTGCGCCAGGCTCTCTTTGAGCGCGGCCATCAGATCGACCACCGGGGCGAGTTTCTTCGGCTTTTCAACGGCAGCAACTTCTCCGCCCTCAAGCTTGGTCTCGATCAACTTCTTCAGGTTTTCCTGGAAATTATCTTTGTACTTCTCCGGATCCCACTCAGCAGCGAGAGCTTCGATCAACTGGTGCGCGACTTTGACTTCGGCTTCTTTCAACTCCACGCCTTCGGGCGCGCCGAAGCCTTCAACTTTCTTCACTTCGTCGGCGTAGTACATGGTGTGCAGCATCAGGCCGCCCTCGGTGGGGCGCAGGAAGACCGTGTACTCACGATTGTGCATGGTGATCTTGGCGATAGCCACGTAGTCGCTTTCCTCGAGTGCCTTGGTCAGCAGCGCGTAGGGGCGGCGACCAGCTTCCTCCGGCATCATGTAATACGACGATTCAAAATAGACGGGATCGACCTCGCTCGCCTTGACGAACTCGAGAATCTCCATGGTCTTGGCGGTCTGCGGCTCGATCTTCTTGATCTCTTCGGGCTCGATAACAATGTATTCGTCTTTGCGGAACTCGTAGCCTTTGACGATGTCGCTGCGATCTACGACGACCTTTTCTGCGAGGCAGACGTACTGCTGCTTCAACCGCGACTTGTCGGTTCGATGCAGCATGTTGAAGGAAATGCCGGAACTGCGTGCGCCCGAGAACAGCCGCACGGGCATGGAGATGAGACCGAACGTTAAGTGACCGCTCCAGACGGAAGATGACATGCTGTGACCTGCCCCAGAAATGGTGCAACTGCTATGCACCGAGAGTTTAGCGTACAAGATGCGCTTCGCGCCGCCAAGTTGGCACGAGAATCTAAAGGCCAATCACCACAGAGTGGGCCGCGAGCATGGTAGACCCAAGCGATGGTAGTTGCAAGCGTGAGTCGCCGGCAACCTAGGAAATTCGTCGGGACCCCCGATCTACACACGAGTATCTCAAACGGCATCCACCATCGAGCCGGTAACCCGCCGTAGTGGTTTCCCTCCATCACAAGCAAGGATGAACTGTTCCTGGCCCGCTTGGAAGCGGCGCCCAAGAATTTGCTTGACAATAATATAATGCTTATATAAGTAAATATTTATGGATATACACTTCAACCTCGACACGGCCTTCGCTGCTTTGTCCGATCCCACGCGACGCGCGATTCTGGCGCGTCTGGCCAAGGGAGAGGCCACCGTGAACGAATTGGCGGAGCCGTTCGAGATGACGCAACCCGCCATTTCGCAGCACCTCAAGGTGCTCGAAGAAGCGGGACTCATCATCCGTCGAGTCGACGGCACGAAGCGCCCGCGCCGTCTCGCCAAGGCCGGCATTGAGGCCATGGATCAATGGCTGGAAATGCTGCGCAAGGCGCTGGAGCAGAACTACGACCGGCTGGACAGGATCTTGGCCAAGCAGGTTCTGACCACCATGGAAACCCACAAACGAGGAGAAAAACGATGAGCAAGATGACCTTGCAGACGGAAGGCGATACACACATTGTGGTAACGCGGCGGTTCGCTGCGTCACCCGAAGCCGTGTACCGCGCGCATACAGATCCGAAGCTGATCCAGCAATGGTTGCTCGGCCCGGAAGGCTGGACGATGCCGGTCTGCATCAACGAAGCCAGACCGGGCGGAAAGTTCCGCTACGAGTGGACGAAGAGCAATGGCCGAGGATTTCACATCACCGGTGAATTTCTCGAGTTGGAGCCCAATCGCCGGATTGTGCATGTGGAACGGATGCACCTGCCCGACCCAACTCCCGACAACCACGTTGAAACGCGCTTTGAGGCTGATGGCACAGGCACATTGATGACGATACGCATGACTCTTCCCGATGAAAAAACGCGGGCGGCCATGCTGGCGACGGGGATGGAACGTGGCATGGAGGCGAGCTACGTCCGGCTGGAAGGAATGATTTGACCGGCCCCCGGTTGTGGGGCGCGCTTGTTCAGAATCAGAGGAATGTGCACCTCTGCCGTCGCGCAGCCGGGTTCAGAGTCTTCAGGGCTGGTACTTCCAGAGATCGTTGAACTTCGGGCTGTACGGCATGTAAATCGCCATGCCTCCAAAGAGCCAGAAATTCCCCGACGAATCTGTCCAGCTCACCGCGCCCATGCGCGCTCCGGGGACATTGTCGGGAGCCGGTGTGCCTTCGGTGCCGTAGGTTCCCGACTGCTCGGCGAGGTTCGAACCGCTAATCCACATCCACTCGCCGTTCGAGTACTTCCACAGATCGTTGAGGTCGCCAAAGACTTCCGGTGGACCGACGGTCGAGTCAAAACCGAATCCCCCAAGGAGCCACACGTCGCCGGCCGCGTCGATGTGAGCCGTAGCGCTGTCACGGGCACCCGGGAAGTTTGTGGGGGCGGCCGTCCCCTTGGTTCCGTACACACCGTACTGGTCGACGATGTCAGACCCGCCCATCCATGTCCATTCCCCGGCGGAGTACTTCCACAGATCGTTGAGCTCGCACACGAAGGTTTGCTGGCACAACAATCCATTCACGTCGTTGCCCTGACCCCCGAAGAGCCACAGATTTCCCGAAGAATCGATCCAGGTTGCGGGGTTGGTGCGCGCGCCGGGAACGTTGTTGGGAGCAGGCGTGCCCTTGGTCCCGTTTACGCCGTACTGATTCACAAGGTTCGATCCACTCATCCAGGCCCACTCGCCGTCGCTGTACTCCCACAAATCGTTGAGGACTCCAAGGGTTCCGTTCGAGTCGACCCCCGACCCTCCGAAGAGCCAAAGATTGCCAGACGAATCGGCCCATGCGGCAGCATCGACTCGCGCTCCCGGCACGTTGCCGGGAGCAGGCGTACCCTTGGTCCCATACACCCCGGGCTGGTCGGCCGGTGTCCCCGGCTGATTGGCCAGATTGGATCCGCTCATCCAAGTCCATTGGCCGTCGCTGTACCTCCACAGGTCGTTCAGCTGTCCACGTGTCCCGACCGAATCGAGGCCAAGTCCGCCGAAAAGCCAAAAATTGCCCGCAGCATCAGTCCAACTCGCGGCTTGATAGCGCGCTCCCGGAACGTTGGTAGGAGACGGAACTCCTTGAGTACCGTACGTACCCGGCTGCTCGACAACATTTGCCCCGCTCACCCAGGTCCACTCGCTGCCGGAATACTTCCACAGGTCATTGAGGTCGCCACCATGTCCGCCACCAGTCGTGGAGCTGGTGTCGAATCCGTAGCCGCCGAAGAGCCAGAGGTTTCTAGACGTGTCGGTCCACGCACAAGGCCAGACACGCGCTCCGGGAGTATTGCCGGGGGCGGGTTCGCCCTGCGTTCCGTAAGTGCCAGCCTGGTTGGTCATGTCCGCCCCAGTCATCCACGTCCACTCGTTGAGAGTCGGCGGTGGTGGTGAACTCTTCGAGCCCGAGCCGCCGCAGGCCACAAAGGTGAGAAGCACCAATGCGGCGAACATGGCCGTCGAGGACGTCGCCTTAGGCTCAGCGGCCACGTGAGCGCCTCCGTGCAGGCTTCTCCGCAGGTTCCACTTCATCCATGAGGATCGGCAATTCATTTCTGCCACGACTTTCGAACACGATTGCAGTTTCGACGCTGACCAATTCCGGCTGGTTCGTGAAACGGTCGAACCCGAGGTTTCGCAGATGGTCGATGTCCTTCACGATCACGTGAACGATGACATCGTGGCGCCCGCTCACCAGGAAGACCCGACGGACTTCGGGGATCGACGCAACTTTATTCATAAACCGGTCGATCACACCTCTTTCGTACTTGGCTAACTTAATGAAGGCCAGCGCTTCCAGGTTGAGGCCAATGGAGCGCGAATCGATTTCCGCATGAGCGCCGCGGATGACCCCGGCCTTCTCCAGATTCTTGATCCGCTGGTGGCAGCTAGAAGGAGCCAGGTGCACAGCGGCTGCAACCTGCTTATTCGACAGCCGAGCATTCTTCTGTAGAAGTCGGATAATTTCGAAATCTGTTCGGTCAAGGGCTAGTCTAGCCATATTTGATTCGAATTCTATTCGATTGTCTGAGGCGAACACCACTGCTAGGTTAGGCGGAGTTTGCACATTGTTGCGCTGGGGAGTTGAGTATGAGCCAGCCATCGCCTGTGGAATCTCCTAACTTGGATGCAGCTTACTGTCCGTCCGGGAACGCCACGATCAAGCGAATTTTCGTGGGCAGCCAGGGTCTCCGGGTGGGATGGAGTGCCCTGCTGTTCGTGGCCGTCTATCAGGTGGTCCACATGGCCTCAATGGCGGTGCTTGGCCATTTTTTCTCGCTGGAGCCACAGGGCGAGATCCCGGTCATTCCCGCGCTGCTTCAGGAATCCCTGGAACTGTTTGCTATTTTTCTCGCCACTAGGGTGATGGCGCACATTGAAAAACGCCCGTTGCTCTCTTACGGCTACGCGGGTGACCACAAACTGGTCCGCCTGATTAGCGGCGCAATCTGGGGATTCCTGTCCCTGTCGCTTCTGATCGGCATTTTGTGGAAAGCAGGTTGGCTTGCCTTTGACCGGATTGCTCTAACCGGACTGGCCGCGTGGAAGTATGCTCTGGCGTGGGGGCTGCTCTTCTTGATTGTGGGCTTCTTCGAGGAATCGGCCCTGCGCGGATATCTGCAGTACACGCTGGCGCGGGGCATCGGTTTCTGGCCGGCAGCATTCCTGCTGTCCGTCGTGTTCGCGATCTGGCACATGGGCAACAATGGAGAATCGGCCTTGGGTCTGCTGGAGGTCGGTCTCAGCGGGCTCTACTTCTGCCTCACGCTGTGGTACACGAAGTCGTTGTGGTGGGCGGTAGGCTTCCATGCTGGCTGGGACTGGGCCCAGTAATTTTATGGAACGGCGGATAGTGGATTGTTCATGCAGGGTCACCTTTTCAGTTCGCATCCTATAGGCAATCCGCTGTGGAGCGGAGGGACGGCGGGACCCGAAGGAAGCATGCTGATCACACCACTGGTCGTTGTGATGGCGACGGGAATGTGGATCTGGTGGGGCAAGATCCGGGGATCACGAAGAAAAAAATTGGATCGCGCACTTCTGTGAAGTGTTTCAGCGGCATCGGTCATCTCTAGTTCAGTTTCCAGCGAAGTCAGTTCTTGTCTAAGTAAGGCTGACAAGGGAGATAAGAAAAGGGAGATAACATGACCGATCCCAGATATCCCATCGGCAGGTTTCACTACGAAGGCCCTCCCAGCGAACAACAGAGGCGGCAATTTCTCGACGACATTGCGAGCACACCGGCGAACCTGCGCGCGGCAGTGAAGGGTTTGTCGCCCGCGCAGCTCGACACCCCTTACCGCGATGGCGGATGGACCGTGCGCCAGGTCGTCCACCATGTGCCCGACAGTCACCTGAATTCTTATGTCCGGTTCAAGCTGGCGCTCACGGAAGACGATCCGACGATCAAGCCCTATGAAGAGGATCGCTGGGCAAAGCTGGCTGATATGGCGGCAACTCCGGTTGAAGTGTCTTTGACTATGCTGGACGCGCTGCACGATCGCTGGGTACGGCTGCTGCGCTCGCTCAACGCTGACGATTGGAAGCGAACCTTCCGGCATCCCGCACTGGGCGCAATGACGCTGGAAAAGAATCTGGCACTCTACGCCTGGCATGGCCGCCATCATGTAGCGCACATCACGGAACTGCGCAAGCGCATGGGGTGGTAAAGCACCCCGATGCTGACGGAGGATTTTTGTGATCGCACGAGTGTGGCGCGGACATACAAAACCTGAGCGTGCCGATGCCTATGAATCCATGCTGAAGCCGGAATTGCTGGCATCAGCAAAGCGAAGGGCTACCGCGGCAGCTACCTGCTGCGGCGAAACGTTGGGCACGAGGTCGAGTTCATCACGATCATTCTGTGGGATTCGATCGATGCGATTAAGGCGGTAGCCGGGGAAGATTATGAGAAGTCGATCATCCCCGAAGACCGGCGGAAATATTTGTCGAAGCACGAGCCGAAGGCCGCGCATTACGAAATCGTCGCGACCAACGGCCTGCTTTGAATTCCGTCCGTCGTTATCCCACGCCAAGCTTCCATAACAAATAACTCAGCGTTTCCCGTGCAACAGCCTCAGTGCGGGCTGCGAGAGTGTGCGGTCGTGATTCGGGACGCGGAGCCACATACACCTGCACGCCTTCGTGCTCGAGCAGCCTGCGGATGCGGAACTCGTGATAGGCGTCGCTGACGGCCACGCAACTGCGCAGGCCGTTGGCATGCATAATGACGGCAATACGCCGCGCGGATTGCGCGGTGTCTGAACCCTGAGTTTCCGCGATCAACGCATTCTCGGGAACACCGCGCTTGCGCAGATAGTCTTTGCCAACCCCGCCCTCGCTAAACGTTGGATCAGCCGCGGCGCCGCCGGTCGTGATTACGACGGGGGCCAGGTGGCGTTCGTACAGGTCGAAGGCGTGGTCGAGTCGCGCACGCAGGACAGGAGACGGGTGGCCTGAATATTCTGCAGCGCCGAAAACGACGATCGCATCGGCCGGGTGGAGTTCTTCAAGATGCGCGGTGCGAACGATCTCAATGGCCGTGATGAGCAGCCACAACACAACGGCCACGACAGCTACCGCCAGCAGACGAAGCCACCAGCGGCGGGGATGCTGGTTGGCGGCTGAAGACGTCATCCTTCCTGCATCATCCTTCCTGCGCTAAGAAGGTGGAAATCTCATCGGTGGGAATGGCGCCTTCGCGGATAACGCGCCAGCCTGCGTTCTCGTCGCTAAGGTCCACGATGGTCGAAGCGATGTCGCGTGGCGAGGGCCCTCCGTCTACTATGATGCTGATGCGGCCCTGCAGCTGGTCGCGCACCTGGTCAGCGCTGGTGCATTCGGCTGCGCCGCTCAAGTTGGCCGACGTCGCCGTGATGGGAATAGCCGCGGCCGTCACCACAGCGAGCGGAATTTTGGCGTTGGGCACACGCAGGGCGACGTTGCCGGTGTTGGCTGTCACTTTCAGCGGCAGCCGCGAGCCGGCCTTGACGATGATGGTCAGGGGTCCGGGCCAGAATTTTCGCGCCAGGGCGTAGAAGTGCGAGGGCAAATCCTTGGCCAGTTCTTCGGCTTGATCGACGCTTTCGATCAGCAGCGAAAGCGGTTTGTGCCGCGAGCGCGTCTTGATGTCGTAGACCCGGTCGACGGCGCGCAAGTTGAACGGATCGGCGGCAAGGCCGTAAAACGTGTCGGTGGGCATGCCCAGCACTTCGCCGGAGCGGATCTGATCGGCAGCGTACTTGACCAGGGAGGATTCGGGTTTCTCGCAGTTGATTTTGACGATCTCGGCGCGCACGGGCGCTCCCTTCTGTGATCGCACAATGGGTTGCATACGACTCAGGCATGCAACCGGGTCTTGAATTGACGGCGAAACTTACCATAATACGGCAAAACGCAGAAAAGATGAGGGGCAGAGTATGATGCAGGGATGCAGGCACGCAGATGACTTTGAGACGATGACTCCTAAGGCAGAATCGAAAGCAGACGCCCGGCAACGGCTGCGGCGCATCGAAGGCCGGCACAATGCGCTGGTGAAAGAACTGCGCCAGGCGTTTGCCCGTGGCGAACGAACCACGGAAGGCGATTGCGCAATCGAAGGCGTGCGAATCGTGGAAGAAGCGATCCGCAGCGGGCTGCGTTTTCGGGCCGTGTTCTTCAAGGAGTCGGCTGAGAGCCTGACCGAGCGCCTTCTGCCCCAGATCGGCGCGCACGCCGAAACGCTGCTGTTACCCGACCGGCTTTTCGACTGCGCAGTGCCCAGCGACACTCCGCAGGGCGTCGCCGCGCTGGTGCGGTTAAGGAGCTTTAGGTTAGAAGAAATAACGCAACGGCTGCACGTTGGCCCGCTCGTGGTCGTGGCCGGTTTGCAGGATCCGGGAAATCTGGGGACGATCCTGCGCTCGGCCGAAGCCTTCGGCAGCGCGGGTGCGGTGCTGGGCGAAGGGACGGTGAGTCCGTTCAACGCGAAGGTGATCCGCGCTTCAGCGGGATCGGTATTTCGGCTGCCCGTGATCGTGGCGAAGGCGGCGGGTGGATTAGAGGGCATTTCGGCGAAGTTGCGCGCGCAGGGAGTGCGGATGATCGCGACCTCCTCGCACAAGGGCACTCCGCTCGATCAGGCAATGCTGACCGGGCCTTGCGCGATTTTTGTTGGAAGTGAGGGCGCTGGGCTGCCGCGCGCGTTGATGGCGCAACTGGATGAGACCGTCGCGATTCCGCATTCCGAGCACGTGGAATCGTTGAATGCCGGGGTGGCGGGGAGCATCATGCTGTACGAATCGGCGCGACAGCGACGCCAGTGGCACGGGGAGAATCCTGGCAGGCTGGGTCCGTGAGGGTAACGCCTGTTATCCTCAATAGGGTGGGCCGCATCTAATCCTTAAGCTGGTCGAGCACTCTTACAGGACATTCCCTTTGACGTTTCGTAAGTACCTCGTGATTCTCTCCATCGCGTTGTTCGGCAGTATTGGAGACGCCTTCCTTGCCCGCGGCATGAAGGACACCGGCTCCATTGACATCCACCATGTCACTCACGTCTTGTCTGTCCTGGCGAATCCTTTTGTGATCATTGGAATTCTTTGCTTACTCGTCTTCATGTACTGCTACATGACGGCGCTCTCATTTGCCGATCTTAGCTACGTCCTGCCGGCTACTGCGCTCGGGTACGTCAACATGGTGCTGCTCTCGATTTTCTGGCTGCATGAGCACGTCAGCCGGCAGCGCTGGATGGGCGTCGCCTTCATCGTCATTGGAGTTGGCCTGGTTGCGGGAGGCCCTTCGCGAACCGAGATCCGGCGCCCGGCAGTCTCCGAGCCTGCGGCGGTCGAGGAGCGCGTATGAGAACTCTCTACACGTGGCTGTGCATTTCTACTACGGTCTTCGCCGCCGCTGCCGGGGACGTTCTCGTCGCCCTCGCGATGCGCCGCATCGGCGACCTCGGCGAGCTGCGTCGTAGCCATGGCTTTGTACGCGTAATAATCCGGTTGCTCTCCAGTGGGGTGCTCTTCGGCGGCGTTTTCTTCATGGCGATCGCATTTTTCAGCAACCTGATTGGCCTATCCTGGGCCGACCTCAGCCTCGTGGGTCCGGCATCCGCCGCACTTACGTTCATTGCGAACGCAGTAGCCGCCAAGTGGTTCCTGCATGAAAACGTCGACCGGCGCCGCTGGTTGGCCACCATTTTTGTCTGCTGCGGAGTGCTTCTCCTCACCCGTTCCTGAGCACCGCAGAGCCCTGCATCCACTTGCAGCCGTTATGCCAAACCGCCACCATCGACAACCAAGGCTGCGCCGGTGATCCAGTTCGACATCGGGCTCGCGAGAAACAGGACCGCATTGGCAACGTCGTCGGGGCTGCCGACGCGCCCCAGCGGACGATTCGCGGCTTCGCGCATAAACGCTTCGATATTCTCGCCAAGCTGCGCGCACTCGCTGTAGAGCATGCGCGTCTCAACGTCGCCCGGGCAAACGCAGTTCACGCGAATGTTGTGGCGGCCGTGGTCGATGGCCATGGCGCGGGTCAGATTCACGACGCCGCCCTTCGCGGCGCAGTAAGCCGCGGCACGCGGACCGCCTTTGAGCGACCATCCGGAGCCAATGTTAACGATGGCGCCGCCGCCCTGGCGGATCATGCGCGGCACGACCTCGTGCGAGAGCAGGTAAATACTTTTCAGCGTCACATTGAGGGCACGGTCCCATTCGTCTTCCGTGACTTCGACCACGTCTTTGCGGATGGCGATGCCGGCCGAGTTGCAAAGAATGTCGATTGTGCCCTTGTTTTCGATGAGCGCCCCGACAGCACGGCGACAATCGGTGGAATTGGAAACATCGCAATGCAGATGGATGGAAGCTCCCCCACGCAACTCAATTTCGACAGCGGTTTCGAGGGCGCGGGCTTCATCGATATCGAGGATGGCAACGAAGGTTCCGACCTCCGCCAGG
The DNA here is from genome assembly GCA_030038255.1 of Candidatus Sulfotelmatobacter sp. Taxonomy (GTDB): domain Bacteria; phylum Acidobacteriota; class Terriglobia; order Terriglobales; family Acidobacteriaceae; genus Sulfotelmatobacter. Next base: position 17,211 of record JASHPH010000042.1, on the reverse strand, counting down.
CGAATCGCAATGCCACGACCGATGCCCGAGGCGGCTCCGGTGACGAGCGCAACTTTGCCTTCGAGCGACAGGAGTTGGGCGGCGCGCTCCGCGATGGTTGTGGATCGCGCCGTCATATGCTCTCCAGCGCTTTCTCGGCTGCCGCCAGCGTGAGGTCCACATCTACCTCAGTGTGCGCCAGCGTGACGATCGAATGCAGCGCGGCCGACGGAGAGGCGTAAACCCCCAACGGAAACAGCGACAACACAAATTTCTGAAATGCCCCTCGGTCTACGTACGAGCAAAACTCGCGGTAGTCGCGGATTGCGGGGCGATCGGTGAGCATCACCTGAAACATGGGGCCGACGCTCTGCACAATGGCCGCTCTCCCCTTCTTTCGAAACAGGTCTGTCAAGCAACGGCACAACCGTTCGGAAATCTTCCAGGTGTGCCGGAACGCAGCGTTGTTGTCGCGGGTGAGCACGCGCAGGTTGGCGCAGGCGGCGTACATGCCGATGCGTGATCCGTTGTGCGTGCCGTAATGCAGGACTCCGCCCCACTGCAGGGCATCCATCACGTCGGCGCGGCCGACGAGCGCGGCGACGGGCAAGCCCGCGCCAAGAGCTTTGCCGAAGGTCGCAAGATCGGGAGAAAGTTTGTAGTATTCCTGGCAGCCGCCGGGCGCGATCCGGAAGCCAGTGACGGTTTCGTCGAGGATGAACAGAATGTCGTTACCGCGCGCGAGATTCTGCACGGCTTGTAGATATCCCTCGGAGGGAGGAATCACGCCCATGTTAGCCATGATGCCTTCGGTGATAATGGCTGCGATCTGGCCGGGATGGTTGTCGATGGCGCTCTCGAGCAGCGCGAGGTCGTTCCACGGAACGACGATGGTGTCATCGAGCGCCGTGCGGTTGAGCCCCGAACTGTCGGGAATTTTGACGGGATCGGTGGGGAGTCCTAGCGCCGCGGGCGGCAAAACATTGGAACCGACCAGCAGGTCGTCGTGCCAGCCGTGATAGTGGCCTTCGAACTTTAGAATCTTTGGCCGGCCAGTGACGCCGCGAGCCAGGCGAATCGCGGCCATGACTGCTTCCGTACCAGTGTTGGCAAAGCGCACGCGCTCAGCGTTGGGAATGATCTTCTTTAGCATCTCGGCAACTTCCAGTTCCACAGAAGTCGCGGTTGCAAAATGCGCGCCGGTGGAGGCGGCTTCAGCGACGGCCTCCACGATCTCGGGATGGGCGTGGCCGAGCGGCAGAGCGCCAAAGGCCATCATCCAGTCGACGTATTCGTTGCCGTCGGCATCGAAGAGACGCGAGCCGCGACCGCGCTCCATGAAGATGGGATAAGCACCGTAGTTGGCCGGGCCGCGGGAGGACGAACTGCTGGCCTCGATCAGCACGCCCAAGGTGCGCTGGTAAAGCTGCTTCGACTTTTCGGTGGTGAAGGGCAAAGGGAGCCTTTCGGATTTTCTAGCTGTGAATTGCTATGGTAGCAGCAGGAGTGGCATAGAATGTTCGCGGGGCAGGGCATGGGCAAGGCGGAAGTTTGGAAAACATGGGAAGGCCGCGTGGTCGACGGGCGATTTCCACTCAGGCAGTGGCTGGGAGGCTCCGACCACAGCGCGGTGTTCGTAACCGAACGGCCGGATCGCGCGTCCGAAAAGGCCGCGATCAAACTGATCGCGGCCGATGCCCGCGAGGCCGACCGCGTTCTGGCGCGCTGGCGGGCGGCGGCGCAGCTTTCTCATCCTCACCTGATTCGCATTTTCGATGGCGGCCGCGCTCAGATCGACGACGTTCCGGTTCTCTATGTGGTGATGGAGCTGGCCGAGGAGGATTTGTCACAAATTCTTCCGGAGCGCGCGCTGACGCCTGCCGAGGTCACCGACCTGCTGCCGCCCCTGCTGGACGCACTTTCCTATCTGCATGAAAAGGGGCTGGTCCACGGTCGGATCACGCCCTCGAATGTGCTGGCCGCAGGCGATCAATTGAAGCTTTCGGCCGATCAGATTCATTCGTCATCAGAGGTGAGCCTGGGAGCGTTGAGCGTAGCGGAGACGACGATGTCGCGACGGCGGGATGTTTTTGATGCGCCAGAAACAGCGGCGGGAATCGTTACGCCAGCCGGAGATTTGTGGTCGGTGGGAGTGACAATCGTGGCTGCTCTGATGCAGAAAGTGCCGTCTGCCGGGGATGAATCGCAGCTTGACCCTGGAATGCTGGAAACGATGCCGCAGCCATTTCGTGGCATTGTGCGCGAGTGCCTGCATCTGGACCCGAAGCGGCGATGCTCGATCGCAGACATCCGCGCCCGGCTGCAGCCAGCCGGACGGTCGGTGCCAGCGGAACCGGCGTCCGTTGCTCCCACCGAAGTGAAAGCAACCGGCTTACATGTGAACTTCAAATGGCGGATGCTAATTCCCGTAGCGGTGCTGCTGGTATTTGCTCTAGGGTTGCGGATTTTCTACAAAGGCGCCGCGAAACCGGCCACGAATGTCCAAGCAACCGGCACGACGGCTGGCGCGGCGCGTGCGCCTGAGTCGCTTCCCGTGCCGTTTTCTACGGCGAAGCCGGCCAACGATTCCAAGGGAGAAGTTGCGCGACGCGTTTTGCCTGACGTTCCAAAAAGCGCGCTGAACACAATCACGGGAACCATCAAGGTGGGAGTTCGCGTGGAAGCGGATTCGTCGGGCAAAGTTACGTCGGCGAAGCTCGCTTCGGCCGGACCGAGTAAGTATTTCGCGAACCTGGCCGTGAAGGCGGCCGAGCGCTGGGAATTTTCGCCGCCGCAAGTCAACGGACAAGCGGTGGCCAGCACCTGGATGCTCAGGTTTCGCTTCAGAAGAACGGGCGTCGAGGTTTCGCCAGAGCGCGCGACGCGCTGACCGCCCCTATCCATGTTCTTTATCCTTACCTGTGCGGCGCAGTTTCCACACAATCTGACGCACCATACCGAGCAGGACCTTCGCGTCGCCGGCGCGCAGGTTAAGGCGAAGAATCAGGCTGCGTACCTTCTTTTCGGCAACGGCATCGTTGCCAGGCTTTACATAGCCACTCCTGTGAAGGGCCTCGAGCAGGGTCTCGGTGATCTGCTCGGCTTCACCGACGGTGGTGGGCGCGGCGTCCGGTGTTGTGGATGGCGACGTGCCGATTTCCGCTGGCGTCCGCCCCGCGCGCGCTATCTCATAGAGACACACGGCGACTGCCTGGCCCAGATTCATGGAGACGTGATCAGCTTCGGTGGGAATGTTCAGCAGCCAATGGCAGTGGCTGAAGTCGTCGTTGGTGAGGCCGATTTTCTCCGAGCCGAACAGCAGCGCGACGCGGCCCCGCTGCAATTGCTCACAAATCATGGCGCCGGTTTCAGTCCCGAGCCGGCGCAGAGGATGATGCAGGGCACGGTTGCGCACGCCAGTCGTTGCGATCACGAGAGTGCAGTCGGCCACCGCGTCGGCAACGGATTTGAATTCTTCGGCCGCCTTGAGGAGATGCGAGGCGCCAACAGCGGACCGTGCCTCTCGAAACGCGACGGTATAGGGATTCACCAAGCGGAGGCGGCGGATGCCGAAGTTGCTCATGGCACGGGCGGCCGCGCCGATATTGAGAGGATTGCGCGGGCGCACTAAAACCACGACGAGTGCGTCAAGGGGCGAAGCCAAGCGGCAATTCTACGACAAGCGACGGCACATGCTGCGCCAAGCAAGGCAGTAGTGTCCGTGGGGGTACCATGGGGCGCGGCAGCTGTGTTCATGCGCCTCGCAACTCGATTTCCGTCACTTTTCTCCACACTCTAGTGAAATTGTAAAAAAAATGTCAAAAGCCGCAGCTTACGGCCAGATATACCGTCAAATCGTTGTAAGCTTCAAAAGTCGAGCCACTTCCGGTGAGGTTTGGACATGGGTCCGGAAGCTCTCCCCCTAAACAGGACAGATCTTATGGGCAATCTTGCCACACCACTCGGTTCCACTCGGGTTGTAAATTCCGGCAATTCGGTTAAGCCTCCGGGACGGATTCTCGTGGTCGAGGACGATCCGGCCGTACAGAAAGCGCTGCGGCGACTGTTCGAGACTGAAGGCTACGTCGTCGAGGTGCAGGCCGATGGCCGGGCCGCGGTCGAGAGCTTCCAGGCAACGCCGCCATCGGCGATTGTTCTCGACCTGAGGCTGCCGAAGCTTTCTGGCCGCGACGTCTGCAAGGAGATCAAAGCGGCGGCGCCGACGATGCCCATCATCGTGCTGAGCGCGGCTAGCGACGTATCGGATAAAGTCCTCTTGCTCGAACTGGGCGCCGATGATTACGTAACCAAGCCGTTCAGCCCGCGCGAGTTGCTAGCCAGGGTTCGAGCCGCGCTACGCCATACGGCGCGCGCGCCCGAGGCGCAGGTCGTCAGCTTCGACGGCATTTTAGCGGACTTCAAAAAACTGGAGGTTAAACGCGACGGCAAGCCCGTAGTTCTGACCGCGCAAGAGTTCAAGACATTCCAGTTCCTGGTGCAGAATGCCGAGCGTGTAATCAGCCGCGATGAACTGCTAAATGAAGTATGGGGTTATCAGAATTATCCCTCCACGCGCACCGTGGACAACCACATTCTGAAGCTGCGGCAAAAATTGGAGAAGGACCCATCGAGCCCGGTACACTTCCGCACCGTACACGGCATGGGATACAAGTTCGTTCGCTGAATCGCGTGAGCCCATCCCTGGAAACCGCAGCCAGTTCTCACCCGAACGGGTCGACAGCCGCACTCTTGCCTCGGCTGCGCCTGCGTGCCCGCTTTCTGCTGTCGATGATCCTTGTCACGGCCGGGCTCACCACCACCAGCCTTCTTTTGGTGCGGCGCAGCGTAGAGGGCAACGTGCGCCAGAGCATTGCCGAGAATCTGCGCAACTCGGTCAGCGCGTTCCAGGATTTCCGGCACGAGCGTGAAACCATGCTGACCAGCGACGTCGCCCTACTGGCTTACCTGCCCATTACGCGCGCCATCATGACCAGCCCCGATCCGGTCACGATTCAGGACGCATCGCAGGACGTGTATCAGATCGCGGGCAGCGACCTGTTCGTGCTGGTCGACCGCAGCGGCAAAGTAGTAGCGCTGCATACCAAGACCCCAGGATTCACGCACGAAGCGGCGGAAAAATATTTTCAGCAATCTCTCGATGAAGGGCGCAGTGAGTCCAGCCACTGGTGGCTCGGCGACCATCACCTGTACCAGACCTTTATCGAGCCGATTTACCGCGGCTCGCGCACCGAGGGCACGCTGCTCGGCTTCCTGGTGATTGGCTACGAGATCAACGACCGGCTAGCCGCAGAAGTGAGCAAAGTCGCGGGCAGCCAGGTTGCATTTTCTTCGGGAAACGAAATCATCGCCACCACGCTCACGCCCGACCAGATGATGGGTGGAAACATTCAGAGCCTGATCGCGGGATCGGCGCAAGCCGAGCCGCACGACAGCAGCCTGGGCAAAGAACATTTCCTTGCGACTTCGCTGGTCCTGTCCAACTCGCCCACAACACCGGTTCGCCTGAACGTGCTGGGCTCGTACGATCAGGCGACGCGATTCATCGATCAGTTGAATCGGTATCTGCTGTTGCTCGGCCTGGTTGCGATTGTGGTGGGAAGCGGGCTAGTTTTCTTCCTCTCGCACACTTTCACGCGGCCGCTGGCGAGCCTCGTGGGCGGAGTGCGCGCGCTGGAGGCCGGCGATTTCCATCATCCGCTGGATCCGCGTGGCGGAGACGAAGTGGCCGAATTGACTCGTGCCTTTGACCGCATGCGGCAGAGCCTGCTCAAGAGCCGGCAGGATCTGCTCGAGTCCGAGCAACTGGCGACCATCGGGCGGATGGCCAGTTCGATCTCGCACGACCTGCGCCATTCGCTGGCCGCGATCGTGGCCAACTCTGAGTTCCTTTGCGATCCCCACCTGACGCCCGCGCAGCGGGAAGAGTTGTACCAGGAAGTCCGCACCGGCGTGAACCTGATGACGGACCTGATCGATTCACTGCTCGAATTCGCGCGCACGCGAGAGTCGCTAAGCCCGGCATATGGCAACGTGCCGCAGACGATTCAGCGGGCGGTAAATGCGGTGCGGTTGCATCCTCGGCATCACGACCGTTCGATCGACGTGTTGTGCAGCACATCGGTGGCGGGATGGTTTGATTCGCGCAAGCTGGAGCGGGCGCTGTACAACCTGCTGCTGAACGCGTGTGAAGCCGCTCCCACCGTGGGCGGACAGGTGGAAATTACAGCGGCTGAGATTGCGGGCACGATCACGATCTCGGTCTCCGACAACGGTCCTGGCATTGCGGAATCGATTCGCGACCGGCTGTTCCATCCTTTCGTCAGCTACGGCAAGGAAAACGGCACGGGCCTGGGGCTGGCGGTCGTGCAAAAGATTGTGCAGGACCACGGAGGCGAGATTTCCGTGGAACGCACCGGCCAGGGCAGAACGGTGTTCAAGATCATGCTGCCCGGGCGGCAATCCGACTCCCGCAGCGGCCACGAGGTTCCAGTTGGCGTTCGTTCGCTGGTGCCCGCCTCGCAAAGTAACTCCGGGGATCGTTCGATTTCACATCCGGAGATGTAGGGCGCTACTCTCGTCGTCACGCGCCTACCCCGGGTGTTGTGCAGGAGGACGACGTGAAGAGACTTGGGACTTCTGCAGTAGGGGGAGCCGCGTTCGCGTTTGCGGCATTTGTTTTCTTCGGTCCGCACAATCTTGGTCCGCGCATCCAGGCGCAAGACGCGACGTTTACGGAGGAGACCGCTTCTGCCTCGGCGGACACAGCCAGCGCAGTTCGCGATCTGCAGGATCAGGTGCGGCAGCTCCGTGATCTGGTGGAACAGATGCGCGCGGAAAATATCGAGTCTCGTGCCGAAATGCGGCAGCTGCGGCAGGATTTGCAAGCTACGCGTACCCTGCTCGAGCGGCCTGCGCGCGGACAAACGGGTGAAGGCGCGGCCGTGGCCAGCGCGGGATCGGGCAATCCAACTCTCGCGACTGCCGTGGCTTCCGCGGAAAACAGTGCGCCACTCGAAGAACGCGTGCAGAAGCTGGAAGAATCCACGATGCTGATCACTTCGAAAATTGACGAACAATATCAGACGAAGGTTGAGACCGCTTCCAAGTACCGTGCGCGCCTGCACGGAATCGTATTGATGAACGCGTTCCGCAACGTCGGCAACACTGACAATCTCGACTTCCCAAGCTACGCCCAGCCAGTTGTGGGTGGGAGTCCGCAGGCCACTCTCGGTGCCACGCTGCGTCAGTCAGAACTCGGGCTGGAGATTTTCGGTCCAAACCTGGCCGGGGCCAAAACTTCAGCGGACATTCAGATGGATTTTGCCGGAGGATTCCCCAACACCGGCAACGGTGTGAATTTCGGACTGGTCCGCCTGCAGACGGCGAGTGTGCGCTTCGACTGGGATCAAACTTCGATCGTCGCCGGCCAAGATTCGTTATTCATCTCACCCTTGTCGCCAACATCGTTCGCGTCGCTGGCCACACCGACGTTTGCTTTCGCCGGCAATCTCTGGGCCTGGACGCCGCAGCTGCGGGTCGAGCATCGCTTTCCGATTTCCGACCAGCAGACCTTCACCGTGCAGGCGGGAATTCTGGACAACCTCGACTGGGAACCAAACTACAACTCGTTCGTGCGCACGCCGCAGGCCGGCGAAAATTCGGGCCAGCCCGCCTATGCCCTGCGCACGGCATGGTCGCGCCCGGTACAGGGGCATCCGCTCAGCTTTGGCGTAGCCGGCTACTACGGCGAACAAAACTGGATGTGGAGCCGCTACGTGGATGCGTGGGCGGGAATGGCGGACTGGCAGATTCCCATCCTGCCGCGCCTCGCGCTTTCTGGCGAGTTTTATCGCGGGCGGGGCATTGGTGGACTGGGTGGGGCGATCGGTACTTCGGTCGTGTACGGAGGTAATCCCAGTTACAAAACGACGCCCATTCGCGGCCTCGACACTGCAGGCGGATGGACGCAGCTGAAGTTCCAGCTCACGCCGAAGCTGGAATGGAACGGTGCCATCTCGGAAGACGACGCGTTTGCCAACGACGTACGGGGCTTTGCGACCGACGCCAATAATGGCGGCCCGCCCGGCTCGATCATCGGGCGAAATCGCGCCGGGCTGGTGAATGTAGTTTTCCGTCCGCGTTCCGATCTTGTGCTCTCCGCAGAATTTCGGCGCTTGCACACATTCCCGATTTATACCAGCAGCAGCGCTGCCAATCAGGTAAGTCTGGCCGCGGGGATACTGTTTTGAAACCGCGATTGATTTACCGCGACATTCGTGGGTGCCCCACCCTACGTGGTTTTCGTAGGGTGGGGATTTTGGTTTGTGTCTCAATGTGGGCCGGGTTCGTATCCGCTCAGCAGACTGTGCTCAAGGCGCATGTCGAGCTGACCCGCGGCGGCCATCGGCTGAATGATGCCTCGCAGACGGTCGTGTGGCTGACTCCGATCGGCACGACAGTAGACGCTCCGCAGCAGAAGCCCGACGAAATTCCCAAGCTGGTGCAGAAAGACAAGGCCTTCCATCCCTCTCTGTTGGTGATTCCGGTCGGCGGGAAGGTTGAGTTTCCGAATCACGATCCGTTCTTCCACAATGTGTTTTCCCTTTTCGAGGGCAAGCGCTTCGACTTGGGACTCTACGAGAGCGGGACGACGCGTTTTGTGCAGTTCGACAAGCCGGGAATTTCGTTCATCTTCTGCAACATTCACGCGCAGATGAGCGCCGAGGTGATCGCACTGGCCACTCCCTACTACGCCATCTCGGACGCGCGGGGCGAACTCAGCCTTCCCAATGTGCCCCCCGGCCGCTACGAGTTGCAGGTGTTCCACGCGTCGGTCGCGCCCGAGGCGCTGCGCGCCGTAAGCCGCGAAATCACGGTCGCGGCAGGCGACACGTCGATTGGGACGTTCACGCTGGCCGAAACCGACGTCACCATGGCCCACAAAAACAAGTACGGAAAAGACTACGACCGGCCCGACCCGGACAGTCCCGCTTACGCGCGGCCGTGACACCGGCTCCCGAATTCCGTCTGTGAGAAGAGAAAGGGCGCGCCTTGCGGCACGCCCTTCCCGCCTCTGACCTTCACTTCAGGTTACATCTCACTCTGTCTTCACTTCGTTTACATCAACGACGCCCTTCGCCGAGCATTGCGCTTTCACAGCCTTTCGAACTCTGCGATGCTTAGTGGTGACCTCCACCGCCGTGGCTGCCGCCACCGGAGTGACCACCGCTAGAGTGTCCTCCACCAGAGGAATGCGGCGCGCTCACATGACCGCCACCATGAGAGCCGCCATAGCTGGGAGTGCTGTGCGACCCACCTCCGTAGCTTGGACGCGACCCGCCATAGCTGGGCCGCGACTCAGAACCATATCCGCCGCGCGAACTTCCTCCACCGTAAGGAGAGCGCACGATCGGCTGCCGCATGTCGAGCTGCGGACGCGAATACGATCCGCGCGAGGACGATTCGGAAGATCCGCGGCCGTAGCCATCGGCGTAGGTTGCGCTGTTGCGCTCCGCGCCGGGCGAAGTCCGGTTCCAGTAGCTGCCGTTCCCTCCGCGCTCAGCATTGCCGTAGGACGATCCGCTATAGGAAGACCCACCCGACGCTTCACTGTGCGAGGGCGGAGTGAAGGGGCGGAATCCGTCGCGGCTGGCCGAAGAAGAAGCCCCGCTGCGCTCGCCTTCAAACGACGACCGCGCATTGCTGCTATTCGGTGCCGTAAATGCGCGCTCGCCGCCACGGCTGCCGTTCTCAAATGAAGAGCCGCCGCGGCTGCCCATCCCCGCGCTCGGCTTCGCGCCGCTGGAGCCAAATCCGCCGCGCGAGGCCATTGCCGTACCCCGGCTGCCGGCGCTGAATCCGCTGATATGGTTCTGCGCCATGCTCTGCTGCAGATGCGAAACCTGCTGTCCAAATGACTCCGGACGCGCCGCATTGGCGTGGGTCGAACCGAAGAAGTGCTCCGCCCCGCCACCGTGCATGGTGGATGCAGCCGCCGGCCGTCCGCTGGCGGACAAGCTTGCACGCGTCGGCGTGACCGGCAGGTTGCCTGCCATCATGCGCGCGCCGCCAATCTGCTCGCGGGTCGCAGCCATTGCCGCGACGCGGCCGCCGGTACCGAATGCTCCAGCCCGCACCGTTGAGAGCGCTCCGCCAATGTGCGCATCATGAATGTTCGCCACGTTCGAGAATCGCGTTCCAGCGTGCAGCGGTGCGAATCCGCCGAAGCGATCGTACCCCCAGCCGTGTCCGATCCAGCCAAAGCGGCCGGCGTATCCGCCCCACCACGGATGGAACCAATCACAGGGTCCGAGCGGGAGCCAGCCGAAGCCACCCCAACCGCCCCATCCCCAGCCGAATCCGAAGCCAAAGCCCGCGCCCCATCCCCAGAAGGAAACGTACGCCGGCGCCCAGAACGGACGGTACCAGCCCCACGCCGCTCCCGGCCACCACGCCCAGCCACCGTTCCACCAAAACCAACGACCGTAGTGATACGGAGCCCAGCCCCAAGGCTCGTAGCCGACCCAGGTCCAGCCGTAGTACGGCTCATAGGTCCAGCTGCCATCGCGATACGGAACCCAGCCCGCCGGCTCATTCGGAACCCACACGTCGCCGTAGTCGGGCACGTTCTGCCAGTTGCCATAGGCGTCGAGATCCTGCGTTCCGGTGTAATAGCGATTGGTGTGGCGCCACGACTGCGCGTTGCGGATCAAGTAATCGCGGTCGGCATTCCAGCGATCCCAGTCGTCGGGAGCCGGAGCCTGGTCGATCTTGTATTGCGCCGAGTTGGAGTCGCCTCGGATGGTCGCCTGTTCTCCCTGGCGAACTTCGGTGCTGCCCTGCGGCGTGGAAATCTGCGCTTCGCCCTTGCGCACGATCACGATCGTGTCGCCGTTGGGACGGACTTCGATACGAAACACGCCGTCGCGATGCGCGGGATGCACTGAGACATTTGGCGTGTCGATCTCAGGCTCGGCCTCGCTGTCTTTGGTAACCGAGTACGAGGCGATGCCCTGCGCCAGCTGAATCTGAATGTCTTTGTGAGTGAAGGTTGCGATGTTGGCCTTCGAGTTTGTGCCCAGACGAAGGATGTTGGCGAAATCGAGTTCGACTTCCGTACGGGCGCCTTCGGCAGTTGAAATCTTGTCCCCGCCCATGACCGGCTGATTCAGCGTTGCCGCCGACCAGATGCCGGAATCGCCGCGCTGCGTGGAAACGTCGCCATGAATCAGGCTGATGCGCCCCACACCGAGGTCCGTCTTCGCCGGAGTCTCGCCCGTAGGGCCACCCGGCTGAGCCTCTGCAGGCTGAGAGTCGGCATCAGGCGGAGTCTGCATGGGCTGCGCGTCACCCTGCGGCTCAGCGGGCGCAGCTTGCGTGTCCGGACCTTGCGGGCCCTGCGGTGTGCCGATCTCCATCGGCGCGCTTGGCTGATCCGAAGGCGCCGGAGTCTCTTGCGTCGTTTGCGCAAACGCGCTGATCGTGAATGCGCCGGCCAGTGCCAGCGTTAAGATTGCAAAGGTTGAAAAGAATCTTGTTTTCATACCCACCTCGACTCGCCCAACCGAAAAGCTAGTGAGCCGGAATTCCGTCCTTTGAAATCTGGCCCGAGATTTTGTTTCCTAACTCTATGAACCCGCATTTTGGGAAATCTCTCGGCTTAAAGAAAGGCAACTGCCATGCCAAAAGAGAAAAGACTAGGGCTGGCAAGTCCTTTGTTTTCAAGAGAGAATCTGAGCCGACGGCTGAATTTGGTCGAATCCGGCTCGGTTTGGCCGACCTTGGCCAAGGGTGGTGGTTTTCGGCCAGTCGGATCATGCCCTCAACACTCTTTCTCCCCTTCGTCCTCAATTCCAATCTTCGACAGCCGGTAGCGCAAGGCATTCCGCGAAAGGCCCAGCAACCGCGCGGCCTGACTCTTGTTGCCGTTGGCGCGGCGCAATGCCTCCTGTACCATTTCGTCCTCCCACTGCTCCAATGTCATGCCGTCGGGGAGAAATCCGCCGGCGCCGTTGGCGGCCTTCGCCGGACGTACATCCAGATGAATGTCAGAGGCCTGCAGCACATTTTGCTTCGCCAGCGCACACGCGCGCTCGACAATGTTCTGCAGCTCGCGCACATTTCCGGGCCAGTGATAGTTCACCAGAATCTGCATCGCATCGGGAGAAATGCTCTCGATCGATTTCCCCGAGTCGGCGGCAAAGCGTGAGATGAAAAGATTCACGAGATCGGGAATGTCCTCCCTGCGTTCGCGCAGCGGCGCGATATCGATCGGGACAACGTTCAAGCGGTAGTAGAGATCTTCGCGAAATGTGCCTTCTTCGAGCGCGGCGCGCAGGTCGCGATTGGTGGCTGCGATCAGGCGCACGTCCACCTTGATTGTTTTCGTCCCACCCAAGCGTTCGAATTCCCGCTCCTGCAGCACGCGCAGCAGTTTGACTTGCGTGGCCGCAGGGACGTCTCCAATTTCGTCGAGGAACAGCGTCCCCTTGTCGGCCAGTTCGAACTTTCCTGGTTTGCTGGCCGCGGCGCCGGTAAAAGCTCCTTTCTCGTAGCCGAACAATTCGCTTTCGAGCAGGCTTTCGGGAATCGCAGTGCTGTTGATCTTGAGGAACGGTCCACGTGCGCGGCGTGATTTCTCGTGAATGGCTCGGGCGATCAAGTCCTTGCCGACGCCGCTCTCGCCGCCGAGCAGCACCGTGGAGTTTGTCGGCGCCACGCGCTCCACGGTAGCCAAGACTTCCTGCATCTTCGCGCTGCGCGCGACGATGTTGGGATGCGAATACTTTTTGCCCAGCGCCTCGCGCAGTGAGCGATTTTCTTCCTGGAGATTGCGGACATCGAGCTCCTTCCGGATCTTCAGCCGCATTTCGGTCAGCGAAAACGGTTTAAGAACGTAGTCGCTGGCTCCAGCCTTCATCGCTTCGACCGCGGTCTCGACCGTCCCGAATGCGGTCATCACGACGACCGGCAAGGCCGCGTTCTGGCGCTTGACGGCGTGCAGAAATTCGAGGCCGCTCATGCCGGGAAGTTTCAGGTCGGTCACGACGAGGTCGACGGCATTTTCGCGCAGCAGTTTCAGACCGGTCTCTGCGTCGCCGGCGGAAAACGTGCTGAAGCCGTCCTCGCCCAGATTCAACTCGAGCAGGCGGCGCATCTTGGCTTCGTCTTCGACAATCAGGATGGCCGGCATCAGCGCGCTTCTCCGGAATGGTTCATGAGATCACCATGTGGTCGGGCTCGACTGCCTTGGCCTCTGTACTCGCAGGAAAAAACACAACGAAGCAGGCGCCGGTGCCCTGCGCTCCACCTGTGTCTTCAATCCGGATGGAACCACGGTGACCATCGACGATCTTCGACACGATGGAAAGCCCCAGCCCTACGCCGTTTTTCTTCGTCGTGACGAACGGATTGAAAATCTGCTCACGCAAGTCAGGAGGGATGCCCGGGCCCGTATCCGCGATGCGCACTTCAACTCCATCCGCCGCCTCGCCGTTACGCCCAGTAGCATGCGACCTTCCCACTGTCACGCGCAGCACGCCGCCGCCCGCGCTCATGGCGTCGTATGCATTCTGCACGATATTGACGAAAGCCTGCTGGCACAATCCTTCATCAAGCGCGACCGGCGGCAGGCCGGGTTTGTACTTTTTCTCGACGCTCACGGGATCGCCTTTCCACACGGTTGCGACATGCATCAGCGCGCGATCAAGAACCGCGGTGATGTCTTGCGGCGTCAGCTCGGCGAGCAGCGGCCGGGCGAAATCGAGAAAGCGTGTGACCAGTCCGCTTAGCCGGTTGGTTTCGGTAGAAATGTAACCGGCAAGTTCGGTGGCCAGCGGATTGGAATCCGCCAACTTCTGGCTGAGCATCTCAGCCGAGCCCTTGATCACGCCCAGCGGATTACGAATCTCGTGCGCGAGTCCGGCGGAAAGTTGACCCAGCGCGGCCAGCCGCTCGGAGCGCCGGGCCTCGGCTTGCGCCTGTTCCAGGCGGCGATTGGTCTCGGCAAGGGTCTCGGCAAGTTCCTGATACAATCGCGTCTGCCTGCGGTTCTCCACCGCAAACCGATTCACCACCATCGCGGCCAGAAAGAAAAACAGAATGCGAATGGCAAGCAGGCCATAGCTCTCGGCCGGAATTTCGTACTCCTGCATCGCCGGATAGAGATACGAGCAATAAGCTGCCGAGGCGAGCGTAGTCCAGAGCAGAGTGCCAAGCGGTTCGAAGTACTCGGCAGCGGTGAGAACCGGCAGGAAATAAATCGGATAGTAGTTGCTGTTAATGCTGATGGGCTCGCCGGTGTGATCGATGAGCAGCGTAGCCAGGGCGATCTTCAGCAGCACGATGTAGGCGGGACCGCGGCGTCCCATGCGCGACACCAGCCAGCCCTCAGCCAGCTGGATGACACCGAACGCGACCAGGATGAGTTGCTTGTGGATCTCGGTGACCGGCGGCAGAAAGGCCAGCGCCGTTAGAAACACGAGCCACAGGATGTCCATCCAGTTGATCATCGACTTGGCAATCGTGCCTTTGGCGTTGTTCATCTGTCTGGTCGAGCGATCAGGTCGCGCTCTCAAAAAGTTGCGCCGGGAGAAGTTCATGCCCTCCCGGCGCAGGCTTCATCCGATAATCAGGTTTGCAAGCGCATCTCGTGCGAAGCTATCACACCCTCCAGCAGGAGTCAGCGTCAACCACCATCCGCCTGCCTCGGCCCCTGGCGCAGCCTCAGTGATTCTTCGGCGGAGGGCTCGACTTGGGCGGCGGTGCCGGATGCGACTGCGGCTTTGGCGCCGGCGCGGGAGCGGGCCGCTGCTGCTGCCACTGGTTGAACTTCTGCGCCTGCTGCTGCTCCTGCTGCGGAGTTCGTTCTTGGACCGCAGGCGCTGGCTTCACCAAAGGATGCGACTCCGGCTGCGCAGCCCTCTGCTGCTGACTCGGCTGCTGGCTGGCTTCCGGGCGTGGTGTGCCGAACTGCTGCACACCGCCACGGTTCTCATTTTCCGGTGCCGGGCCCTGTTGCTCATACACGCGCGGCTGCGGCTTGAGCATTGGTTTCACCTGGCTGTTGGTCGCATTGGCCGGCTGGCTCGCATTGGCCGGCTGACCAAATGGCCGGAAGCCTTCCTGCGTCTGCGCTGGTCGTCCTTGATTCACTCCGCCCTGATTCGCCCCGGGTTGAATCGGCGCAGGTCTACCCATCGGAGCCTGATTCATCGGGGCAGGCTGCGATGCGCCTGCCGGACGAACCAGCGCCTGCTGATTGAGGTGCCCACCCGCTTGCGCCTGGCGTTGTTCAATCGGCCGCGGAGGAGGTGGAGGAGTTCTCACCGCGACCACCTGCCGATTGATCACGGTGGCGGGCGGACGAGTCTGGACAGGACGTCCCACGCCAACCACACTCGAGTGCACCGGCTCGGCCGCTATGACGTGCGAAACCGGCGCCGAGGCGATTTCCTGCGGTTGCACTTTGAGGATGTTCTGCGACACCGGCCGTGCATTCACGAAGGCATCATGCGAGACAACGGTCACCGCGTTATTCACTCGCTGGTTGACATACGTCACATTCGTGATCGTCGTCTTGTTGACGATCACCGTGTTGTAGACGTTCGTGACCCTGGTGACGTTCACCGAAGTATTGGTGATGTTCACATTGTTCACGTAGGCGCGGCTTACGCGATATCCAGGGACGTAAACCTCACCGGGCCCGAGAGGGAACCATCCCACGCCCACTCCTGCAGAGAAGCGGAATCCGGGCCCGCCGCCCACAAACGCCACCAGTGCCGGCGCCCACACCGGCCGCACGACCACTGGGCCCGGCACCCAGAACCATCCGCCGTTGACGAAGGCCCAGCGGCCATAGTGGAACGGAGCGAAACCCCAGGGCTCATCTTCCACCCAAGTCCAACCCCAAGGTCCGACCCAGACCCAGTGGCCGAAGCGATACGGAGCCCAGCCCACGACCACGCCCACTGGCTGCCAGCACTCGCCATACCCCGGGACGTAGCTCCAGCTGCCGTATTCGTCGAGATCTTCATAGCCAGTCATTTCGCGCGAAACATAGTTGGCTGAATCGGCCTCGTCCTCACGCGCGTCGCGGTCAAAGGCCCAGCTGTCGAAGTCATCCTGCGACGGAAGCTGCTCAAGGTCATAGTCAAGATGGTCGCTGCCGGTGAAACTGGCCGACTGGCCGGCGATCACGTTGTAGGTAAAGCCCCCGCCGGTGACGTGGCCGCGGCCATGAAACACCTCGGTGATGGTCTGGCTTCCGTCTTCACTCACGTCGACGCGGTATTCGCCGGGCTGCAGCAGCGTGAACGCGATGTTCGGCGTGTCGATCTCGTAGGTGTCGTCGTCATCCACGTGGCGCACGCGCACGATCAGGCTTCCCTGCGCCAGGCGAATTTGTGTGTTGTTGTCGTCAAGAGTGAGGAAAGTGATGCCGGTCCTCTGGCCCATGCGGATCGCCGTCGACCCGACGTGAACTTCAGCGCGGGAATCGTTGTCGGTCCAGAGATCGTCGCCGGTCACAATTGGGCGGTTGGGCACCGCCGTGACCCAGTCGTCCTCGCCGGCCGGGCGGAAGGAAACCGATCCCTGCGAATAGTTCAGCCGCGCCACGCGGCCGGGAGGATCCTGGCTCTGATCATCATATTCATCCTGGGCTTTCGCGATAGCCGAAACTTGCAAGGCAAATGCAAAGCTCGCCAGTAGAATCATCAATGCGGACCACTTGCGTGTTTTCATATCTTCGCCCCAATGCATAGAAATTCGCACCCTCGTCTTAATTTGGGCTGGATGTCCCTTTACTGATCTTACCCGCTCTCTTGTAAACACAGTAGAGACGGTTTAGTTTCCGGGGCGCGTGGAAGTCGTTGGCTAGGGTAGGTTTGACGGGCGTGATCCTGAGCGGCAACGAACGCCGCTCAGGATGACAGAAGGTCGCGTGAATCAGTTCTTCAGCTTTGGCCGGGCGCAGGCGTCCACGATCTTCGTCGGATCGATGGCGTCCTTGTCAACCTGCTCTTCCATAATCCTGCCGTCTTTGCCGATCAGGAAGTTCACGCGGCGCGCCGCCTGGTATTCGTCTTTGTAGATGCCGTACTCGCGCGTGACTTTGCCGCCCCAATCACTCAGCAGCGGGAAGGTGACCCCAATCTTGTCGGCGAAGGCTTTGTTCGAGAACCAGCTATCCATGCTCACACCCAGAACCTG
>JASHPH010000041.1 GCA_030038255.1 Candidatus Sulfotelmatobacter sp. | reverse complement strand
GATGCGATCGGGAAAGAGAAAATCGGTGACGGCGGTGCCTTCTCGCAGAAATTCGGGATTGGATGCAACGTCGAATAATTCGGGGTCGGTGCCGTTACGCAGAATGATTTTGCGCACCCAATCGCTGGTGTAAACGGGAACAGTGCTCTTTTCGACAATGACCTTATAGCTGTCGATGGCGCCGGAGATTTCGCGGGCAACCGATTCCACATAGGAAAGGTCGGCCTCGCCGCTCTCGGTGGGTGGAGTTCCGACCGCCACGAAGATGACGGAACTTTGGCTCACGGCTTCGTGCAGATCGTCGGAAAAAGTCAGGCGACGGCCGCGGTGGCGGTTCAGCAATTCCGGCAAGAAATTCTCGTGGATGGGTACCTGGCCGTTGCGCAGCGCAGCCAGCTTGCGCTGGTCATTATCCACTAGGATGACGTCATGGCCCATGTCGGCAAAGCAGGCGCCGGCCACCAATCCCACGTATCCGGAACCAACCACAGCGATCCGCATGTTCAAACTCCCGTCAGGCGATCTTGTGAAGCGATTGTTGTGTGAGACGCTTGCGCGTGGGGAGGCTCAGGGGGAGAAACAAGGAAAAACGCCTTGGAAGCCCATCCTTGCCCCAAGATTACCAGGATCATAACAGCTTCAGACTACCATCGGCAGTGGTGAAAAGACTCCAGCTTGTGGTTTCTATTATGGATTCTTCTTCCGTTTTGGAACCACCTGTTTCGTGCCCTCGGGCCTGCGCAGCGGCTTGACCAACTCGCCGCGGACGCAATCGGCGATGAGCGCCGCCAAGCGCTTCTGACGAGTTTCTTCTTTCTTTGCGCTGACAATCCAGAATGTAGCCGTGCGCCGGTACCAGGGCGGCCGAGATTGAAAGAAGTCCCAGGCTTTGGTATTAGCACGAAATCGGCGTTCGTCTGCCGTGGGCAGTGCGGCGTGATGGCGCTGCTCGTAGGAGTATTTGCGCTTCTGCTCTGTCGCTCCTTCGAATGCCTTCAGGCCCTCCGGCCGCATGCGGCTGGCTTTGGTGAGCCTTTCAACGTGGCGAATGTTGACCGCGCTCCATTGGCTTTTCGGCTTGCGCGGCGCGAAGCGGACACGGTAAGAGTCCGCGTCAATGCTGTAGCGGACGCCATCGATCCAGCCAAAACAGAGAGCTTCGTCCACGGCCTCGGGGTAGGTGATGCTCGGCTTTCCTGAAGACTTCTTATAGAAGCCGACCTGGAGTTCAATTTGGTCCCGGCCATTGGCTTCGAGCCACCGGTGAAAATCGGCGGGCGTGGGGAAGAAGACGATGCGCATCACGGGCGATTATAGGTCGTGTATGGCCACGCGTGGCACGCCGTCTCCCATAGTAAAGATCGGGCGCGGAAGAGCCATTGACAATGCGCAATTTTGGGCGGAAACTCCGCTCAGAAGCTTGCCGATTATGCTGCGCTCTCCGCTGCGGGGCCCTGATTCTTCGAACTTGGATCCCTCATCCGTCGAGAAACCGCCAACGGACGAACCCGGCTTCGAGACCGATTTCGCCGTACTCCGTGCACGCTTTGCGGCGCGCGGCGGAGGTTTGCCGCCCGATCTTTCCGCCGACCTGGCTCTCGACATCGTACTCAACGAAATTGTGGAGCAAGCCTGCCTTGCAACCGGTGCGAGCGGGGCCGCGATCGCATTGAAGCGCGATCAGGAACTGGTTTGTCGGGCCACGAGCGGGAACACGGCTCCCGAGTTGGGATCGCGGCTGGATGCCAGTCAGGGGTTGTCAGGCGAATGCGTGCGGACGGGGCAAATTCAAGTGTGCAACGATGCCGAAATTGATTCGGGCGCCGATGTCGTGGCCTCGCGCCAGCTGGGCGTGCGTTCCGTAATTGTGCTGCCTCTGGCCCACGGGACGGAGGTGGTGGGCGTTCTGGAAGCGTTCTCCACGCGTCCGGCGGCGTTTGGGGAACGTGACTGCCACACATTGGAGGCTCTGGCGCAGCGTGTGCTCAAGAATGTCGAGCATGCAGTGCAGACAGTGCCATCTGCGGCCGAAAGTGTTCGCGAGCCTGAGGTGGCGGCTTCGCGCGAGCCTGTCCGTGAGGGCGAGCCAGATTCCGACCAAAGTGCCTCTCCATCTTTCGCCGACGATGTGCCGTTCTTCCTGGCAGGTTACGACGCGAACGTGGGAGTGGAATCGAGGTTAGGCCCTGTGGGAGGAGTACGTCCCGGCCGTGCCGTCCGCATTGTGACTGGAATTTTGGGCGTGGCAGTTTTGCTGAGCGCGATCGGAATGGGGGTGCTGGCGCTGGTGCGGCTGGGCTGGATCCAATCCGACTCAACCAGAGCGAGCGGGCCGGGAGCGGGATCGCGCCAGGACGTTCGCTCGACGGCGGCTGCAGGCAATCCCGGGCCAAAGGTGTCAGATGCGGCTGCGAGTCAGCAAGGACAAGTCGCTGCACATGGAGCAACGAGCATTGCCGGAACGACGGCCTCCCAGTCGCGGAACGCGCCGTCATCTCCATTGCCTCCGCCGGGCGGTTTGGTGGTGTACGACAACGGCAAGGAAGTATTCCGCATCACGCCCGGGCAACAGGCGCAAGTGCAGGGTGAAACGGCGAAATCGGCAGCAAAGGCAGTGACGCCAGCCGCGCCCATGCAAGCACCATCCCAGCAGAAACCATCGATGACGAACCCAGTCGTGCAACTACCCGAGGAAGATGCCGAAAACAGCCTGGTGCGTCGCGTGGAACCCGATTATCCCCGGGAGGCGCGCCAGCATGGTATTCAGGGTGTGGTTGTGCTCGATGTGCGCATCGCACGCGATGGCTCGGTCGAAGACGTGCAGGTGATCAGCGGGCAACCGCTGCTGGTCCGCGCCGCCATGGATGCGGTGAAGCAGTGGCGATTCAAGCCGCGCGCGGCGGACGGTCATTCGGTCGAGATGGAAACGCGGGTGACGCTCAGCTTTCGCCTGCCGAAATGAGTACGGAATTCATCGCGGCAGAGACGTTCTGGATCGCGTTCCGTTCTTAGCTGGAAGCGGAAGCAGCGAGGAGCGTCGGCGCCACAGTTTCGACGCGACGTGCACTCATTGCATGCGATCAGCGAATCGTAACTGGGATTCCGGCAACCGCTTTTGTCGCACGGGCGAGGGGTCGCACGGCCTTGCGCGAAGCGGTAGGAACAATCTGGGTTCCGTTTCCATTGCGCAAGGCGTAGAGGACCACCTCGACGCGGCTGGAAACGCCCAGCTTGTCGAAAATCCGGAACAGGTAATTCTTGACGGTGTGTTCCGTCAGTTTCAGCCGTTGTGCGATCTCGCGGTTGCTAAGACCTTCCGCCACGCACATGACCACGTCGGTCTCTCGCGCTGAAAGCAGTCCGTCCTTCAAGTTCACGGCATGCGACAGCCTCGGCTGCGCCAGAGCTTCGAGCACAAAATGCAATTCGCGGCTGTTGGCCCAGATCTGGCCGTTGGCCACACACTGGATACATTTGGCTAACAGCCGGAAGGGCTCGGTGCGGCAGAAAACTCCATGCGCACCGGCGCGGAAAGCTTCAATGACCGGGGTTTGTTCGGAGGAATCGAGCAGGACGACGACACGGGTATTGGGCGACGCCGTGCGAATTTGGCGAACCAGTTCGAAACCTCCGGAGGGCTCGAGTTCAGCGCTGATGACCGCGACCTGGGGCTTTTCTGTCTTGAGTGTGTCGAGGATACCGGTGGGGCTGGACGGCGAATGGATCATCTGATATTGCGCATCGCGCGCCAGCGCATCGACCAGCAACTGCGTGGTCATCGAGGTGCTGTCGGCTGCCAATACGCGAGTTCTGAGTTGATTCGAAACTGCCGTGAGATGCGCCATAGGATTAACAAGCCCCTTCGAGTCGCTGGTTTAAGTGCTGGGTTACGGGGGAGAAGGAATTTTTGCCGGGGACCTGAGAAGTCTTTCTGTCACAGGCAAAAGACTCCCCAGAAGTTAGATGAAGCGCAGCTAGAAGTAAATGGCACATTCGAGGGATACGGCCGTGGTTAAAGTCTCATTCCCGGACCGAAAAGGCAAGCCAATTGCCGAGTTTGAGCCGACACTCAATGGCACCTTGGTGGTATTGACAGAAGATGGCCTTGTCCTGCTTCCTAGTCGGAGGTGGCAACATCCACCTCCCCTCAATCTCGAAAAGCCTTCTGGTTGGGCCAGCAGGTAACCCGGGTAACCCTGAAGAAGCGGATAGAGTCTTTTAACTCGTTAACTTTTTGCCTCTTGCAAGTATTTGCATAGTCGGAATAGGATTCCGCCAACAAGTTGGGTTCGTTGCCCCAACGATTGCTGTCTTTTGCATGTCCTCCCCTTAGATTCAGGTCCCCCAAGAGCGGTTCGTCAGACAGCAGGGGTCCCACATTGCCCCTGTTCGGGGAGCCGGATGTGACTGAGAGGGCGAAGCTATGAGCAGTGGCGTACAAGTTGCCTGCCAGATTCCCCAAGCGATCCCATTTGCCTGCCAGCCGCAGTGGTACGCGATCCGTACCCGTTCCCGACACGAAAAAGTGGTTTCCGAGCAGCTGGAACAGCAAGGTATTGAAAATTTTCTGCCGTTGGTGAAGCGCACGCGCAAATGGAGCGACCGGGTGAAGGAAGTGGAGATGCCGCTTTTCTCCGGCTACAACTTTGTGCGCATTGTTCTATCGTCGCCGGAACGGCTGCGCGTTCTGCAAGCCCACGGAGTCGCGGGATTCGTCGGCCCGCACGGTGCGGGGACAGCGATTCCCGAGAGTCAAATTCGAGACATCCGCACGCTGCTGGCCAACGATGTTCCTTTCGAAGAGCATCCACTCCCGAAGGTGGGCGAACGCGTAAGAATCCGGGGTGGATGTCTGGATGGGGTGGAGGGAGTTCTGGCCGCACACAATGGAGACCTGAGCCTGACGATTTCGCTCGAGCCCATCCAGCGCTCGATCTCCATTCGAATTCAAGGGTACGATCTGGAAGCAGCCTAGCCTTCCCGTAAGTCTCTCCCAGTTCGAATTCAATCTGGGTGCAAGTCTGCAGCCGACCGGGGAGTATCGGTGGGCGCAGAAGTATCAGTGGGGGTTCAGAAGGGCGGTGAATTGGCCGCTTGGTTCTGAGACACGAACATATATGAGCGAAGTGGAAACAAGACTAGAAGACGAGAGCAACAACGAGCGGGATCGGGCAGTGCCCGTTCCGGAGGCGGCGGTGAAATACAGCCTGCAATCTTCGGAGCCGTCACTGCGGTTTTTCCGCGATGAAGCGGAGATCCGCGCCATCAGCAGTGCTCTGCACCAGACGGGATGGAATCGCAAACGTGCGGCGCGATTGCTGTCGATCAGCTATCGCGGATTGTTGTACAAGATTCGCCGCCATAACATTGCTCCTCCCGTAAAAAACAGCTAGATCGTTAGGGTCTGGCGACGGTTGCCGAAGTGCTGGGTGACGGTCTCGAATTGTTTGCAGCCTGGCCAGGAAATGTACTGGCAAACTGCGAAAATGTGGGCGATCGTCGGGAGCATCGTTGTTAGAATGATGCGCACCGGCGACGGCGAGAACGAAAAGGACTCGAAATGTTTCTGAAATTTTATGGATTGCGGGAACAGCCTTTTGGCGTGACCCCCGATCCTCGCTTTCTCTACTTAAGTCCGGGGCACCGCGAGGCGCTGGCCTCGCTCTATTACGGCATCGAGTCCGGGCGCGGTTTCATGGCGCTGGTGGCCAAGCCGGGAACGGGAAAAACCACGCTGCTGTTTCATCTGCTGGAGAAGTTTCGCAACAACGCTCGCACCGCATTTCTGTTTCAGACCCAATGCAGTTCCCGGGAGTTTCTGCGCTTTTTGCTGGCGGAAGTCGGCTGCGACACCGCAGGGCTGGATTTTGTGCGCATGCACGAGGAATTCAGCAAGCTGCTGCTGCAGGAAGCCCGCGCCGGCAAGCGCTTCATTGTTGTCGTGGATGAGGCCCAGAATCTGGATCCGTCGGTGCTCGAGACCATCCGGCTGCTTTCCGATTTCGAAACGCCACGGGCCAAGCTGCTGCAGATCATTCTCTCCGGACAGCCGGAACTGGCCGACAAGCTGGCCAGCCGCGGCCTGGCGCAGCTCAAGCAGCGCATCTCGCTTCTCACTGCACTCGAGCCGTTATCGGTGGAGGAGAGCACGAACTTCGTGAACCACCGTTTGCGCATCGCCGGGCATTCGGGTGCGCCACTGTTTACCCCGGACGCGATGCGAGCCATCGCACACTTTACGGAAGGCATTCCGCGAAACCTGAGCAACCTGTGTTTCAACGCGCTCTCATTGGGCTGCGCCTTGGGCGAAAAGCGGATTGGGGTTGCGATTGTGGAAGAGGTCATCTCCGATCTGGATATCACCAAGCGGGTTTCAGAACTGGGTTCGGATCAAGGGTTGCATTTCACGTCGTCGCGTCCGCATCCTGGCCAACTGCATACACTCAACCATGTCGAAGCGCGCACCTTCATGGAAGAGCTTAGCGCGCAGCTGAGCGATTGGAAGCGCGGGCTGGGCGACTCCAAGCAGTAACTCAGATTCGAGCGGGTTGGGCCCGGAAGGTTCGTTGATTGTTTTGGTTAGGCACAGTGGCAGAGTCTTTAGTCTCTGAGATGTTGTTCCACTTGCAAGAACTTGTCCTGCTGCATAGCATCACTTTAAGTTTAGGCTGTAAGTTCTTGTGAGCTTCAGGCTCGTGGAATTTCCCCCCTCGCAACTCATGATCAATAGCATTGGATAGATCTTGCAGATATCCCGATTTACTTTTATGCCGCCCCTGTCATAATCGCCAGTTCACCGGAAGAGGTCGAGCAAGCGGGAGTGAACGCTATGTTCCTAATGAAGAAGTTGAAATGGATCGTTGCCCTGGTGTCAGTTTTTTTCCTGACTGCGTGGCCGGGCCTGGCGCAAGATAGCCAGGCGCAAGCAAACCCCGCGCCGGATGCCAGCAATTCAAATTCGTCCGCCACTTCGGCGGCTTCGAGCAATGCTGCGGGATCGGCAGCCACTCCGCAATTCCATACGCGGGACAACCGCTACCGGATCTCGGCGGGAGACTCCTTCGATCTGACCTTCGATCTGAGCCCTGAGTTCAATCAGCAGGGCGTGACCGTGCAGCCGGACGGTTTCGTTACGCTGCGCGGTGTGGGCGACCTGAAAGTCGAGGGGCAGACCGTACCGGAACTGACGAGCACGCTGCGGACAGCGTACGCAAAGATCCTGCACGACCCGATAATCTCGGTGGTCCTCAAAGACTTCGAGAAACCCTATTTCATTGCCGATGGGCAAGTCGGCAAGCCTGGCAAGTACGATCTGCGTGGAAGCGTGACTTTGACCGAGGCCATTGCTATTGCCGGCGGCTTCACCGACAAGGCCAGGCATTCGCAGGTTTTGCTGTTCCGCCGGGTCGATGACAAGTGGATGGAAGCGAAAATATTGAACGTCAAGAAGATGGAGAAATCCGGCAATCTCGCAGAGGATCCGTTTCTTCATCCCGGCGATATGCTTTTCGTACCCAAGAATACCGTTTCAAAAATTGACCGCCTCATTCCGGTGGCCAGCATGGGATCGTATTTCCCAATCCCGTAAGGTGAGCGCAGTCTTCGCGGAGGCAATGTGAGCGAACAAATTTCAACCGGCGGGCCCTCCAGCATCACGATGAAAGACATTCTGGGGATCGGCTTTCGCCACAAGCAGAAAATGATCGTGTGTTTCTGCGCCATTATGGTGGGGGCGGTGCTGGTTTCCATCTTTCTGCCGCCGACTTACAAGGCGCATACCAAACTCCTGCTGAAACGCGAGCGCGTGGATCCAGTGATCAGTCCGGGACAGGAAGCTCCCGTGATGATGCAGAACGAGATCAGCGAAGAAGAGCTGAACTCGGAAGTGGAACTGCTGGAGAGCGACGACGTGCTGCGCCAGGTGGTGGTCAACTGCGGGTTGCAGAATCGCCGTCCGTCGGTCTGGCAGCGGTTGGGATTGACGAAGGCCGATCCGCAGGAAGATATCGCCAAGGCGACCTCGCAGCTGCGGTCTGATCTGCAGGTTTCGGCTATCGCCAAGACCAATCTGATCAGCTTGAGTTATTCCTCCGACGATCCGCACAAGGCGGCCAACGTTCTCAAGAATCTCGACGAGATCTACATTACGACCAATGCCGAAGTGCACCGGCCGCACGGGCAATACAAGTTCTTTGAACAGGAAGCCGAGCGCTACCAAGCCGAGCTCAAGGAAGCTGAGCAGCAACTGAAACAGTTTGCCTCCGAAAGCGGCGGAGTGGCGCCGCAGGTTGCGCGGGACAACACGCTGGCGAAGCTCTCCGAATTCACTGCATCTCTGGAGCAAACCAGAGCCGAGATGGCGGCTACCGAGCAAAAAATTCAGACACTCGAGAAGCAGTCGCAACAGTTGCCCTCGAGGATCACGACGCAGTTGCGCGAGAGCGACGATGCCCAGCTTTTGCAGGGGCTCAAGAGCACGCTGATGACGCTGGAACTGAAGCGCACCGAGCTTCTGACCAAGTATCAGCCGACCTATCCGCTGGTGAAGGAAGTGGACAAAGAGATCGCGGATACCCGCCAGGCCATCGACGCCGAGGCGACCAAGCCGGTCAAGGAACAAACGACCGACGTTAATTCATCCTATCAATACGTCAGCACCGAACTGCTCAAGGCAAGAGCCGACTTCAGCGCCGAGCAGGCACGGGCGGCGGCGACCGAGGCCATCGTGGCCATGTATCGCCGGCAAGCGGAACAGCTGGAACAGAAAGGCATCATTCATCAGGACCTGGTACGGGCCCAGAAGGCGAGCGAAGACAACTTTCTGCTCTATCAAAAGAAACGGGAAGAAGCTCGCTTGTCTGACGCTCTGGACGCCCGCCGCATTCTTAACGTAGTGGTGGTCGAGCAACCGTTCGTCCCGGTGCTTCCTGCCAGTTCGGCATGGGCCATCATTGGCTTCGGCCTGATCATTGCGGTTCTGAGCAGCATGACCGTGGCGCTGGCCGCGGATTACCTGGATCCGTCGCTGAGGACGCCGTCGGAGGTTATCAACGAACTGAATGTTGCGCTGCTGGCAGCTGTGCCTTATCAGAGGCCTGCCACTGTGAGCAGCAATGGCAACGGAAGCGGCTATCACGACGGTTACGGAGAAACCAGTGGCAGACCCGTGGCCGTTGGCGATGGCGCCAGTGCTGAAGAGAGACTGTAAGGGGACGAGTAGAGGGAAACAAGCATGAGCCGGAATTTTGAACTGCTGCAACAGATCGGCCGAGAACAGGATCTTTTCCAGTCTTCGGAGCCCGCCAGAGAAGGGTTAACGGCCGCCGCCGAAGCGGCCGAACCGGCCGAGGCGGCGACACTGCCTCCGCTTCCGACCACCTGGGACAACGCTGGAGGCGATGAAGTTACCGCGCTGGTGCAGCGCGTGTTCTTTGTGGCGGGCAATGAAAATCTTCAGACCGTGGTTTTCGCCGGGACGGAGCCGGGCAATGGATGTACGTGGCTGTGCGCCCGCGTGGCGGAAGCGTTAGCCAGCCGGGTATCGACGTCGGTCTGCCTGGTAGACGCAAACCTACGCGCACCGGGATTGCATACGGAGACCAACATTC
>JASHPH010000040.1 GCA_030038255.1 Candidatus Sulfotelmatobacter sp. | reverse complement strand
ACGCGCGGCATGGAACTCGGCATTCTCCGACGTCTGAGTCTCGGCACGTACGCCCGAAAAAAATAGATCCGATTCTCGCTTGACAATCCCGCTGGCCAGGTGGTAGCTCTCTGCTTCCATCGGACGAGGCGCACTGCGATCCGTCCAAGAAAGAGAGCCTACGAGATGACGAACGACGCACGCGCTACGGCCAAGGGGAAGGACGAGAAGGAAGAGGAGAAGTTCAAAAACGTCGAGATCGTCCGGGAAGGCGAGCAGATCATCATTCCAGAGGAGATGACGCTGAAGCAGGCGCGCATCTGGCTGGAGAGGAAGGAGGTCGAGGAAGAGCAGGAGATCGCTATCGATGAAATCATCGAAGCGTTCCCGCTGGAAGGCGCCTACGCCTTCGCCAAGGCCATCGCCCGGAAGTACGGCTTCTCCGCTCTCGTGCCGACGCCGGGCTTCTTCGGTTCGAGCCCGCCGGTCATGATCGGCGTCGACACGGGCGTGAACGAGTCCGCTCAGGTTCCCTGGGGGCGCGTCGAGATTCCGAACATCGCCGGCTACCTGGAGACGGGCATCACGGTGAAGGACAACCGGATGCTCTTCCGCATCGGGGGCGAGGTGAAGCAGAAGCACAAGTTCGCCATCAAGGACCTGGCGAACCTGACGAGGAAGATCGTCCACGACGAGAGCATCTACCGGGGGAAGGCGATTCGGGTGCAGTTCGAGAAGGACCCGAAGAAGTTCAACCCGCGCGACTGCCCGAAGTTCATCGACACCCGCCAGGTGAAGGTCGAGGAGCTGATCTTCAGCGAGGACGTCAAGAAGGCGGTCAACACCTCCCTCTTCACGCCCATCGAGCACACCGAGAATTGCCGCAAGTACCAGATCCCCCTGAAGCGCGGCGTTCTGCTCGAAGGCCCGTTCGGCACCGGCAAGACGCTGACGGCCTACGTCGCGGCGCGCAAGTGCGTCGAGAACCACTGGACCTTCATCTACCTCTCGAAGGTCGAGGACCTCAAGACGGCCATCCACTTCGCCAAGAGCTACCAGCCCGCGGTCATCTTCGCCGAGGACATCGACCGCGTGATGGAAGAGGGCGAGCGCAAGGAGAACGAGGCCGTCAACGAGATCCTGAACACCATCGACGGGGTCGACACCAAGGGCATGGAGCTGATCGTCGCGCTCACGACGAACCACGTCGACCACATCGAGCCGGCCATGATGCGCCCCGGACGTCTCGACGCGGTCATCAGCGTCCGCGCGCCCGACCAGACGGCGAGCATCGACCTTGTGAAGCTGTACGCACGTGGTCGCCTCGACCAGAAGGACGACTTCACCGAGGTCGGCAACAAGCTGTCGGGTCAGATCCCCGCCGTCATCCGCGAGGTCGTCGAGCGCAGCAAGCTCGCGGCCGTCAGCCGGCTGAAGAAGGGCGAGGAGCTGCTCCTTCGCGCGCCCGACCTGGAGTTCGCCGCCATCGAGATGCTGAACCACCTGCGTCTCATGACCCCGAAGGCGGAGGACACGCGCTCGGAGGCTGAGAAGGCCGCCGAGGTCCTCGGGCAGCACGTGGAAAGGGCCTTCTCCAAGCCCGAGAACAACGGCTCGAACGGCAAGGCCGACAAGCCGCACCGCGAAACGTCTGTCGGAGCCTGATTCGACGCCGTAGCGCACGAGGGCCGGGGCATTTGCTCCGGCCTTCTTCTTTTAACCGGAGGAGCGGCTCGTGTCGGACGAATCGGACGACTGGGTGACGCAGACGGCGGCGACGTACAGGGAGCTGCAAGCGGACGCCGATCCTGGTCGCCCCCGCCTCGTGGCCTTCCTGAACGTGACGACGACCGCCCGCGTGCGGCAGGTCGGTCTCGACCGCGCGCTGGCTGACCTCCAGGCGGTTGTCCACAAGGCCTCCACATAGGGCGTGTGGAGAAAATACTGAACGCCCTTTCTTGACAACTCGACCTCACCTGATACAAGACGTCACAGTTTAGATCCCGCGACGTCATCCAAGCATGCCTCGAAGTGCGGGGGGCGGCCTGTGCGACCGCGCGCGGCCGGAGGCGACGTTGGACCGGGGCGAGAACGAGGTCTCATCTTTTCGAGGACCGTACCGGTTCCTCTCGAACTTCTACCCGGCCCCGGTGGAATTCGAGGGTCAGCGCTACCCGACTGTCGAGCACGCCTACCAGGCGGCCAAAACACCCGACGCGGCCCTACGAAAGAGGATTCGCGAGGCTAGGAACGCGGGGACCGCCAAGATGCTCGGCCAGCGGGTCCCCCTCCGCAAAGACTGGGAGCGCGTGAAGCTCGACGTCATGCTCGATCTTCTGCGCAAGAAATTTTGCCGTCCCTCGCTGTCTGATCTACTCCTCGCTACGGAAGATTTGCGACTGGTCGAAGGCAACACCTGGAATGATCGGTTCTGGGGCGCCGTTGACGGTAAGGGAAAGAACCATCTCGGGCGCCTGCTCATGCAGGTCCGTGACGAGTTGCGTCAAAGAAAGACGATTAGCGGAAAATAGACGAAACACTGCTGAAACATGGTACACCAGGAATTTGAGGCTTAGTTCAGCTGCCGCTGCCGCACATACCGTTCAACTGAGTGTGGAGACAGCGGGTAATTCCGAGGGGTCTCGCGCAAATTAGTCTTTAATCTGGATCGTAGCGCGAGGCGGTCATTCACCTGGAGGAGACATGGCAAAGACCGAAGAAGTCGAAACCCTCCTGCGCGAGGCGCTCGACACTGTAGTCCAGCACGGCGTGGTGCTCATCCACGGGGAGTACGGGGTGATCTGGAACGAACTTCAGGGTGCCTGGACCTGGGATCGGGAGATGTTCCTCCGTGTTCCTCACTGCTGCTGCGTTGGCGCGTACATGATCACGCAACAGCCGCAGATGGATCCAATGCTCCACAGGGGCGACATCTACGACGCCGCACTGGAGGCGCTCAAGGTCGACCGGCTCTGGCTGCGAGACATGATGAACGGCTTCGACGATCTCGACTACCAAGGTGCGGGGGGCTTCCCAGATGCCTACGCGCTCGGCGTTCGCCTTCGCAAGGAGTACAAGCCGGTCTGCTTCGAGTACCTCGCACTCGCCGGCAGCGGCGTCCGCGTGACTGCCGCGTACCGCCAATACCTTCAGGAGTTTTGCCTGCCCCCGCACGGCGGCCTCTCGCTCCTCATCCTCCCGAGCCGCGTCGGCCGCGAGCGCCCCTCCGGCGTCTACCCGACCGTCCGAGAGGCGGACGAGGCAGCCGAGGAAGAGGCGGAGCCTGTTCCGATGGAAGCTGCCGCGGGCTAGGGACCTACTGCTCCCACCGCGCGCAGCAACCCCGCGCCTGTACGGGCGGAGGCTGTCCCTTCTCTTCGAGCCCGTGGCAGCGGCCGGAGCCGGCGTCCTTCGGCTCGTACCACTTGCAGTTGTCGCACGACGTCCCCTCCTTCACGATCGTTAGCCCCGAGAAGGCGGGGGAGACAAAGTCCCCGAGCTTCATGTTCAGATGAAGATCGCCCTCCTGCGGCTTGCCCCCTACCCAGTAACCGCAGATCGCTTCCTTATCGACCCAGATGACAGGATCATGGATCAAACATCGTGAACTCGTCACCCAGAGAGCGCAGTTCTTACAGTTTTTCCGATCTCCATTCGGGAGCGGCTCGACGTACAAGCACTGCGATCGTTCCGGGAGCGGCGCCACCGAAGGCTTCTCCTCCAACATTCCCGTCAGTTCCTGAAGAACGCTCAACTGTCGACTCATGGCGCGGTTCCGTTCTACCATCGGAGCCCTCATGAGTCATGGCTATGCGTTCTGCGAAATCGCCTCCGCCGCCCCCGGAACTCCCTGGCACATCCGCCGGCTGACGCACGTGGGGAAAAAATTGGCGGGCGGGGTCGACACCGTCGCGCTCTGCAACACGAAAGTCGCGCGCGACCTCGGCGCGGAAATCACCTTCCACCACCTTCAGCACTGTTGCCCTACATGTTCGAGAAGCTACGCGGATGAAACATCTCGGTGAAGATCGGGTCTTTCTCGAATATTCACGGTTTTTTGGAATATTCAGTTGACTTTCCGGGATCGTATGTTAATTCATTCCGCGTGAGACTCGTACGACGCATCGTCGCCTTGCCCGAAGACGCTGGTCCGCCAGAGTTCAAGGTTCCTCTCTGAAGGGCACTGGTGCTCTTCAGCGAGAAGCGGCGCTGCTGAGACGAGGTCTCGCGCCGCCCGTTGGCAAGAGACACTACGATGAGAAACGCGAGCACGAAGCCGAAGGCAGCCGCCCTGCCTCGACCGTTGACGGCCGAGGAAGAGGAGGACGCCTACTTCCGTGACCCGAATCCCGGACTAGCCTCGGTCGACATCGGACACTTCGAAGTCGATCGAATCTGCAAGAAGTGCGGGACGTGGCGATCGGAACACCCGTGGGAAACCTGCCCGAACCCCGATTGGCTCTAGATCGATGACGGTCGAGCTATGCCCTCACTGCGGGGTTGAGCACGACGCTCCATTCAGCGCCGATGTGCTGGCGCTCGCCCGCCGCATTTTGCGGCTGGAGCCGTCCGAGGAGCGCGCGCAGCTGCTCATGGAGCTGGCCGACCAGTACACGAACGCCTTTGACTCCACAGATCTCTCTTTGCCAGAAGACCTGCACGCGATGGCCGAGGCACACCTCGATGCGAAAGCACAGGCTGCCTCGGTCGCTCTCCGTCTCGGTCGTTTTCTCCTCCGCGCCGTTGGGACCTACGACTCCCATCGCGAGGCGGGTGAAGAAGAGATGCCCGATCTTACAAAAACAACGGACGCAAAGAAGGACGCGGGACTAAACTAGCCGCCCCGTGGACGACGTCCTAGGCAAGGCACAGAGGCTGCTCGCCCTGACGACCTCGTCGAACATCGACGAAGCTCGCAACGCGGCGCTGGCCCTCGCGCGCATCATCCGCGCGCACGGCATCGTGCTCTCGCTCCCACCCGAGGGACGCGGTACCACCTTCCCGACTCCGAATGTCCCGAAGCCCCCGGGCGTGCAGGTGAAGGTGAAAGTCCCGCGCCGGCCGTACACTCCGCCCATCAACGTGGATGATTGGCAGAAGATCAAGGCGAAGTTCGCGGGCTATTGCAAGGGATGCGGCAAGGGCATCAAGCAAAACACGCCCATCTACTGGTCCCGAGAGAAGGGCGCGTACCACCCGGTCTGCTTCATCAACGCAAAATGAGAAAAGAGAGATCGTTTTCTTGACAACTCGGACGCCGGTTGTTATGGTGCCCTCTTCACTTCGGTGAAGGCGATCGGGAACTTCCCCGTCCGCCACTTTACTCCCCTCGCGGGAGGTGCAACATGCCGAACAAGAACCTGTTTTCAGGGCAGCGATCTATTCCGGCCGGGGTAAAGCCGGTCGACACGAAGAACGAGGCCGGAGGCGTCGCGTACTCCTTCACGAACGAGCACGCGCTGGCTCAGTACGCCCTCACCGGTACGTTCAACGGTACGTTCTACGCCACGGACGAAGAGCAGATGAAAAAGGCTCTGGAGTTCGCGGCGAAGTGCGACCCGAAGTTCGTCGCGCAGGTGGCCGTCTACGCCCGTGAGCATGGCTACATGAAGGACATGCCGTCCTTCTTGCTCGCGTACCTCGCGGGGAAGAAGGAGACCGCCCTCATGAAGGCTGTCTTCTCTCGCGTGGTCGACTCGCCGAAGATGGTCCGAAACTTCGTCCAGATGGTCCGTTCGGGCCAGCTCGGACGCAAGAGCTTCGGTACCGCGCCGAAGAAACTCGTTCGGAAGTACCTCGACGGGCTGACGGACGACCAGCTTTTCCGAGCCGACGTCGGCAACTCCCCGACGCTGCAGGACATCATCAAGATGATCCGGCCGGTGCCGAGGACCAAGGAGCGTGCAGCGCTCTACGGCTACCTCATCGACAAGAAAGAGGCGACCTTCAACCAGTCGGTCGAGGAGGGCGGAAAGCACTCCGTCGTTCCGATGAAGTTCGCCGTCGACGAGCACCTCGTCGAGGTCGCGCGCGAGTACGAGGACTTCAAGCGCAAGCTGCTCGCAGCGGGAAGCGACAGCGAGAAGAACAAGCTCGTTCCCCCGAACGTGCCGTTCCTCCTGCTCACCGCTCTGCCGCTGACCGACGAGCACTGGAAGACGATCGCCCGTCGGGCGTCGTGGCACCAGATCCGCATGAACCTCAACACGTTCGAGCGGCACGGTGTCTTCAAGGACAGTGAACTGGTGAAGCACCTGGCGGACAAACTGGCCGACAGGGAGCAGATTCGGAAGGCTCGCGTCTTCCCCTACCAGCTGTTCGCGACGCACTCGTACCTCGGCGACGACATCCCGGCGAAGCTGAAGAACGCCGTCGTCGACGCGGCCGACATGGCCATCGACAACGTTCCGAAGATCGAGGGCCTCGTCGTCGTGGCGCCCGACATCTCGGGCTCCATGGACAGCGCCATCACGGGAACCCGCAAGGGCTCCACGTCGAAGATGACCTGCCGGCAGCTCGCTGCGCTCTGCGCGGCGGCTGTGCTCCGGCAGAACTCGGAAGCGATTCTGCTTCCGTTCTCCGACGACGTGGTGAGCGTGGCCGGCCTCCGGCTCAACGCTCGCGACTCTGTCCTGACGAACGCGCAGAAGCTCGCGTCGCTCCCGAGCGGCGGGACCAACTGCAGCGCTCCGATTCGCCACATCAACGCGAAGCGGATCAAGGCCGACCTGATCTGGATGGTCTCCGACAACCAGAGCTGGGTCGACCACGGCGTGGCGTACTACGGCGCGCGGGTCGCGACGGGTACGATGGCCGAGTTCTCGATGCTCAAGAGCCGCAGCCCGAAGGCACGGATGGTCCTCCACGACATCCAGCCCTACGGGACCACGCAGGGTCACGAGCGCGAGGACGTGATGAACGTCGGAGGTTTCGGTGACGCCGTCTTCGACGTCGTCGCGAGCTTCTCGAAGGGCGAGGGAGGCAAGGCCCTCGTCGACGTCATCAAGTCGGTGGACGTGAGCGGCGAAACCGCTGCAGCCCCCGCAGCGTGAGTAGCAACGAAGGGTCGGCTCGAAAGGGCCGGCCTTTCGCCTTTAAATGAAGGCGATCTTCGCCTCGAAAAAAAATCTTGACGTCGGAGAAAATTTCTCCTTGACGTTTCACGTAGCCCGAGGTTAGCTTTCGACAGGTCCCACGTGACCGCAAAGAGGAACTTTCAGCGATGATGCTCAGGTCAACCGGAAGTACACAAGCCACGCGGAAAGCGACGTTGTCGCTGGCGTGGCCCTGTGTGTTTAACGGTCGACTCGATCAGCGCGTCATCACCGAAGCACATGCCTCTTCCGGGACCAAGCCCGCGTATCTCAACCCGGAGGAGGCTAGCTAGGGCGGTCAACATCTCGACTTCGAGTCGAATGGAGGCCGCCCTGGGAGACCAGAGGCGGCCTTCGGCATTTCAGGGTCTGGAGAACCGGATGACGAAGGAAGAGATCAGAGCCTGGTACGAACGCGAGCTTGGGAAGCTCGACGTCGAGCAGATGATGTTGGAAGTCGCCCAGGCCTGGCTCGCAGAAGAGTTCGTAGAAGTTCCACCGAAGACGTGCACCGCGATGGTGCTCTGGAGTCCACGATGAACCGCGAGAGCTATCGACACACCGACGTCCCATATCCCTACG
The DNA here is from genome assembly GCA_030038255.1 of Candidatus Sulfotelmatobacter sp. Taxonomy (GTDB): domain Bacteria; phylum Acidobacteriota; class Terriglobia; order Terriglobales; family Acidobacteriaceae; genus Sulfotelmatobacter. Next base: position 9,491 of record JASHPH010000040.1, on the reverse strand, counting down.
GGGTCGGCGTGTGTTCCGGGAAGCACGGGTGGCTGTAAACCACTTGCCTATGGCTAGAAGGTTCAACTCCTTACGGCCCCACGAAGAAAGACGACGAGGAAAGATCATGAAACGCAAGAAAAAGCCCGCTGGCTGCGGGCGGAAGACGGAGGGTTAGCACCAAGGTGGTGCAGGGGTCTTTTAAACCTCAAGAGGTCGGTTCGATTCCGATGCCCTCCACGACCCTGGAGGGTTGGCACCAAGGTGGCGCAGCGGCCTCTTAAGCCGGCAGAGGTGGGTTCGATTCCCATGCCCTCCACGAAGGAAGAAGATGTTCGCTATTCAGCTCATCTACGGATCAGGAGGTTCGAATTCGGTTCGCGGAGAAACCGTCGAAGAGTGCAAGAAGAACGCAGCAGCCCGCGCCCGCAAGGATCACATCGTCGCAACTGTGCCGTATGAGGTCTTTCTCGCAAAGGGCTACGTCAACGCGTACGACACGTCCATCCCCGAGGACATCCGTCAGAGTCTCGGGGAAGAAGTCATGAAGCTCTACTCGCAGCACGACTGATTTTTGGGGAATCGTCCAACGGTTAGGACGCTGGCCTCTGACCCCAGTAATCGTGGTTCGAATCCACGTTCCCCAGCTGATGGATGCGGTTCGCCGCATCCTGATCCTTGACAACCTGACAGGCCTTGGACGCTCGCTCACCGGAGCAGTTGACCGGAAACGTGCGCGCTTGCGGCGAGAGACCTCGACGAATACTGAGGGATAGCGGAGCGCTTAGATCGGGACGGCATACCCGACGCACAGAGTAGAGATCCTCGCCTGGTTCAATGAAGCAGAGTGGGGTCGCAAGACTTCACTCGCCGGGTACGCACCAAACGGACCCGGTTTTTCCGGGGTGGTCCAACGGTAGGGCACGCGGCTGTTTACCGCAGAGATGTGGGTTCGATTCCTTCCCCCGGAGCTAGTACATGGACCACTAGCTGGCTGGTGCAGCGCCCGCCTGTTAAGCGGAAGACGCAGGGTTCGATTCCCTGGTGGTTCGCGAAGTTGCCTCCTAAGCGGAAATGGTGCCGCGCCTGTTTCGTAATCAGGAGAACGGAGTTCGATTCTCCGAGGGGGCTCTGGGCCGAATGCTCGCCGGGTCTACATACCAATTTTGCGGACTCGGCAATTCCCTTGTCGGCCTTCCATGTTCTCCAACCATGTAGAATGAACTCATGGCAGGAGAACGACTTGTTTATCGAATCTGCCTTGTGGTAACGAGCAACTTCGAAGGGCTGCCCGATCCTGACAAGATCGGCAACGGCGTCGTCGAGTACCTGAACGCGATGTGCGGCATGGGCCGCGTCGAGGTTCTGAGTGCGCAGTACGAAGGGTTCCGAGAAGAAGTGGCCACCCGGCCAACGATCCCGGCACCCCCTTCCGAGAAGCCGAAAGAACCTGGGTCCTGAGCTAGTGTGGTCATTCAAGCGCTCCGCTGAAGACGGAGAGAACGTGGTTCGATTCCACGAGGACCCACCCTGAGTTTTTCGCACTGACGCTGCCAGGTTCTCGCGCCCGGAGTTGGAACGCGGCAATCAGCAGCCTAGATCGTCGGTGCAGCGCCGAATGGACACGGGACTACAACCCGCGCCATCAGCCCATGAGCGTTCGTTCGTGGTTTGATGGCGGGTTTCGAGAGAGGCGGGCCTTCCAACCGTCCGATCCTCTTTCGAGCTATCGTCTACTGTCACTCACTTGTCGGCGCAAATCTTCGTTCGATCACAACCCCTAGCCCTGGCCCAGAAAGAGAGGAAGCATGGATACCCCAGACGATGACGATTGATACGCCACGTGATGCGACAGGGTCGCAGCCCGCCTGTCTAGCGGGTGAGACGGGTTCGAGTCCCGTACGTGGCGCCGCGACGAATGCTCGTGAGGATTACAGGTAAACACACCGGGGGTCTCCCCCGGCTTTGCGGGTTCGATCCCCGCCTGGTGGTGGCAACACCTTCCAGTGGTGAAAAAACGATCTTCACACTTCTTGTCGTCGCACCTATGTCCGTCCCCTGGTGGGGCAAGCTGAGAATGTAGGCAAGGACGCGGTCCGATTCCGCGCGCGGGCTCTGAGACGAATGCTCGATCGGGAGTACAATCCATTTTGAGGAAAAAACCCTCTCGATCATCCCTTGTCGTCTCTTTCTAGGGGTCACAGACATGGCGTCGGCGAAGCCTCCAAAACTTCAGCGAGTCGGTTCGATTCCGACGGCCCCTGCTGCGACGAATGCCCCGAGTAGGACTACACCATGCAAAGGTCGAGATCCGGGTGCAAGTCCCGGCCCCGTCCCCAACTTGTGACGGGGTAGTTTAACAGCAGAACGCGAAAAACGTCTTGCTCACCCTCTTGTCGTCGCAACCTGTTTCGCGCCGAATGCGTACAAGGAATACAAACATCCCCGACCGAAGATCGCGAGCCTCGTGCTGGCGGGTTTCGGCGGGGATGCTTGCGCGGCCTGCCTGACACGCAGGTACGTGGAGGATCTGTCCGGGTACACCCTTGTCGGCGCAACTTTTCTGATCTAGCCTCCGAGGCGTCAGATGCCCGTGGGTCTACAAACCAAGCGGGCCGGAAGGGACCGTACGTCGAGAGGACGAGCTTCGAGTAAGCCTGCGAAGGATGGTGTCGCGTCCCCGCGGGTCGCCCCGAGGTAGAACTCAAGAACAGCGGTTTTCTCTCGTAGTAGCCTTGACCCTCGGGAGGTTGGCCTAGAAGCAGCCATCCTTTAAAGACAGCGTAACAGCGCACCGACCGATGCCAGGCGAGAGGGCAGCCCACCAGGGCGTTCCGGCAATGACTCGCGAAGACTTGCTGACCTGAGCCCCGCAGCGCGACACCGCTGGCGGGACTCGATCCCTAGAAGACGACGTCCGGGCGCCGCACGACGACGCGCATGTTCATCCCGCAGGGGTGGAGCCGGTCCTCGACGACCCGCAGCGCGACGTCGTGGCTGAAGATGCGGCACGAGAAGATGTCGGCCATGAAGGTGCGCCGGAGCGGCCAACAGTGAATCGAGATGTGCGAGGTCGAGATCATCGCGTACGCCGAGATGCCTCCCTCATCCTGAAACTTGTCCCCGCTGAGCTTGGCGGGGTCCAGCTCGACGGCTCGAAAGATGGGGCCGTGGATCAGTTTCATCTCCAAAGAGGAGACAAGTTCCGAAAATAGGAGCCCCAAGTTCTCTTCGGAGAAGACGGTTGGGTCTTCGACATTACCGTCCACGATCAAGTGGAGCCCGTCGATGATGTTCATTCCGGTCGATCTCCATTAACAGAAACTGACCGAAGTTCGAAGAAAAAGTTGTCCGCGTGGCCGAGTGGATATGGCCCCCGCCTCCTAAGCGGGTGTTTCGCAGGTTCGATTCCTGCCGCGGACGCCAGATCGAATGCCCGAAGGGAGTACATCTGCCTATTAAGCAGACGAAACACCGTTCGACTCGGTGGATTGGTCGGTCCTAGTCAAAAACTCTTTTCATCCCTTGTCGATCTGACTGCCCTCACCGTCTAAAGGTTTGGATACCTGCCTTTCAAGCAGGGGATCGGAGTTCGATTCTCCGTGGGGGCGCAACGATCATTGAATGTCACAAGACCGGCATCGCGAAGTATGTCGAGTTCGTGGTATGGTGCCGCAGATCGCTCGCACCATATCCTCCGAAAGAACCGGAACATGCACTACCACGACCCCAACAAGAAGGCGGCTCACGTCGTTGTTTTCTACCGCGACTTCAAAGATTACGGCGACTACGGCGACTACGGCGACGACTACGGCAGCGAGGGCTACGGCCGCTGCCACCGCGGGCTCGGCATCAACGCTTTCATGACGGTGAAGGTCCTGCGCAAGGCCGGCATTCGCGCCGACCTCTGCGCCGTCCACACGGTGGACGACGTGAAGAAGGAACTCACACGCTTGAGCCCGACGCACGCGGTCGTCCAGGCCCTCTGGATTGGGTCTTCCGACCAGGCGGCGTTGTGCCAGCAGTTTCCGAACACGCACTTCGTCATCCGGTGCCACTCCCAAATCGGCTTCCTCCAGGTCGAGCCGCCGTCCATCAAGACGCTCCGCGACCTCCTCTTCCTGCAAGAGCTGCAGCTCAACCTCGCCGTCTCGGCGAACACGACCCGGCTCCAGGGCTTCCTGCACAAGGTCTACAAGAGCCCTGTCCTATACTTGCCGAACCTCTACGACATCGAGCGCGTCAACCGGAAGCGCGACGAGAGTCACGACCACCGCGTGCTGCGTGTCGCGTCCTTCGGCGCGCACCGGCTCCTCAAGAACCACACGACGGCCGCAGCAGCTGCCCTCATGATGGCCGAGAGGCGCGGGAGCGACCTGGAGTTCTACGTGAACGCTGGGCGCGAAGAGAACGAGAAGGGCGACTCCATCTACCAGGCGCTCTCGTACATGTTCGACCGCCTCCCCTGGGCGAAGCTCGTTCCGTCTCCCTGGGCCGAGTGGAGCGAGTTCCGACAGCAGGTCGCGTTCATGGACCTCTGCATGCAGGTGTCGTTCACCGAGACCTTCAACATCGTCACCGCAGACGCGGTGTGCGAAGGAGTTCCCAGTGTGGTCTCTTCGGCCATCGAGTGGACTCCTGAGAGGTGGCAGGCGGACGTCGACGACGCGTACGACATCGCTCGGGTCGGTTCGGCACTCCTCTGGGACACGCACGGCGCGGAGGAGGGGCTCGCGGCACTGGAGGCCTACGAGAAGAAGGCCCTCTGCCTCTGGCTGAAGTATCTCGACGCGAACCCGACGATCTGAAGTAACTCGGGGCGTAGCTAAACGGTAAAGCCCGTGCTTTGGGTGCACGGAATTGCAGGTTCGACTCCTGTCGCCCCGACTAGTTCCCTTTCCTGGCCAGCCGCATCGCTTTGACCTGCGCGCAGACGCGGCGGATCTCGGCCTTCTGCATCGCAGGCATGCCAGGCAACTTGTCGATGTCGCAAGCCTTGAGTTTCAGATCCTCAGTGAACTGATTCACTGCCCCGCACGTGAAGCAGATGCTGATGTCACCAGGCGTCGGCTCGATCTTGGCGTTTCGTATGTAGGTGCTTGCTTCCAGTTCCTCCCCGCAACTCGGGCACGGGACGGGTTTCTCGAAGTCCGTAGAATGCAGTTCTCTCATGGTGTGCGTACTCGTTTGGTGACGAGGGCTGGCTGTGAACCAGCGGAGGCGAGTTCGATTCTCGTCGCACACCCTACCACGATCTATTGACCATCCGCTAGCCAGGTGGTATGGGTCGCAAATGCCTGGAAAAAAGGGATTCGCCGCACTCGACCCCGCAGAGCGCAAGAAAATCTCGTCGCTCGGGGGAAAGGCGGCCCACCGCGCCGGGACGGCTCACGAGTTCACGACCGACGAGGCCCGTCGGGCAGGCCAGAAGGGGGGCCTGGCAGCCCGCAAGGAGGCCGAGAAGAAGGAGCCCGCGAACCTCCCGCTGGGGATGTCACCGTACGGAACCAGCGACTGATGGACCTCGACGAGGTCGAGAGGGAGCTGACCGACGAGTTCGTCGAGGTGTTCCAGAAGGACGACTCGGCGTACGAAAGCGCCTTCGGCCGGATGATTCTCTGGGGTCACGTTCCCCAAGGCGTGAACGCCGACGACCCACGGATCATGGACATCTACCTGGAGTGTCTTCGGCGGGGAGTCGAGCGACTCGAAACACACGCCGTCGGAGTGAAGCTCCGCCTCCTCGCGGAGGCCGCCTCGTCGACCTACCCAGACATGAAGCTCACCGGCTTCAGCAGCTTCTTCGATGAAGCGGCAGACGCCGTTCAGTGTGAGTTCTTCTTCGAGGGGCCGAAGAAGTTCGACCGAGCCCTCAAGATGGAGGAGCTGCGAACGAAGGACGGCCGAACGGCCTACGAGAAACTTGAGAACTTCGTCGACACCGCGTGTGTCGATGCGATGAAACCGGGCTGCTAGTTCAATGGGAGAACGCCCCGCTGGCTGCGGGGGGATAGGGGTTCGATTCCCCTGCGGTCCACAACTACCCTGCTACGAAAGGACACGGTGAAGATCATGGAGCTGATTACGTAGAGCGCCTCCTTACGAAAGGAGGTGCGCCATGTGCCAGTGGTGCAAGTTCGCCCAAGACATCCTTGGGTACCTGTACCTCTGCCGTCCCTGTTGGCGGCGAGCGTACCGCAACAAGAAGAGGTCGTAGCATGGGTTGCTTGTGCTGAGACAAACGGGAGATCCTTCGGGGTCTCCCCCAAGGGCTGATAGTACAAGGGGAGTACGCTGCGTTCGCAACGCGGAGATCCGAGTTCGAGTCTCGGTCGGTCCACTGCTTCCGTGGCGTAAACGGGGCGACACCTGCCAAAGTGGTGTGACGAGTAGGGAGAGACCGGCACAAGGGTTGATAGCTCAAAGGGAGAGCGCCTGGCCTGCAACCAGGAAATCCGAGTTCGAGTCTCGGTCGATCCACTATGCCCATTAGGCCCAGGCAGCGGGGCGCCTCTTTGGTAAGGAGGAGATGCAGGGTGCGATTCCCTGAATGGGCTCTGAGGCGAATGCCTTGTGAGGAGTACATTGGGAGACGGCGCCCGAAAGGGCTTGCGAGGTTCGAGCCCTCGCCCCCGCGAATCTACCGCGGGGTGGCGGAAAGGCAGACGCACCGTGCCGAAAGGCTTCTCTTCACTCCACTTGTCGCCTCAAATCTTTGCGACGAATGCTGAAGGAACTACAGCGAACCTGGGAGTCGAGGCCCAGCTAGGCCACAGTACGGGGCGATCTGCTATCTCCGTTTCTTCGTCCCTTGTCGTCGCGATCACGCCTGCGGGTATCGTCCAATGGTTAGGGCCCTGGCCTTCCAAGCCAGAGATGAGGTGTTCGAGTCACCCTACCCGCTCCGAGCCGAATGCTAGTTTGGGAGTACATATTAGTTCGATCCTAATCGGGCGCTCTCTATGCGCCCGTAGCCTAACGGTAAGGCACTCAGTCGCAAGACTGGGATCTCTCAAGCACCCTTTGTCGGCTCCATTTGCGGTCATAGCTCAGCCTGGTAGAGCAGCGCGTTGCCAACGCGAAGATCGTGGGTTCAACTCCCACTGGCCGCTCCGCAGCGAATGCCGAAGGAACTACATCTAGGGTAGCTCAGCACGACAGAGCAGCGGAGCGATCCGAAGACGTCGGTTGAACCCCGACCCCGAGAACCATCGGTTTCTTCACTTCTTGTCGCTGCTATGCGGGTGAGGCCGATTGGTAAGGCAACAGCTTCCCAAGCTGTCCCATGCGCGTTCGATTCGCGTCGCCCGCTCTACAGTTTCGAGAAGTCCTTGGGCTCGTGCACCGCCGTCTTCTCGTGAAGCACTGGAGGCGGGGGAGCGGCCGACGGGGCTGGCGGACGCACGGTCGGATGACTCACGGGCGGCCACGTCTCGTACATCTCAGGCGGCTTGCCTGCGTCCACCGCGTCGAGCGGCATGGGCGTGAGCGACGGCGGCGACTTCGCGACACCGGACACTCCGTTGGAGTAGCCAACGAGGTACGACCGAAGAGCCACGAGGTCGTCGTGGTTGTGTGCGGACGCGGTCGTGAGGTCGGCGAGCGACTTCTTCACCTCGTCGTACGAGGCCTTCGTCATCGTCTCGTCCTGGGGCTTGAAGATCGCCGCCAGGGCAGTCAGGAGGGCCGCAATCGCGGCGATGAGCGCTGCGAAAGACTTCAGTCGGCCCGCGCCCTTGTCGGCGCGCTCACTCTTGGGACTCTCGCTCGCCGGAACAATTTCTTCTTCGGGCATAATTCATCATGTTCGCCGAAGTTGCTGAAGTTGTCGAGTTTCGGCGCAAAACGCTAAGATTCGAACATGGAAGCGTATGCGGACGGCACTACGATCGTATTCGTAGTTCCGGTCAGTCGAAAAGACCCGGAGAAACAGCTCCGCCGCGCCGTGACCAAAGTTTACGGGCAAAAGTTCGAAATTCTCGACCCAAAGACCAATCGGTCGGCCTACGACAAGGCCTACGAAATCGTCCGAGCACGACTTCGAAAAGATGAACATCTTGTCGTCATCGATCCGAATACGGCTAGTGTTTCCCTCCACACTCCCAAGCGCGAGCACCGCGCATGGTCAGCCTGGATCCGAGTTGTGGATATTTCCCAGGCTCTTTACAATTGATCGCGCACATGATACGGCGAGATACCCAAGTGGTAAGGGGCGCGTCTGCAAAACGCGAATGCGTGGGTTCGATTCCCACTCTCGCCTCTGAGGAGTCCTCCCGATGATGCGATTCGATCCGGATCTCACCGGCCAACTGAAAGTCGTGACGGCGCCAGAGGTCGAGGCCCTGACCCTGTCGGGTTGGCACCTCGTCTTCACCTACCAGGATACCTGCCAGGTGCAGCTCACCGATTCGGAACCCGATCTGAGACCTCCGAACTCCGGCTACTACAACAGCGGGATGGTGTCGGTGACACGGTACAAGCCTATCGACATCACCTACTTCGTGATGCGGTTCGAGGAGAACAGCGCCATCGCGAGGATGACCAACGACCTGGAGTCGCTGGGAAAAGCGGTCGTCGGCGAAAGGGAATCCCGGATAAAGGCGGAGAAAAACCTCGCCGACGCCGAGAAGAGAGTGACCGAGGCCAAGCGCGCGATCGACGACGCGGGAGCGAGGGCCGGCAACATCAGCAGCCAGCTCGAAAACGCACGCACCAGCAACCGCAAACTCGAAGCCGACCTCGCGAAAGTGAGAACAGCCATCGGTGAGCTGAAGTTCAAAGAGATCGTTGGTTGAATGCCCTTGTGGTCTAACGGAGAAGGCACGGGTTTTCTAAACCCGGAGATGCGGGTTCGACTCCTGCCAAGGGCGCGATGAACTCCAAAGAGACACGAAGACTTTTCGAGGACCACGTCGGTGGCCAAGCTCGCACCGAGCTTCACGCCCAGGAAGATGCCATACTCGCTCAAACTTTAGGGGTGAGCATGAAGAAGGACGAAAAAGAGGGTTCAGTCCAGCCGGAGTGGATGCGCGCGCTTCCGTTCCAGATGCAAAGTGTCCTCTTCCTGGCATCGCGCGGGCCGGACGGCATCGCGAAGAAGCACCCCTGCAAGGCCATCGTCATTGCCTACCGTGGGACGGTCTTCAAGGCCGCGAAGTACGGACGGTCGCTGCACTGGGGTGAGAGGGCCGACACTTTCATGAGCCTCGACGTCATTGCCCAGGACACTACCTGGCAGGAGGCCATCAAGGACTTCTTCCACCACGCCGACGCGCTGCCGCGCCACTACCTGCTGCATCTCACGCACGGCGCGGAGATCCTCGGCTACAAGCACCCGGACCCCAAGATGCGAACGCGGTGGCTGGAATTCTACCGGCGCTCGGTCGAGGACATGCACCTCAACGTCGAAACCGAAGAGCAGATGGACAAACGCCTCGGCGACTGGGATAGAAAGTTCTGGGACGAGGTGTGAAATGAAGCTCGAATCTCTCATCTTCAAGCGAATCAAGGAT
>JASHPH010000039.1 GCA_030038255.1 Candidatus Sulfotelmatobacter sp. | reverse complement strand
CCAATCGACTCCGACATTTCCTGATAGCTCACTTGCACCGGGCCCTTGCGGTGACCGTGCTCAGCAGTAAGCCACAAATACACGAGATAACTGGCGGGCCGGCGGTCATGCCCGACTAGGTCCCGCATCAGAACGTCCACGACATAATCGTCGAGTGTCATCCCTATACCAACGAATAATATAGCAATAACTGGACGATTGCAGCCTCAAAATCACCAAGCTATTCTCCGCACATGGAGGAAGGCAGCTATGATTCGAGGCATTAAATTCGTCAGCATCCCGGTACGCAATCAGGACGTCTCGCTGAAGTTCTACACAGAGGCTTTGGGATTCAAGGTCGGCACCGACCAGCCCTTTACCGAAAAGCAGCGCTGGATCGAACTCCTGGTGCCGGGCGCTGAGACCGGCCTGGCACTGTTCACGCCCGAAGGCCACGAGGAGCGCATCGGGCAATTCCAATCCATCGCCTTCTGGTGCGACGACGTCTTCGCCACCGCCAAAGTGCTGAAGTCCAGAGGCGTGAGCTTTGTGAAGGAGCCGAGGACTGAGTCCTGGGGAACGTCATCCGTCTTCAAAGATCCTGACGGCAACATGTTCGCGCTATCCAGCAAGACGAATCACAAGTAGCCACGCAGCGGCGGGATGTGAAAGCCCGGCACGAAAGTGCCGGCTGAGGCGGGTGAAGTGGACGTGCGAGTCCCGTGGGGACGGTACGAATCTTCATTCCCCGCGACGCTTGGAATCCCTCCACGGATGGCGTACCAGCATGGGGAGGCCAGGCTTGTGATCATCCGTTGCCGTTGAGTATGCTTGATCTGACGGTCGCCCGATGCCCACCATCGTACTTGTCCACGGCTCAACTCATTCCGTCCGAGGCTGGGACCTGGTGAAGGCCGAACTTGAGCAAGGGCACCACAGAGTAGTCACTCCGGAATTGCCCGCCGATGAGCCAGACGCCGGTGCAAACCGCTACGCCGACGTAATCGTCGCCTCAATCCCGGACTCAGAGCCGCCGATCGTGGTCGCGCATTCTGCAGCCGGATGGTTCCTGCCGGTGGTTGCAGCGCGCCGTTCCCTACGCCGCATGGTTTTCTTGGCTGCGGCTGTTCCGCGAATCGGGATGAGTTTTCTGGAACTGTTGCAGGCCGAACCGGAGATGATCAATCCAGCGTGGCTTGGCAAAGATCCGCGAGTTGACGCGGTGGCAGATGAATTCTTGCTGCATGACTGCCCGCCAGATCGGCTGGACTGGGCCCACGCCACGATCCGCGTCATTAAGGCCCGGCAGGCCATGGTCGAGCGTTACCCGCTGAAGTGCTGGCCCCATACTGCCGCCTCGTACATTGTCTGTGCCGACGACCGCACGATCCAGCCACAATGGTCTCGCAAGATCGCGAAGTCGCAATTGGGAGTGGATCCGATTGAGCTTCCTGGCGGTCACTGCCCTTACATTTCACGGCCGGCAGAACTCACCCAGATTCTGCTCGGGATCGCGGCAGGGGATCAATGAGTCGTCGAAAAGCCTTGAGGTTTGTGCGTCTTGATTCTCTGTTTCGTGACGCGTAGAGTTTTCCGAGTGGGGTTTCGTCCCTGTGGGGTGCGTTTATGTCGAGCCAAGGCAAAACTTATCTGAAGTTTGGAGGAGCCGTCGTTGTCATTCTTCTTCTGCTCGGCTACCTCGCCTACACCGGCGTGCAGGACAGCAAGAGCTATTACGTGACCATCAAAGAGCTGCGCACCATGGGCGATGGCGCCTACTCGAAGCGCCTGCGCGTCGCCGGCAACGTGAAGCCCGGCTCGATCAAACGCAGCGGAACGCACGTGCAATTTGTGCTGGTGGAGCAGGATCAGGATCTCTCGGTCGACTACACCGGCGCCGAAGCTCCGCCCGACACGTTTAAGGACGACTCGCAGGCTCTGGCCGACGGCAGCTTCGGCCGCGACGGCGTCTTCCATGCCAAGCAGCTTCAGGCCAAGTGCGCATCGAAATACGCTCCGCAGCAGCCGGGAGCGAATCAGCCGCAGGCGCAGCCAACCAAGAGCATGACGCAGAACACGCCGCCCGCGGCCAGCCCCGGCGCAACCACCAACTAAACCTGCACAGATCCCACGAGGCTTGCAGGCCGCAGCGGACGGCCCGAGACCGGCGCCCTCCTGCGGATCATCCAGCGCAGGGCACATGCGTCGTGCCGACCGCGATCGCACACGCCGCCACCGCCATGACCGGCACAAACCACTGTCCGAGCAGCTCACGCATCACTTCGGGATTAGACGGAGTGCCCACCTGCAGAGTTCGTGGACCCAACCACAATCCCACCGTTGGTACGAATGGCTTGAGAAATATCGCAATCGTCAGCGCCAGCGCCACACCGTAGCCGAACACCGCAAACAGAAAAGCCAACGTGCCCTTCACTCCCAGCATGGCCCAGCGCCAGCAGGTGCGCAGCAGCAACCACGGTGAAAAACTGCCCGCGGCGCGAGTCAGCATGCGTTCTGTGCCGTAGCGCGCGGCCAGTTCCTCGGGCGTGCCCAGCAGGCGCAGAACGCGATCCACCGCAGCGGCGTGGTCGGCCGCGCCGGCGGTGGAGTCCAGAATGTGTGCGCGAATCTCGCACAAAGTGTCTTCCTTCTCGTCCGGAGTCATATCGGCAAGCAACTCTTCCAGCCGGCTTAGGTAGGAATCGATCCGCGAGTCGCCGGATTGTGCCCGGAATTGCGCCGCCACTTGTGCAGATCTGGTCATTGCTCTTCACCCCCCGATCTTTACCTCTGTGCTACCTTCCTCCGTTGCGTCCTGCAACCACCGGTTCCACCAGCACCGCGAGCTTGGCAGCGAACTCGTTCCATGTTCCCGCCATCTCTCGCGCGCGGCGGCGTCCCGGCGCCGTCAGCCAGTAATACTTGCGCGGATGTCCGGCCTCCGCCTCCACCCACTCCGACTGCAGCAATCCCTCGCCCTTCAGCCGCGCCAGGATCGGGTACAGCGTGCCCTCGGCAACCTCCAGCCGTGAGTTTTCAGCGAGCGAGCGCAAGATTTCCAGCCCGTAGAGTCGCCCGTGCCACAAGCTGGCAAGGATCGCCATCTCCAGGCAGCCCTTGCGGAGTTGCGCCTCCCAGTGCTCGCCGCGTTCGCCGTTGCCGGTGTTGACTGCCATATACCTTGTATAGCTATGTATATTGCCAGGGCTAGCCTTCGTTGTCAAGGGAGTTCTTCTTGCCGCTGCCAGAGAAAATGTCGAAAGCTGAGACTCCGCTTTGCAAATCCTCGCGAAAATGCATAGATTCGCTAGCGAGCCCACTCTGATCCATGTCCGATCTCGTAACTGATGTTCAGCCCGCCATCACTGTTCACAATGTGATCAAACAGTTCGGCCGCTTTGCGGCCTTGCGCGGAGTGACCGCTGAATTCGATGCCGAACGCTTTCATGCCATTCTTGGCGACAACGGAGCAGGGAAGACCACACTGCTGCGCGCGATCGCCGGGCTCACGCTGCCCACGCAGGGCAAAATTTCCATCTTCGGCCAGCCACCACGCGCCGCCTGCCGCGACCTCGGCTACATGGCGCATCCCTCGCTGCTGTACGACGAAATGAGCGGCATGGAGAACCTGCGCTACTTCGCCGGCCTCTATGGAATTGCCGGAGACGGCGCGTGCCAGGCCGCCATTCGCTCGGTCGGCCTTGATCCCGAACTCGTGCGCCCGGTGGGCCAATATTCGCAAGGCATGCGACAGCGCATGTCGCTGGCCCGGGCGCTTCTGCACGACCCGAAAATTCTCCTGCTCGATGAGCCCTTTTCGAACGTCGACGTGCATTCTGCCGCCGAGATGGTTGCGCTGCTCAAGTCCATGCGTGACGCCGGCAAGACGATTCTCGTCGTCACGCATCAGGCGCCTCTGCTCGAAGGCGTCGCCGATGAATTCATCTGGATGCAGGCCGGGCAGATTATTGATCGAACTGCCAGCGCCCGAACTACGAGCGCCGTCCGCGCCGCTGGTTCATTGCGTGAGGACGCGCCATGAACTCGCTCCTCGCGGTTACCCTCGCCACGCTGAAAAAAGACATTCGCCTGGAGTGGCGCTCGAAAGATGCGCTCAACTCGATGCTCTTCTTTTCTCTTTTGGTCGTGGTGATCTTCGCCTTCGCCTTCGATCCTCTCGCCGAGGAGTCGCGCCACATTGCCGGAGGTCTCATCTGGGTGGCGTTCCTGTTCGCGGCCGTCGTTGCCCTTAACCAGACCTGGGCCCGCGAGCTGCGCAACCAGGTGCTCGATGCCTACCGTGTTTCCCCCGCCCCTGCTAATGCGCTCTTTCTGGCCAAGGCTGTGGGCAATTTTATTTTCGTCAGCGTACTCGAAGCCCTGATGACGCCGCTCTTCGTCGTCTTTTACAACCTGCACGTGCTCGGTCCGGCGTGGCAGTTGGTTCCCATCGCCATCCTCGGCACATGGGCGCTCGTGGTGAATGGCACATTCTTCGCGGCCATGTCTCTGCGCACTCGCAGCCGCGAAATCATGCTGCCGCTGCTGCTGTTTCCCATTTCCATTCCCGCCGTGCTCGGCATGGTCGCGGGCACTACGGCGGTTCTGACCGGCGACAATCCCGCGCACTTCTACATCGTGTTGCTTCTCACCTACGATGTGGTGTTTACTACAGCATGTTTGCTTCTGTTTGAGACGATTCTGCACGCGGAATGAAACGGTTCTTCCCCATCCTCTCGATTCTCACGGCGATTCTGCTAGCCTACGCCTTGTATCAGGCGCTGGTCGTCGCCCCCACCGACGCGCTGCAGGGTGACGTCTACCGCATCATCTACTACCACGTTCCTTCGGCGTGGACGGCGTTTCTATTGTTCCTGATCAACTTCGTCGCGTCGATCATCTACCTGATTCGGCGCAGCCCGAAGGCCGACATTGTGGCGCTGGTCTGCGCCGAAGTCGGCGTGGTTTTCTGCACCGTCGTGCTCGTCACCGGTCCGATCTGGGCCCGGCCGGTGTGGGGCATCTGGTGGGCGCCGGGCGACATCCGCCTGACTTCCACCTTGGTGCTGTGGCTGATCTACGTGAGTTATCTGGTGCTGCGCAGGTTTTCCACGAGCGCGCAGACGCAGGTTCTCGCCGCGGCGCTCGCCGTTTTCGGAGCGCTCGATGTTCCCCTGGTCTATTTTTCCATCTGGTTCTTCCGCACGCATCACCCGCAGCCCGTGATCGGCGGCGGTGGTTCGATGGATCCCCGCATGCTGCACGTCCTGCTGATCAACTGGCTCGCGTTTCTCTGCTTCGCATTTCTGGTGTGCTGGTCACGCTACCGTCTCGAGTTGCTGCATCGTGAGGTCGATGAAGGTCACGCCATGGAATCTCTTGCCGGCGCCGGACCGATGAGCGGCAAAGCCAGCCTTCCGCTGAACCGGAGCGCGCAATGAACGCCATCAAATTCCTCTTCGCCGCCTACATCCTCACCTGGGTGATACATGCCTTCTATCTCGGCACGCTGGTCCGCCGCTTCAGCAAGCTGCGCGAACAATTAAAGGAATTAGGGAAGAAATAGCTTTCGAAGGCGAGCCGGCCAGCCGCCGTGGGCATCAGTGCGCCGCTTTCCATTCCTTCTGCAGGGCGGTGAGGAAGTCCGGGCTGCCGTTGGAGCGGAGAAATTCGTAGTCTTCGATCATAGCTGCGGTGCCGATGCGCGCCGAGGGCAGCGGCGCATCCACTCGGATCACGCGCGCCATGAATCGCACCCGCACCGCATCAGTCAGCGTGATGTGCGGAGGGAACGTCAGCGTGACCTCCAGCTTGGTTCCTGCGGCAATGGCCCGGTTCAAGTAAAAGAAAACGCCGCGCGCGCTTACATTCTGAGTTTCGGTCTGAAACTCGTCGGCGCCTTCCAGGCGCACCACGGCGGGCAGGCGCATGTCAAAGCGCCGCATCATCCGCCGTTCCTGAGTGTTTGGTTGCATCCCTCGATAGCCACAATCTATAGAACTGTCAGCAGTTTGCAACAGCAAAATGCTCTGCGGAACTGCTTCGGTTAATCCTTCCGACCTCAAAATGCGAACTCCAAAAATGGTGGGGGAGGAGGAGACACCTGTACGAATGGCTCTGCTTCCAACGAAGCAATCGCGTTGCCATCTGCAGGAACGCGGTAGCGCGACCGGCCTTCGCTTCTCTGCGAAAAATCAGGCCTTTCGCCCGCGTCAGACGCTGCCGCTCGGCGGCATGACGCCGGCCTGAGCAAAATCTTTTCGCCTTTTGGCAGGGCGCTTGCGCCTGCAACTTCATTCACGCCACTTTTGTGCTACGCCCCGGCATCTTTCCGCATAGTCTCGCGCATCTCAGAAATCCGGGGCGGACAGCGGGCCGGGGTAGTGCCCCAGTTTGAAATCTCACACGAACCGGCGTCATCTCGAAGTCCCGCGCTTTCACCAGCGGGGCGAGAGATCTCCCACACAAGGGCTTTGTGCCGCGGGAGATCCCTTGCTCCGCCTGAAAGACGGCTTCGCTCGGGATGACGCCAGCGACGAGAGAAATGCGGCCAAAATTCAAACTGAGGCACTACCCGGGCCGGGGCTGGCTTGACTTGTGTATCCGCTGGGTGTTTAAGTAGTTATTTGATTTTTCCGCCAGTCCCAGTGACCAGCAAGCCGCGGGCAGGTTCGCCCCCGTCAGAAGACGAAAGCATGTCCAGAGAACGTCAGGCAGATACGACAACGACGACATGGACGACCAGGATGCCGGTGCGAGGCTCGAACTGACTCGTGCCCCGTTTCCGAATTCTCCCGATAGTGCAAGAACATCGGAACGGGAGCGGTGTGAGCGCGAGGGGGACCGAGACAAAACTGATCGCGAAAGAGCTTGAGCGAGTTTTAGTAAATCGTCGGAGGAGCGCGTGAATCTGAATCGCCGTTCGTGGGGAGCTTCAGCTGTACGAGTTCGTGTTCTGGCTGCCGCGTTGGCTCTGGTGGCGGCAGGATACATGGTTCTCGGGTGGGGTCCCCGTGCAGGTCGCGCGAAGGCAGTGTTTGCCGCGGCGAAATCGGCCAATTCTCTGGCGCAGACCTCTTCTCCCCTGGCGATTGCCGGCGTGGCGCTGCCTCGCGACACGAAGCATATGGCGCCCGCCCAGGCACAGGCCCTTCTGGCTGGCTTGCCTCTAATCTTTGAACCGAATCAAGGCCAGGCCAATCTCGATCCCAAGGACCCGCGTGCGCGTTTTATCGCCCGAGGCTCCGGTTACAGTCTTTTCCTCGGATCCGAAGGCGCAGTCCTCGGCCTGCAATCGCGCAGCCCGCAATCAGGCAAGCAGAATTCCTACCGCACCGAGTTCCTGGAAATGAAACTGGCGGGCGCGAATCCGCATGCCGTAATCACTGCGGCGGAGCCGCTGGCGGGCAAGAGCAACTATCTTCTGGGCAACGATCCGTCCCAGTGGCGGCGTGGCATTCCGCAGTTTGCCCGCGTGCGCTACGAAAATCTGTATCCCGGCATTAATCTCGTCTTCTACGGTAGTCAGGGACGGCTCGAATACGACTTTCAGGTCGCACCCGGAGCCGACCCGGCGCTGGCCGAGATCGAATTCAACGGGGCGCAGCATCTTAAGCTACAGGATGGCGCGTTGGTCATTGAAGGCAAGGGCGGCGACCTCCGCTTCGAGGCTCCGCGTGTTTACCAGAAGATCGACGGCCACGAGCAGGCGGTCGCGGGCGGCTTCGTTCTGCGCGGCCCTCATCGCGCCGGATTCACCGTCGGACCCTACGACCGCTCGCGGGAACTGGTCATCGACCCGCAGGTGATTTACACGACATATTTCGGAGGCGGCGGCGACGAGCTGGCGACTTCCGTCGCCGTGCTGAGCCCGCTCATTTACATCACCGGCTCAACCACCTCGACGACCGTGCCTCCTGGGCTTCTCCCGACCACGACCGGCGTGTACCAGCCGAGCCCGGCCGGCCCGCAAAACATTTATGTTGCGGTGATCAATCCCACACTGCCCCAGCAGCTGGTGTATCTGACCTATTTGGGCGGAAACGGCACCGACACGCCAGTCGGCATCGAGGTAGACGGTGGCGGCAACGCTTACGTCGCGGGCACGACTACATCGACGAACTTCCCAACTTCGACCGATGCCTATCAGACGGCGATCTATTCGCCGACCACCGGCACACAGCACGTCTTCGCCAGCGTGCTGAGCAGCACGTTGAGCACGCTGAATTATTCGACTTATCTTTCCGGCAATGGCAACGACGTGGCCAGCGGCATGACCATTGACGCCGGCGGCCACCTGTTCGTCACTGGCACGACCACCTCAAACAACGCCTCCAGCACGACGGTGCAGTTTCCGGCCAGCTCGCTGCCGTTTGCGCAGCCCTTCCAGCCTCAGCCGTTCGCCGCGAAACAGTTCTTCGTGACCGAAGTCAGCACGCAGAACGCCGTCGGCCCAGGCAGCATTGCCTACTCGACTTACTTCGGCGGCGGGAGCACGGCTTCGGAAGCTTCCCCCATTGCCACAGGCGGCGGCATCGCAGTGGACAAAAATGAAAACATCTATTTCACCGGGACCACGAACTACATTTACGTGGGAGGCCAGGTCGGCGATTTTCCCATTCTGAACGCGTATCAGCCCTGTCTCGATCAGCCGCCGCCGACCGTTATCATCAACCCTCCCAAGTGCAGCTATACCTCGACCACGATCGACTTCGCCCTCCCCGACGCTTTTGTCGCCAAGCTGAATCCTGCAGCGCCCGCACAGCTGCAGTTTTCCACGTATCTGGGCGGCTCGCAGACCGACTCAGGAACCGGCATAGCGCTGGACACGAGCGGCAACGTCTACGTCACCGGAACCACGAACTCTCCAGACTTTGTCGCGACGACCTCAATCGTGAGCTTCGCGTCGTTTCAGCAGTGTCTCAACAACGAGTACTCGAGCTCTAGCGGCACGATTACCTGCACCGAGACCACCGCCACGTGTACCGCCGGAACACCTTGCAACTACAACAACGACGCCTTCGTGGCCAAGCTCAGCGCCCCGGCTTCGGGGTCGACTTCGCCCAATGTGCAGCTGACCTACTTCTCCTACCTGGGCGGAGCCCAAAACGAAGCCGGAAATGCCATCACCGTCGACACCGGCCAGGGCGCCGTGCTGACCGGATCGACGAATTCGCCATTCGTTGGTACCACGACTCCTTTTGCTCCAGCTTCCGGGAGTTTTCCGGCGACCTCCGCCTGTCAAGTGGTCCAATGCCAACTGGCGGGAAACGAGGATGCGTACATCGCCCGCATCAATACCGAGACGCAGGACAATCAGCAGAACCCTGCTGCTTCCTGGGCTACGTATTTCGGCAGCAGTAGCCTGGAATCGGGTCAGACCCAGGTTTTCACCGAAGGCACCAGCGTGACGCTCGATCCCAGCGAGAACATCTACGTCGCCGGCGACACTAACTCGAGTGCGGGCCTGCTGGGTTCGGGCGGGGGATTCCAGTCTGAAAATAACGGCGGCTATGACGCGTTCGTCACCGAATTGAGGCCGGATTCCGGCATTGCGATCAGCGGCGTTCTTTCTTTGGGCAATAATCAAACCTATGTCAGCGCCGGTAATCAGGCCACATTCATTTACACCGTGACCAACACTGGCCCGGACATTGCGCCCGTCCTTACCATTAACGATTTGCTGAATCAGACTGGCGTCGCGATGGTCCCCAACTCCATCAGCGTGACGGGTGGATTGTGCAACACAGTCAACTCCAACTCCACGCTGTTGAGCTGCACCGTGAATTCACTGCAGGCCGGTTCAACGGCCACAGTTACAGTTGTGCTGACGCCGACCCAGAACCAACAGGGGCAATCGCAAACCTTCAACGGCGGCACGGTCAGCGTGACCGGTCCGAATAACGTGCTGTTGGCCTCGACTATCGTGTTCGGCAACATGTCTGACTACAGCATCGTGGCCAACCCCAGCAACGTCAGCGTGCAGGCGGGCAACACGGCCAGCTATCAGGTGCAGCTCACGCCGAGTCCGATCTACAGCTCGAACATTTCGTTGTCGTATGCTCTGGCGGCCACGGGAACGAGTTGCACCTTCACCACTCCGACGGTCACCCTGAACGGCAGCAGCCCGGGCTCCTCGACGCTGAACTGCATTACCACCCCGCGGCCCGTCATTCCCACGGCCCGCGCGGTGTGGACGAGGCAATTCTACGCGGTCTGGCTGAGTCTTCCCGGATTGGCTGTGCTTGGGCTAGGACTGGGAGGGAAGCGGCACCGGCGGCGTGTCGCGGGAGTGATGCTCGGCTTGATCCTGGCGCTGGTGCTGTTCCTGCCGGCCTGCACCCAGCCCGCTGCCCAACCGCCAGCCACGGGGACACCGGCTGGAACGTACACGGTCACGATCACGGCGACGTCGGGTACGGACGTTAAAAACTACACCGTAACCTTGACAGTGACCTAGGCTGAGTTCGTCTGGATTGAGTCGGCCGCAGTACTTTAGCCACGGCAAATTGATCAGTTGCAGTCTGCGCCGCTTCAGGTCTGATCCGAATTGTCAGGGACGTCTCACGCGCCGGCCGACAGCTTGTGGTGGCCGCCCTTGGATTCGGCGATCCCGTATTGCCGGATCTTGTATAGCAAAGCCTTGTAGCTGATCTGCAGAATGGCGGCGGCCTGCTTGCGGTTCCAGTTGGTTTGCTCGAGAGCGCGGGTAATGGCCTGCGCCTCGGCTTCGTCTTTCGCGCTGCGCGCCAGAGACTTCAATCCGCCGGGTTCAGCGGCACGCGCATTCGCTTCGCCATTGGCGCCGCCATTGCCGTCGTCTTTGGGCAGAAGCTCAGCGACGGCGAGTTTCTCATCGCCTAGGATCAAGTAGCGCTTCAAGAAATTGTTCAGCTCGCGCAGATTGCCGGGCCAGGTGTGATCCTGGCACGCTTGCAGGAGAGCGGGCGAGAGGGGCAGCGGCGGGCGGGCGTAGCGCTCGGCCATGCGCGACATGGAGTGCTTCAGCAGAATGGGAATTTCTTCCTTGCGCTCACGCAGCGGTGGCAGGTGCAGCGTGAAGGCGTTCAGACGATAGTACAGGTCCTCGCGCAGACGCTTGGTGGCGAGCGCCTCAGGGATGTTGATGTTGGTCGCGGCCAGAATGCGCACGTCCACTTTGATGACTGAGCGGCTGCCCAGGCGCGAGAACTGCTGATCCTGCAAAACGTGCAGAAGTTTCGCCTGCAGGAGCGGCGGCATTTCGCCGATTTCATCGAGCAGGATCGTGCCCTTGTTGCACAGTTCGAACTTGCCTGGCTTGGCGTGCGTCGCGCCGGTGAATGCTCCCGGCTCGTAGCCAAACAGTTCGCTTTCGAGCAGGTCTGCGGGCACGGCCGCGCAGTTCACTTTCAAGAAGGTGCGATGCGCGCGCGGCGAGAGCTTGTGAATCAGCCGCGCGAGAACCTCTTTGCCCGTTCCGCTTTCGCCGAGCAGAAGCACCGGAATGTCGACATTGGCCACCAAGGCTGCTTGCGAGCGGATCTTGCGCATGACGGGGCTGGCCGCGATGAAGAAGACGTCATCGGCCAGCTCCTCCACCTCACTGCCGAACGACTGCTTGCCCTGGCCGAGGTTCAGATCGATCACTGCGTCCAGTTCCGCTTTCTGAAACGGTTTGGTGAGGTAGTCCTGGGCGCCCAGCTTCATCGCCTGCACTACTTTGCGCGTGTCGTTGACGCATGAAAGCATGACCACGCGTACGCCCGGCTGCATCTGACGCAGTTGTTCGAGCGTCTGCAGTCCGTCGATGCCGGGCATGAGCACATCGAGGAGCACCAAGTCCGGGTGCATGCCTTTTTCGACTTTCTGCAGTGCTTCTTCGCCGGTCGCGGCAGTTTCGACCTTGTAGTCATCGACCTCGAGCAGCGTCTTGATGTAGCGCAGCATTCCGGGTTCGTCGTCCACCAGCAGTATCTTGGCCGTTGAACTCATCGGTTTTTCCTTTTGCCGGCGGGGACCACGGCTGGTTTGTAGGGTATGAGGAAAGAAAATTTGCAGCCACCGCCGGGATCGCTTTCCACCCAGATCTTGCCGCCCATGCCTTGCACAAGGCGGCGCGCGATGGCCAGCCCGAGTCCCGTGCCCTCTTCGCTTTCGGTGCCGGGCAGGCGGAAGAAGTCGTCAAACACCTCTATGTGAAACTCCGCAGGGATGCCCGGGCCGGTATCGGCGACGCTGACTTTAACGGCGTTCGGCTGATTCAGATTCTGCCGGCGACGTTCTGCGGCCGACGGTTGCGCAGCTGCCCGGCGATCCCACATGTGTGGCTCGGCGTGCAGCCAGACCGTTCCTCCGCGCGGCGTGAACTTGAAGGAATTCTCCAGCAGATTTGAAATCACGCGTTCGAGTTTTGGCGCGTCGAATGGGAAGACAGGCAGCTTGTCGTTGGCCAGAAAATACAGGGCGAGCGCCTTTTCCTGAAAGCGGCTCGACCATAGCCGGCACACTTCCGACAGCGTGTCGTTGATGTTCCCCGGTTCGAACTGCATGCGCAGTCCGCCAGTTTCGAGTGCGCTGTAGGTCAGAAAATCCTGGATGAATTGTTGCAGGCGCCTGCCGCTGGCCTGCATGTCGCGCAGCACTTCGCGCTGGCGGTCGGTGAGCGGCCCGAGTTTCTCGCTGGTTAACAGTTCCACATAGCCGTTCAGAATCGCGAGCGGCGTTTTGAGGTCGTGCGTGGCAGAAGCCAGGGCATTGGTGGTGCGGCGGAAGCTCTCGCGCAGTTCGTAGTACTCCTGTTGCAGGTTTTCCGGGCTGAGAGCTTCCCCTTCCGGGGTTATGGCAGGCTGCGGCTCGGGGGCAGGAACTGCTCCCGAATCAGGCGGATACGGGTTCTTCTGGGCGCTAGCCATCGGGAAAACAACCACAGGTTAACACGGGGAGAGGAAACTGCACCTGACTCTCGGCAGGTGCAATCTTGTTGAAATCGTAGTGCAGCTCCTATTTCGGTGTCAACGGAAAACGAAACGGAATTACCCAAGTGTGGCAAAACCTTGCACTCCAAAGCTCTACGGGGTGGACTTATTCCGGCGGTTTTCAAGGTGCAGAAAGCGCTGACCAAACCTGCAAATGCCTATTTCGCTGCGGGCTTCGCGGGTGGAGTCTGGGCTTTCTTCCGGTTCTTGCCCAGTTCTGCCCGGTATTTGCCGGGCTTTTGGCCCCTAAGGTGCTTCTATTGTGGGGTTTTGTACATCTTTTGGGGGCGTCTGCATGGTGGCAGCGAGACCGGAAGGCGAGCGGCGGAGGTGGGCAAGACTGCCGCTGGCTATTCCCGTATTCGTGCGTAGCCACGACGAGAAGGGCAAAGAGTTTCTTGAATTTGCGACGGCTCTGAATGTCAGCGCCGGCGGCATGCTGGTCGCCGTTCGGCGGATTCTCCCGACCAGCGCGCAAATTGAACTGGAGATCCCCAGCGCACCGGTTGCGGCCATGAGGCTCTTACCGAAGGCTTCACGCAACCTGCGAGCCAAGGCCCTGCGGACAACTCCAGTGCAGGGCTACTGTCTGCTGGGGCTGAAGTTCTCGCGTCCCCTGCTGTACCAAAGCGACTCCCGCAGGATTCGGCGGCGGAAAGTTGTTTCAGCCGTGTGAAAAAGTTTGCTCATTGCCTGCCGAAAGGTGTTACCTTGGGAGCCTCCCCCTGATTACGGGAGTATGCCCGTCTGGCTCTTTGGTAAGTTGATCCTCCTCAACGAGATAGTTAGATTTTAGGTAGTCTGCGGGAGGACCGCCCGGCATTGGTTGTCGGGATGCAGCAACTTAGATCCCCCTCAACCAGATCCACCATGACATCCACGAGTGTGAACGCGCTGGTGCAGCCACTGGGGGAGATGCCCCCTGAGGAGATCGTGTTTGGCAGCACTGCCGCCATGCGGGCGGTGCGCGAGCGCCTGGCTAAGCTCGCCAGCGCCAATGTTCCCGTGCTAATTCAAGGGGAGAGCGGAACCGGCAAAGACATCGTTGCGCGCATGATTCACGCTGCCTCACCCTGGCGCTGCGGCCCGTGGGTGAAGGTGAATTGCCCGGCCATTCCCGGCACTCTGCTCGAAAGCGAACTCTTCGGCTACGAAAAAGGCGCATTCACCGGCGCCTATGGGACCAAGCCGGGACG
>JASHPH010000038.1 GCA_030038255.1 Candidatus Sulfotelmatobacter sp. | reverse complement strand
GGCTTCAGGTAGCGCCTCTCTTTGGCGATGATTTGGCGCTGCGCTCCGCCCAGAACTTCCTGCGTCCAAAGAGAGGTATTGCCGGCGCGGTTGGAAATGAACGCGACCCATGTACCGTCTGGAGACCAGCGTGGGTTCGTGTTGTCGTAATCGCCATATGACAGCGGGAACGGATCGCCGCCGTCAGAGGGCATGGTCCAGAGCTGATGCCATTGGCCGCCGAGGTAAGAGGCGTAGACGATGCGTTTGCCGTCGGGTGAGAAGTCGGGCCGGGCCTTCCACGCAGTTTCCTCGTAGTGGATTTCGCGTGCCTCGGCTCCGGGTTCGGCTTTCATCCGCCAAAGCCCCCCGGTGCCGTAGATGTGGCCGCGATTGGAAACGAAAATCAAATCCGCGCCGTCTGGCGACCAGGCTGGGCTGATTTCGTGATCGAACTCGCTGTAGTAAAAACGCGGAAAATTGCTCCGGGTTTCACCGGTGAGCCGCCGCACGTTGGTGAGTTCACCACCGCTGAAATCGCCGACAAAGATGTGAAAGCGACCGTTGTATGAAGTCGAGACGAAGGCGAGGTGCCTGCCATCCGGGGAAAATCGCGGCTCGACGTGCACGGCGCCGCCTGACGTGAGCTGGTGCGACTGTTTCGTCTGGAGATCCAACGCCCACAGCTCGATTGCGTCTTTGAAATAAGTTGCGTACGCGACCCAACGTCCGTCGGGCGAGCAATCTGGCTGGTAGTCGTACGCGGGGCCGGAAGTGAGCTGCTCGGCTGTGCTGGAGTCCAGTTCTTGCCGCCACAGCGTCCCGGCCATGGAGTAGACGAGCGAGCGCGAATCAGACGACCACGCCACCGAGCCTGGCCCGGTCGTCAGCTGGGGAAGATACATCTCGCGGTAGTAATAACGATGGGGCAAGTCAATCTGCTTGAGAACGGGATCGCGCTGCGCCGCGAGCGGCAGAGTGGTCAAGATCAGAATCAGAAGAAATCGGGAGCGGGATCTCAGCAACATCGGTTGGGGGAGCAAGTTTAGGGAGGAGCGCGTCATAGTTGAGCGGATTACTTGAGTACCTTTGCCCGAGTAGTCTAACTCGACTTGGAGGTGACCAGGGATCGTCAGCTGGAGTCTTGCAATTTCGATCGCAGAGCCTCGGATATAATCGTTCAGCGATGCCCATGCATCAAAGCGTCTGGATAGCGATCCTCCTCGCCGCGTTCGCGTCCGCCCAAACTGCGCCAGCCAAGCCTGAGACCGCGTTCCCGCCCGTTCCACGTTTTGAAGACATTGCGCAGCAAGCGGGCTTGACTGTGCCGCACGTTTCTTCCGTGGACAAGAAATACGTGGTCGAATCCATGAGCGGTGGCGTCGGCCTGATTGACTGCGACAACGACGGCAAACTCGACATCATTACCGTGAACGGGTCCTCGGTCGAGCGTTATCGCAAAGGCGGCGACCCGATGATCACTCTCTACCATCAGGACACAGATCCGGGCGACCCGAAGAAGATCAAGTTCAGCGACATCACTAAGGAAGCAGGCCTCACGCACAAGGGCTGGGGCATGGGCGTCGCCGTCGCCGACTACGACAACGACGGCCTGCAGGATATCTACGTCACGGGCTTCGGTGGCAACGTGCTGTATCACAACCTGGGCAACTGCAAGTTCGAGGATGTAACGGAAAACGCGGGCGTTGGCGGCGGAGGCTTCAGCACCGGCGCGGCCTGGGCCGATTATGATCGCGATGGCCGGGTCGATCTTTTCGTCTCACGCTACGTGCACGTGGACATTGACCATCTGCCGGAGTTCGGGAACGATCCGCGCTTTTGCCGCTTCAAAGGAGTTCTTGTGCAGTGCGGACCGTGGGGGATGCCGGGCGAATCGGATCTGCTCTACCACAATAAAGGCGACGGAACGTTCGAGGAGGTCTCGAAAAAAGCCGGCGTTGACGATCCGAACCACTACTACGGTCTGGGCGCGACCTGGGGCGACTACGACAACGATGGCTGGCCCGATCTTTATGTGGCGAACGACGCGGGCCCAAATTTTCTTTACCACAACAATCACGACGGCACGTTCGAAGATATTGGTTTGCTCTCGGGCGTGGCGCTCAGCGGAGACGGGCAGGAGCAGGGGTCGATGGGCGTCGCGTGGGGCGACTATCTGCACGAAGGCCGCCTCTCGATGTTGGTGACGAATTTCACGGAGCAGGGTTCGACGCTTTACCACAATCTGGGAAAAGACAGCTTTGCGGACGTGAGTGCGCGGTCGAAAATTCTGAAGCCCACTTATCCGCTGGTCAGTTGGGGCACGTCGTTTTTCGATATGGATAACGACGGCTGGCTCGATATTTTCATCGCAAGCGGCCATGTCTATCCGCAGGTGGATACGATCTCTGGAACAGCGAACTACCGACAGCCGCTCGTGCTATTGCGCAATCATCGCGATGGAACGTTTGACGATGTTTCGGCCACGCTGGCGGATCTGCCGCTGAAATCACGGCGGGGCGTGGCGTTTGGCGACATCAACAACGACGGCAACGTTGATATGGTAATCCTCAATGTCGGCGAGCCGCCTTCGCTTCTGATCAATCACAACGACAGCCCCAATCACCGCGTCTTGTTCAAACTGGTGGGCACGAAGAGCAACAAAGCGGCAATCGGGGCGCGGGTTACGGTCAAGGCCGGGTTTCTCGTCCAACTCGATGAAGTGCGCGGAGGCGCGAGCTACATTTCGCAAAACGATCTGCGGTTGCACTTCGGCCTGGGAGCGAGCGACACGATGAGCGAGGTCACGATTCGATGGCCAAACGGCAGGACGGAAGTCCTGCGCAACGTGCCCGCCGATTTCATCTACACCATCGTCGAAGGGCAGGGAATTGCGCGGAAGGCGGCTCTTCCTACACTGCCGCAACACTGACCTTTCAAGATGAACCTGCAACACTGATCTTCCAACCCTGACTCTATGAAATGCCGAGCTGCTGCTGAATCTGCTCCAAGGGCACGCCCTTCGTTTCCGGAACCAGCGTCTTCACCCAAATCAGCTGAAGCACCATCATGCCGGCGAAGAACGAGAAGATGTAACCGGGAGGGCAAACCGCGACCATCTTCGGGAAGAACGTTGTAAGCAGCGCCGCGAAGACCCAGTGCGTGAAGCTGCCGAGAGTCTGACCTTCGGCGCGATGACGATTGGGAAAAATCTCTGAGATGAAGACCCAGATTACTGCCCCCTGGCCGATCGCATGGGCGGCGATGAAGGCGAACACACAGACCGGCACGATCGAAAAATGTTCGGTGAAGAAGGCCCATGCGGTGAGACCGAGCGAGGCGATATAACCGAACGAACCGATATAGAGGAGTGTGCGGCGCCCGAGTTGGTCGATCAGCCAGAGTCCGACAAAGGTAAAGAGGAGATTGGTGATTCCGATGCCGATCGATTGCAAGAGAGCAGCTTTGGTGGCGAGGCCGGCCAGTTCAAAGATTCGCGGCGCGAAATACAGAATTGCATTGATGCCGGAGAGCTGATTGAAGAACGCGATGAGGATTGCGAGCAGGATCGGCTTGCGAAGACGCTGGGTCCAGAAATATCCGGATGAGGCCTGCTCCGACGATGCTGCAGCAATTGCGTCGGCCTCGGCTGCAATGTCTGCATTTGAAGCATCAGGCTCGATTCGTCCGAGGACTTGTAGCGCGGCTTCCCGATCGCTCTTTTTCGTGAGCAGCCAGCGCGGGCTTTCGGGAAGACCGAAGCAGAACGCGGTGTAGAGCAACGACGGGAACGCAGCCACGCCCAGCATCCAGCGCCAGGCGTTCTCGCCGATGCCTGCCAGCAGTGCGTTGGAGACGAATGCGATCAGAATTCCGAAAACAATGTTGAACTGGAACATGCCAGCGAGCCGGCCACGCTGCCGGGGAGGCGCGATCTCAGAGATGTACATCGGGGCAACGACGGTCGAAGTACCGATGCCGAGGCCTCCGATGACGCGCGCGACGATGAAGGTGGCAACGTTGGTCGCCAGAGCCGAGCCTACGGCTCCAACAAAGTAGAGAACGCCGATGCAGAGCAGCGTAGCTTTGCGTCCGAAGCGGTCGGCGGGCCAGCCGCCCATGAGTGAGCCGACGACCGTCCCGTAAAGGGCCGAGGCCATGGCGATGCCGTGCACGCCGGGACTAAGGCTCCAGAGCGTCTGAATCGTCTTCTCGGCCCCGGAGATCACGACGGTGTCAAAGCCAAAGAGGAAGCCGGCGAGCGCCGAGGTCAAAGACCAGAAGAAGATGCGGCCGTTCATAGTGGGAAGAGGCGCAGCTTACCACAGAAAATGTTTCAAAGTTTCAAGGTGGCAAAGTTGGCACTGATCTAATTTCGATCAGTACCGCAAAGTTTCAAGGTGGATTCTGCACGACTCCGTGTTGCCTACTCCATGTTGCCGCCTTGAAACCTTGAAACCTGCGCTAAGCCTTTTTACGGCTTTGTGGTGAGTGGATAGCCCTTCTCCCGCCAGCCGCGGATTCCACCGTCCATGGAAATCACGTTCGTATAGCCCATCTTCTGCAGGTTGTCGGCGGCCAAGGCGGAACGAAAGCCGCCGCCGCAATAAAGAACCATTTCGGTATGAAGATCAGGCACGCGCGATTCGATGTCGCGCTCGATGATGCCTTTGCCAAGATGAATGGCGCCGGGAAGATGGTCTTTGGCGAATTCACTTTCTTCGCGGACGTCGACGAGCAGAAACTTGTCGCCGCGGTCCATGCGGGCCTTGACCGCGTCTACATTCGTCTCGCGCACACGTGACCTGGCGTCGTCGACAATCTTCAGGAAACGAGGAGAATGCTGCATGGCCAACCTCTTTGTGGCAACTTTGCAACGTCATCATAACAGCAGCGGTGCAGGATCGCGCGCGGAGAATGGAGAAGCATTCCGCCATCGAGTAGGATGAATCGGTGCCGCAGAAAGAAGCAACGCGCAAGATCGGGCTCGCTCGCGCCTTGTCGAAGCTAGGTTATTGCTCACGCTCGCAGGCGGCGGAACTGATTCGCGCGGGGCGCGTGCAGTTGAATGGCAGCGTGCAGCGGCATGTGGAAACTCCAGTTCGCCTTGGCAGCGACCGCATTGCGGTCGACGGCACGCCCGTTGAGCCTGAAAAGAAAATGTACCTGGTGATGAACAAGCCCCGCGGTTTGGTCACAACTGCTTCTGATGAAAAAGGCCGCGACACCATTTACAGCTTGCTGGAAGGCGAGGCGCTGCCGTGGGTCGCTCCCGTTGGGCGACTCGACAAGGCGAGTGAAGGCCTGCTTTTGCTGACGAATGATAGCGAGTGGGGCGGTCGTGTCGCTGCACCAGAAACGCATCTGGAGAAGACCTACCACGTGCAAATCAACACGCTGGCGGAGAACGAAATTCTCGCTGCTCTGACGGGCGGTGTGGATGTCGATGGTGAGTGTCTTCGTGCGCTGCGAGTGGGCCTGCTGCGCGCGGGAGAGAAAAATTCCTGGCTTGAAATCACGCTCGACGAAGGCAAGAACCGGCAGATTCGGCGCATGCTCGCGGCCATGGGAGTGGAGGTGCTTCGTCTGGTGCGAGTGGCGATCGGACCACTGCAATTGGGCACGCTCGCCAAAGGGACGTGGCGCCAGCTGACTGCCGAAGAAAAGAATGCGATCGATCAAGCCATGCGGGGTCGGTAGAGGCGGTCTTGCCGCGAGCGTCTCCAACGTTATGAGTGACCTTACTTTTCTGCCGGCGGTAGAAATGGCGCGGCAAATCCGCGAAAGGAAGATCTCGGCCGTCGAACTGGTTGACGCCCACTTCCAGAAAATCGACCGGCTCAACCCGAAGTTGAATGCATTCGTGCATGTGGATGCCGAGCGTGCCCGCCGTGAGGCTAAGCGAGCCGATGATGCGGTGCTGCGAGGCGATCCCCTCGGGCCGCTGCACGGCGTTCCCGTCAGCATTAAGAGCTCGGTAGAGGTTGCCGGATTCCGTTGGGAGTGTGGCACACGCTTGCGGGCGGGAATGGTGAGTGCGCAAGATGCTCCTCTCGTGGCGCGGCTGCGCGCTGCGGGTGCAATCGTGCTGGGAGTGACCAACACGCCCGAGCTACTGATGGCCTGGGAGACGGACAATCTGCTGTATGGCAGAACCAACAGTCCCTGGGATCTCGAACGTACGCCCGGCGGATCGAGCGGAGGCGAAGCGGCCGCGATCGCGGCAGGAATGTCCGCGGGAGGAGTGGGCAGCGATGGTGGCGGGTCGATTCGAGTGCCGGCGCACTTCAGCGGCATCTGTGGGCTGAAGCCGACTCCGGGGCGGATTCCGGCCACTGGACATTTTCCGGCTTCTGGCGGGCCGTTTGCGCTAATTGGCATGGTCGGTCCCATGGCACGCACCGTCGCAGATGTGAAAGTCCTGTTCGAGGTCATGCAGGGGCCGGACGAAGGCGACTCGTGCGCGGCGCCTGTGCCCGTGAGCTGGCCTACGGAGGTAGAAGTCAAGGGATTAAGGATCGGATATTTCGAAGATGATGGACGAACCCCGGTGACTGCGGAGACCCGCGCGGCGGTGAGAACGGCTGCGGAGTCCTTGCGACGCGCGGGGTTTCAAGTGGAGGCGTTTCGTCCTGACGGGCTGGATGAGGCGCGGGAGCTATGGAAGAAATTCTTCGTCAAGGTTGGAGGCATGCTGATCGGGCCGATGTTTCAGGGGTGCGAACACGACATCAGCCCAATACTGAAACAGTTTCTGGAGTGGTCTGCGGTTGAGCCGGAGCTTAGCGTCCGATCGCTTCTCGACGCATGGTTTCGGCGCGACGAAGTGCGCGCGAAATTTCTGGCGCAGATGAAGAAATATCCCATCTTGCTCTGTCCCGCGGCGGCGATTCCCGCCTTTCGGCACGGCGAGCGCACGTGGCGGATCGAGGGTAAAACCGTGAACTATCTGGACGCATGGAGCTACACGGAATGGTTCAACCTGCTAGGGAATCCGGCTGCCGTGGTTCCCGTCGGCCGCTCTTCGGAGGGTTTGCCGATTGGTGTGCAGATTGTCGGCCGGCCGTGGGAGGAAGAGCAGGTGTTGGCCGTTGCAGCGGCGTTGGAGAAAGAATGCGGAGCGTGGCGAATCCCACCACTGTGCTGGCGAGGCAGGGGCTAGTAGTTTTTTACTATTTCCGCGTGCGAGCTTGCCTCGTTAGAGTTGATGCCGCATAGCGTCAGCCACTGTGGGGCTGAGGGCAGTTCTTCCACCGCAAACTTGCATCGATGCACGAGATGCCCAGATCAGGCGGACTCGCCAGCCGCGTTCTTGTGTGGCTCGTGATCTTCTTGTCTGCCTCGGCGGTCTACCTCTACACATTCCCACAGGCCAGCATCTTCTACGCGGGCGTTGTTCTGCTGCACGCGGTCGGCGGTGCGTTCACCGCGGTCCTGCTGATCCCGATCTTGTCTCGTCTTCTGCGCAGCGGAAGCTTCGCGTCGCGGTGCGGCTGGGCGCTGGTAGCGGTGGGAGCAGCCTCAGGGCTGATTCTGATCAAGACGGGCACTCTGCGCGCGGAATGGAGCAAGCTCTATTTCCACATTGTGATTTCGCTGGCGGGCGTCGGCCTGCTGATCGCCGCATGGCTGGGAAATCCCGAATCGTCGAGCGGGAGGACGAAGTCCGGCTCAGGGGAAACTCTGCTGCGCGTTGCGATCTGCTTGGTGCTGCTCGCCGGCATCGGCTATGGCGCGCGTTACGTTCGTGAGAGTTGGCAGACGCGCAATCGCATCGAGAATCCCACGATGCCTCCCGACACCATGAATGGAGAGGGCGATGGACCCGAGGGGCCGTTCTTTCCCAGTTCCGCCCAGGTTTACGGACATCAGAAGATCCCCAGCAAGTTCTTCATGGAGTCGGACTCGTGCAAGCGCTGCCACGAAGACATTTACAACCAGTGGTTCAGTTCGGCGCACCATTTTTCGTCGTTCAACAATCAGTGGTATCGCAAGGCGATCGAGTATATGCAGGACACAATCGGCACCAAGCCTTCGAAGTGGTGCGGTGGATGTCACGATCCGGCTGTGCTCTACGCGGGCCTGATGGACACGCCCATCAAGCAGATCGTGCATCGTCCTGAGGCGCAGGCTGGGCTGGGCTGCATGATGTGCCACGCCATCGCCGAAGTGAAAAGCACGATGGGGCAGGGCGATTTTTACCTGGAGTATCCCAAATTGCACGAGCTGGCGGCGACAAAGAATTCGGTCGCACGGGCGCTGCACGATTTCTTAATCAGGCTGAATCCGGAGCCGCACCGGCGCGTGTTTCTCAAGCCATTCATGCGCGAGCAGACGGCGGAGTTCTGCTCGTCGTGCCACAAGGTGCATCTGGATGTTCCGGTGAATCACTATCGCTGGTTCCGCGGATTCAACGAATATGACAACTGGCAAGCCAGCGGTGTTTCAGGACAGGGAGCGCGGTCGTTTTATTATCCGCCGAAGCCGCAGCAATGCGCCGATTGCCACATGCCGATGGTCGCGTCGAAAGACCAGGGGAACATCAACGGCCTCGTGCATTCGCACCAGTTCCCGGCGGCGAACACCGCGGTGCCGACCGCGAACGAAGACGCGGCGCAGCTCAAACTGACAGAAGATTTTCTTAGAAACGGCGCGCTGACCGTGGACATTTTCGCGCTTTCGCCAGCGCAGGCCCCACTGAAGACCGGCGCGATGGCGCAGTCAGAACTGGCGACCACATTCGCAGTAGGTGAAGAAGCGGAGAGCAAGATGACCGGCGAGGCCGGTGGCGAGGTTGCGCCGGTTACGGCCCCGCTCAACCGCGTGCGGCCAGCATTGCGCCGCGGTGACACGGTGCGGGTGGATGTCGTGGTGCGTACGAAAAAAGTCGGGCACTTTTTCCCGGACGGCACCGTCGATGCCTACGATACGTGGCTTGAGCTGAAGGGAACCGACGACAAAGGGCAGACGATCTTTTGGAGCGGCATGGTGGAGGACAACGGCCACGGCCCGGTAGAAAAGGGAGCGCACTTCTACCGCTCATTGCAGATTGATGCGCACGGCAATCCCATCAGCAAGCGCAATGCGTGGGCTACTCGGGCGGTGGTTTATGTACGTTTGATTCCTCCCGGGGCGGCGGATACTGTGCACTATCGTATGTACATTCCGGAAAGTACCGGGAACAAGCTCACTCTGCACGCGCGACTCTGCTACCGAAAATTTTCGTGGTATGGCACGCACGAGGCTTTTGCCGGACAGCCCGACCTGGCAACGCCGGATTCGGTTTCGGCAGATTACGACGACCGCCCGACGGTGTTCACCGCGTCGTTGAGTGGAGTTTCGGCGAAGGAAGAACGAATTCCCGATCTGCCGATTGTTGCCGTCGCGGAGGATGAAGTTACGCTCCCCGTCGTTGCGCGTACCACGCCAGCGCCGAAGCCGGAGACAATCGTGCGCAAGGAAGAATGGCAGCGCTGGAACGACTACGGCATCGGGCTGTTTCTGCAGGGAGATCTGAAGGGCGCGGCGGCAGCATTTCAGAAAGTGACTGAGGGCGACCCGAGCAATCCTGACGGATGGGTCAATCTCGGCCGCTGTGCGGTGCAAGAAGGCGATATGCAGCGCGCCCGCATCGTGCTGGAGAAAGCTCTGACTTTGTCTCCGAATCTCGCTCGTGCGAATTTTTTCTACGCGAAAGTGCTGCGCTCTGACGGCGACTATGCGGGAGCGGCCGCGCGATTGAATATGGTTCTCGAGCAGTATCCGCGCGATCGAGTTGCGCTGAACGATCTGGGGCGCGTGATGTTCCTTCAGCACAGTTATGCCGATGCGGTGAAAGTCTTGAATTCGGTGCTGGCCATCGACCCTGAAGACCTGCAGGCGCATTACAACCTGATGCTTTGCTACAACGGGCTGGGCGACGAGACGATGTCGAAGGCTCACGAGGCGAGGTATCTGCGTTTCAAGGCCGATGAATCGTCGCAGGCGCTGACCGGTCCTTACCGCCAAAAACATCCCGAAGACAACAATGAACGCCAAGCGGTTCATGAACACGTCTCAGTGCCGCTGCCGATTTTCACGCCCACCCATGTAGGGACGGCCGCCCTCGGCCGTCCGGCTCGGCAACGCCCGGAAGCGACTTCCGCCGGAGCCTCTCGATAAATGTCCCGTCTGAAAAATCAATTCACCACAGAGGCACAGAGTCACAGAGACAAGAAGTTTCTTTTTATTGTTCTTCTCTGTGCCTCTGTGTCTTTGTGGTTCACTCAGCCCTGCCGCGCTCAAATTCACTTTCGCGACATCACGGCACAGGCCGGAATTCACTTCATGCATAACAACGGAGCATTCGGGAAGAAGTGGCTGCCGGAAACGATGGGACCCGGCTGCGCGTTCATCGACTACGACAACGATGGATATCCCGACATTCTGCTGATCAACGGCGAAGATTTCCCCGGACATCTTCACGCCGGATCAACGACCTTGAAGCTGTATCACAACAACCGCGATGGCACTTTCACTGACGTGACGCAAAAGGCCGGGCTTGCCGTTCCCATGTACGGCCTTGGTGTTGCGGTGGGCGACTACGACAACGACGGCTTTGACGACATTTTCGTTTCCGCTCTCGGACAGAGCCATCTGTTCCATAACAACGGCAACGGGACATTTACCGACGTGACCAAGTTCGCAGGCCTCTGGGGGCCGAACGAGTTTTCGACCAGCGCGGCCTGGGTCGACTACGACCGCGACGGCAAACTCGACCTTGTCGTCGCGAACTACGTGCAGTGGACCGAGCAGACCGATCTTTATTGCACGCTCGACGGCGCGCACAAATCGTACTGCACGCCGGAATCGTACAAAGGCACGTCCGTCCGGCTGTGGCACAACCTTGGCGGCGGCAAGTTTGAAGAGGCCACCCAGAAGGCCGGGTTGCGCGATCCGACATCGAAAAGCTTGGGCGTGGCAATTCTCGACTACAACGGCGACGGCTGGCCCGACATCCTGATTGCCAACGACACGCAGCCCAACAAACTCTACCTGAATAAGAAGGACGGCACGTTTGAGGAGCGAGGCGTTGCAGCTGGTGTTGGCTTCAGCGAAGACGGCGTGGCCCGCGCCGGCATGGGCGTTGACGCCGCCGACTATGACCGCAGCGGCCACTCGAGCATCATCATCACGAATTTCGCCAATCAAATGGTCTCGCTCTATCACAACGAGGGCAACGGGCTGTTTGTGTACGAAGCTCCGCAATCAGAGATCGGACGCGATACGCTGATTACGCTCGGCTTCGGCTGCTTTTTCTTCGACTACGACAACGACGGCTGGCAGGACATCTTTGTCGCCGATGGCCACATTGAAGATGGCATCGAGCGGGTGCAGAAGCGCGTGAGCTATGCAGAGCCGCCGCACTTGTTCCGCAACTTGGGTGGAGGGAAATTTCAGGAAGTTACAACTCAGATGGGAGACGCTTTCGCTGCTCCGAAAGTCGCACGGGCCGCGGCCTATGCCGACATTGATAACGACGGCTTTCTCGACATCCTGCTAACGACAAACGCTGGCCCGGCGCACTTGTATCACAACGAAGGCGGGGAGAATCACAGCTTGCGAGTCAAGCTGGTGGGAACGAAGTCGAACCGCGACGGCATCGGGGCGGTCGTGCGCGTGACCTCCGGCAGCGACAAACAGGAGAAGATGCTGCGCTCGGGGTCCAGCTATCTGGCGCAGAGTGAGTTGGTGCTTACCTTCGGTCTGGGCTCGCAGACGAAAGCCGACAGCGTGGAGATTCAATGGCCGAGCGGGCAAGTCGACCGATTGTCGAATGTGAATGCAGGGCAGACGGTGACGGTGCAGGAAGGGAAGGGAATTGTGGGCGCACGGGCGTACTCAGCGATGCATGTGTACGCGAAGTAAGTTTCAGCGGTCTGTCATCCTGAGCGAAGGAAGTGCGTTCGCGAATGCGAACGCACTTCTGCAGTCGAAGGATCCCTGCAGTTGCCACGAATGCCATGCGATTAGGGATCCTTCGACTCCGTCTGCTCGCGCTTCGCACGCAAACTTCGCTCGGGATGACAGTGGATGTGATCCCCTGTGTTCCCCTGTGCCCTCTGTGGTTAAATTTCTACTTCTGATGAATCTGAAGATCCACCTCGCGCTTCTTGCTATGCTCCTTGCCGGGTTAAGCCTCCTCGCCCCGACGTCGCACCCAAATCCCGTTGAAGCGGCGCGGTTGAATAATCTCGGCTGTGCGTACATGAATCAGCAACTGTTTGAGAAGGCGCTGAAGGCGTTTCAGCAGTCAGCAGAACTTGACCCCAAGCTCGAGATTGCGCGGCTGAACCAGGGCATCGCGTATCTGAATTTGCAAAAGATCGACGAGGCTGGAGCCATACTCGAAGATGCGGTCAAGCGGGATCCGAAGAATCCGAATGGTTGGTATAACCTCGGCTTGCTTGCCAAGAATGCCGGCGATGCCGCGCAGGCGATTGAAGCATTCAAGCGCGTGACTGAGATTGACGCGAACGACGCGGACACCTGGTACTTCCTCGGATCTTCCTACGCGCAGGCGAGGCAGTTTCCGCAAGCCAAAGAGGCTTTTCAGCATGCGTTGCAGATCAATCCGCTGCATGCCTCGGCGGAATTCGGCTTGTCGCGCGCATACCAGCAATCTGCTGATCTGGACCACGCTAATTTGGATCACGCCCGCGAGCATCTGAAGAAGTTCCAGTACATCACGGAGCACAAGATCGGCTCGCCCATCAGCCTGGCTTACGGCGAGCAAGGGCAGTACTCACGCGCAGTCGAGTTGCCGCTGGCTCCGCTCAAGCCCCCGTCGCAAATCAAAGTGCGGTTCGTCGATGTGACGAAGGAAGCGGGGATTGTGACGCGGCCCGATCTTGCCGACCGGCGAACTGATTGGGAGCTATTTGGAAGGGGCGCCTGTTTCCTTGATTACGGCGCTGACGGAAGACTTGACTTGTACCTCGCCGACGCTGGTAGTTCGGGAGGCCAATCTCTCTACCGAAACGTTGGGGGCGGCAAATTTGAAAATGCTACGGCGAAGGCCGGGCTTGATCCAAACCTACACGCAGTTAGCTGCACGGCCGGCGACTATGACAACGATGGAGCCGTCGATCTCGTCGTGAACCGCGGCGACGACTTGGTTCTCCTGCACAACGAAAAAACCGGAACTTTTAAGGACGTTACCAAGCAGTCGGGACTGGGTAGTCCAGGCTTTAACGTTTCTGCCACATTTGTCGATTACGACCATGATGGTGACCTTGACCTTTTCGTGGTTCACTCCCGTATCAACCAGCCGCCGGGGCTCTCCGGCTATAGCTTAGAGAGTTCCGATGAGATTTGGCGTAATAACGGCGATGGTACTTTTACCGATGTCACCGAAAAGGCCGGGCTATCCGCTCACCAGCAAAGTGTCGCCGCTGTCGGCAGCGACATCAACAATGATCGCGCCGTCGATTTGGTTGTAAGCGGAAGTAAGCATCCCGCAATCTTCGAGAATCCGCGCGAAGGCAGATTCGTCGTGCGGACAGAGCTCACTTCGACGGTTCCCTACGGGACATCTGGCATAGCGGTGCTCGATTTCGACCACGACGGCTGGATGGACCTTGCGTTCACGCATATGGGCCCTCCCGCCCTCACCCTCTGGCGCAACGATCACGGCAAATCCTTCGAACAGGTCAAACTCCCCGAAACCAACTGGATCCGCGCCTACGGCGTTGCCGCTTTTGACTACGACAACGACGGCTGGGTCGACCTCGTCGCCGTCGGCGAGACGAAAGACGGCAAGGGCCAGATCAAGCTCTTCCGCAATCTCGGGCCAGACGGCTTCAAGGACGTCACAGCCGACGTCGGCCTCGACAAGGTACATCTCGAAAGCCCGCGGGCCATCATCACCGGCGACTACGACAACGACGGTGCCGTTGATCTGCTGATCACGCAGAATCACGGGCCGGCTGTGCTCTTGCGCAACGAGGGCGGGAATCAGAATCACTGGTTACGGCTGGCGCTCAAAGGACTGAACGACAACAAGTCAGCGATCGGGACGAAGGTGGAAGTGTTCTCCGGTGGCAATCGGCAGAAGTTCGAGATTTACGGTTCGAACGGCTATCTCGGACAGAATTCCCCGTATCTGACAGTCGGCTTGGGCGACGCGAAAGAGGCTGACATTGTACGGATGATGTGGCCCACGGGCGTCTTACAAGACGAAATCCAGGTCGCCGGCGACAAGCAGGCGGATTTTCTTGAGATCGACCGCCGCGGCAGTTCCTGCCCGACACTTTTTGTCTGGAATGGTGAGCGTTACGAATTCGTCGCCGACATGCTTGGTGCAGGCGTAGTCGGGCATTGGGTTGGGCCCGGGCAGCGCGACATTCCGCGGCCGGTGGAATACGTCAAGATTGATCGCAATGCGATACGCGAGAAGGATGGCAAGCTCAGCTTCCGTTTCATGGAGCCGCTGGAAGAAGCCATTTATCTCGATCAGGTGCGGTTGCTGGCCGTCGACCATCCGGCAGACGAGGATGTATATCCCAACGAATATTTCGCGTCGAACCCGCCCTATCCAGAATTCAAGGTCGTGGTGAGCCGCGGTGCGCAGCCACCGGCGGGCGCTTGGGACGATCACGGTCACGACGTGCTACCAGACTTGCTCGCGTATCGCTACATCGGCGATTTTGCTCTGACGCAGTTCCAGGGATTTGCCAAACCGCACAGCCTCACGCTCGATCTGGGTGAGCGTTACCGCGGAGGCCCGCTCTGGCTCTTGCTGCACGGCGAGGTCGAGTATTTTTCCGCGAACAGCATGTATGCCGCGTCGCAGGCGGGAATTGAAGCCATCGCGCCTTATGTGGAGGTGCAAGATTCGGCCGGGAACTGGAAACGTGTCGTCGACGACATGGGTTTCCCCGCCGGCGGGCCGCGCACGATGACCGCCGATCTCACGGGAAAGATTCCTCAGGGTACGCGAAAGATTCGCATCACGACGAATCTGCAAATTTATTGGGACTCGATCCTGGTTGACCGAGCGCACCAGAACTTCAGCGAGCAGGGCGGCCGCGTGGCAGTTGTTCCTTTAGTGCGGGCTGACCTCGATTTTCACGGATATCCCCTCAAGATCGAAGGCACGCCGCCGGGAAATGTGGACTATATCTACGAAAAGACCAGCGCGACCGGCCCGTACACGCGTCCTACGGGAACCTACACACGCTACGGCGATGTGCTGCCGCTGCTGACCGCGAACGACGACCGACTTGTTGTCTTTGGATCGGGCGATGAAGTGCGCCTCGATTTCGCTCCGTCAAATCTCCCTGTGCTTCCCCATGGCTGGGTGCGCGATTATTTCTTTGCAGCCAACGGATATGAGAAAGATATGGATTTCTACGCCGCGGAAGGGAACTACGTGGCGCCGCTGCCATTCCTGAGCATGGGCGGGTATCCGTATAGCTCCAAGAAATCTTTCCCGCTTGATGACGCGCACGTGAACTACCTGCTCGAGTACAATACGCGTCACATGTCGGGCAACGAGCAGCACGGATACTGGTTCGATTACGGACCCGCGGCGCAGGAGACCAGTCCGCGTTGAGACTCAACTGTAAAATCGTTTCAATATTGACATTTTCGCGTCATCCATAATCCAATAACGGACGCATGGATATTTCAACCGCCGCCCCGACTATTGCTGCTCCGCGTCTCCGCCGTACGCTCACGCTTTGGGATTTGATCCTCTACGGCGTCATCGTCATTCAGCCGGTCGCGCCCATGTCGGTGTTTGGAGTGCTGAGCGACCGTGGCCGCGGACACGTTGTGACCACAATTCTCATCGCCATGGTCGCGATGCTCTTCACTGCTATCAGCTACGGCAAGATGGCACGGGCGTACCCCAGCGCCGGCTCGGCTTTTACTTACGTGGGCCAGGAGATCAACCCGGCGCTTGGCTATGTGACCGGCTGGAGCATGGTGATGGATTACATGCTGAATCCCATGATCTGCATCATCTGGTGCAGCCAGCAGGCGCACGTGTTCGCACCGGGCATTCCATATTGGGGGTGGGCGGTATTTTTCGCGCTGGTTTTTACTGGCCTCAATATTCAGGGAGTGAAAACATCTGCACGCGTCAATTCAGGTCTGGCGGCTGGTATGGGCGTTGTGATTGCCATTTTCTTTGTGACGGCGGCGCGATACATCTTCGGCCACCCCCACAATGGCGGGGGATTCTTCACTCGTCCTTTTTACGATCCGCAGTTGTTCGACGCCCGCGCCGTTTTGGGCGGCACATCCATCGCTGTGTTGACCTACATCGGCTTCGATGGCATCTCAACGCTCTCGGAGGAGGCGGAGAATCCGCGACGGAACATTCTGCTGGCTACAGTTCTGACTTGCCTGGTGATCGGTATTCTTTCCGCGTTTCAGGTTTACGCGGCTCAGTTGATTTGGCCCGCGTCGGAGCCCTTTCCCAACACCGACACCGCATTCACGTTCGTGGCGGGCAGGGCCTGGGGCCCGATGTTTGCCATTCTCGGATTCACGCTGCTGGTCGCCAACTTCGGATCAGGCATGGGCGCACAACTGGGCGCCGCTCGCCTGCTTTACGGCATGGGCCGCAGCAAGGCGCTGCCCCAGTCTTTTTTTGGCGCGGTCGACGCGAAGAAACACGTGCCGCGCAATAACGTAGTTTTTGTCGGCGCGATTGCGCTGGCTGGAGCGTTTGTCATTAGCTACGGGCTGGGCGCCGAGATGTTGAACTTCGGCGCGCTGATCGCTTTTATGGGCGTGAACCTGGCGGCGTTCATGCGCTACTTCGTCCGCGACGAGAAGAAAAACATAGCAAACTTCGTTTTTCCCCTGGCCGGATTTTTCATCTGCCTGCTGCTTTGGCTGAACTTGAGCCGTCCGGCCAAGATCGTGGGCGCGATCTGGATGGCGGCCGGGATTCTGTTCGGCGCGATCAAGACCAAAGGTTTCCGCGGCAACCTGATTGACTTCGAGCTGCCGCCGGAAGAATAGCCGGTCCTGCCTTCACTCCACATTCCAGCCGGTGACTTCAACGGCTGGATTTGCCCCTGCTAATTCGCTGGCGCGATAAGTTGCCGTAACTTCGCGCTTCTCGCCTGGCAGCAGAGAAATGTAGTTGTCCTCCCAAATGACGGGAAGGATTTCGTCGCCCTTTACACCCTTGTCGACTTTTAGCCGCACAAAGAAGGCCAGGTTCCTGCTCGGGTTCTCGAGCGTTACGTGCGTGATGACTTCATCGCCCTTCCGCTCGGTGCGCTCGCTGACAGACAATCTCACTTTCGGCAACTGCGAGAGCGCGGTGAAGTCGGCAAAGGAAGAAGTTGGCGTCGTCCACCAGTTGGACTTGGCCCAGTCAAGAGTTTCAGGTTTGGTCGAAAGCCAGTAGAAATTTGAGCCCACAAGTCTGCCCGTGGAATCTTCGAGTCGCAGCACAAGGAAATAGGTCGGACTGAGGCCGGATACATCAGGCAAGGTGAAAATTCTAGCGGTGCTGTCAGCCGGAGCATCGACCGCGTTTTGCTGGGTGAATTTCTCGCTCATGTCGAGGTTGTAGATTTTCGTCGTGAGCTTCAGACCTTTTGCATCTTCATACTGGCTGCTGACAACCCAGATGGAATGGTCGTCGTAGCCATACACCGGATGCAGCGCCTCCATCGCATTCTTGGCGCCGAAATATCCGCCTCCCGGCCGCAGATAGTAGTCGTACAGGTGCCAGATCATGGAGGGCCACGCATTGTTCAGCATCCATTGAATGACACCCGTGGCCTGATACTTGTTGCGGCTATATGCCTCATACATCGCGCGCACACCCTCGTACGTCTGCATCTGCGACTTGAGGGCGAAATCATCCACACTGTCGGATTTGCCGTAACGGTTGGCGAGCGCGTCGCTGAATACGTGGATGTTCTTGAACTCGCCACCTCCGGCGTGGTAGTTCCACACGTCGTCAATCGGCCACAAGTGATCTTTTCCGACCATGGCCAGAATGCTCTCGACGGGCGGAACTGCCGGTCCCATGCTGGTTTCCGTATTGAATCCATAGGCGCCGCCGCAACCTCCGGGGTTGCACTGTTTCCGGCCTGGCGGGCCCTGGGGCACGTCCAATTCCCAATAGCTTGGAGCTATATACTCGTACGGCCCGGTCATTTTGACGCCGCTCTGGCCGGTGACGGATGTTTTCTTGCCCGTGGCCGATGAGACCACCGGATTCGGCCACAGTAACTCCTTCTCGATGTCGAGATACATTTGCTCGACGTCAGGAGGCGGAGGATTGTCGCTGCCATTCAGCCACATCACCAGGCTGGGGTGGCTGCGCAGGCGGTAGATCTGGTCGCGTAGCGACTGCTTGGCGATTTCAAAGTCTTCTGGCTTCCAGCGCGGCCAGCGTTCCCAGAAATCACAACAGCACCATCCGGCCATGACGAGAATTCCCTCGCGGTCGGCGACATCGAAGAATTCTTGCGTCTCCAGTTTGCCCTCGAGTCGAATCGTGTTGAGTCCCATATCGCGGACATACTGCAATTCGTCGTGCAGGCGCTGCGAGTTTTCCCGAAGCATCATGTCGGGGGTCCAGCCGCCACCGCGGATCAGAATGTTCTTGCCGTTGATGTGGAACACGCGTCCGCCAATGGAGTTGAAGTCCGAGGTGATTTCGCGAATGCCGAACTCAGTGTTGGAGCGATCGCTCACGGCACCGTTCGCCTCGAATTCCATGGTGAGCCAGTAGAGATTCGGTTTGCCCATTTGTGCCGGCCACCACAAACGCGGGTTCGGGACGACGAGTTGCGCGAATTTATCGGGAGTGAAAGTCACATCTTTCGTCTCGTTCGGAGCAAGTTCGACTTTCTGCTCGAACGTGATGTTCTCGATCTGGCCCTTGAGCTTGCCCTTCACCGGCTGGTTGGTGCCGTTTTTCAGTTGTGCGGTCACGGTGAGTTGGGCGCGATCATTTGCAGGCGGGTTCAGTTTCGACACGACTGTGGGATAGCGCAACGCGACCGGACCGCTGGCGGTCAAATACACCTCGCGCCAGAGCCCCATATTCTTGTCGGGCGGAGCCGGATTCCAGTCAACAAAGGTGATGGCGAGATCGTGGTCGGTGGGCGCGAAGACTTGCACGGCGAGAACATTCTCAGCGCCGGGCTTGACCGCTTCGGTTACGTTGAATTCGTAAGTGCGCCAGGCGCCGGCGACATCTTCTGATTTGGCAATTTGTTTCCCGTTGAGCCAGATGTTCGCGCGGTAGTTGATGCCCTCGAAATTCAACCAGACTGTCTTGCCCTTGTAGGAGTCCGGCGCGGTGAATTCCTTTCGATACCACCAGGAAACCGCGTAGAGACTGTCTGGCGCCATGGCAATGTTCGAAAAGTTGGCGCCGATTTTGTAGTTCATTCCGGCGAAGTCGCGAAGATTCATCGCGAAGAACGGGTCAGGCAACGTCTTGTCTCTCACGAGCGCGGCCACAACCGTGGTAGGCACCGTGACTGTATGCCATCCCGAAGGGGTGAACTGAGGAGTAGAAATCGTTTCCCCCTTGGCTTCCACTTTGGCGGAAGTCTGCAAACTCCAACCGTCGCGCAGAGCGAGCCTGGTTTGTGGCGGAGACTGCAGGTTCGCAATGTCCTGGGCGAAAGCGGAGCTGGAAATGATAAGCAGAGCTGGAATGAGTCGAGTCAGAATGCGATCAATGACTGCTGGCCATTTTCCCGAGTTCATGTCTCTCCCCTGTATTGCGTGCCGTTGCGTCCGAAAAATGGGAATCGCAGCAAGCCCGCTACAACCCATAACACTCTATATTAATTCGTTTCAATAGGCGACTTTGCGCCGAATGTTGAATTGCGCGCAAAGCTTGAGCTGACTGCTTCGAGTCCACAATCGATTGCCGGCCGCGGTCGGCGCACTCGGTAGTGTCCTAATCTCCTTCAGATTAGGACAGCACCGCGCACTCCGGTACTCTAAGCGCCCGGCCTCGTTAGTTTATAATTAAGAATTCGCTTCTCACCTCTGGAGTGATTAAGAACATGATTCGATTTCTGCAAAAGTCGGGCCAAACCACGAAATACATTCTTGGCGGTCTGCTGCTGATTGTGTGCGCTTCGATGGTTGTGACCCTGATTCCCGGCGGTCTGAGCGGGGACGTGTTTGGCGGCGGCCAGCCCGGCAGGGGCGTTATTGCCAAAGTGGAAGGCAGCGATATAACCGCTGACGAAGTGCGCCAACAGGCTCGCGAAATGCTGCAACAGCAGATGCCGCAGGGCGGCCCCAACATGGGCATGCTGCTGCCTTTCTTCGCGCAGCGCGCCGCCGAGCAGCTGATTAACCAGCAGGTGCTGCTTGCAGAAGCTTCACGCATGGGACTGCGCGCGACTCCGGAAGAGGTCAAGGACGAATTGCAGCATGGACACTACGCGGCGTATTTCTTCCCC
Organism: Candidatus Sulfotelmatobacter sp.; assembly: GCA_030038255.1. GTDB lineage: Bacteria > Acidobacteriota > Terriglobia > Terriglobales > Acidobacteriaceae > Sulfotelmatobacter. The sequence goes on along the minus strand of JASHPH010000038.1, from coordinate 11,318 downwards.
GGCGGCAACTTCATCGGGACGCAGGAATACGAAGAAATGCTGCAGCGCGCGAATCTGACGCCCGCCAAGTTCGAAGCATCCGTAGGGGACGAGATTCGCATATCCAAATTGCGGGCTCTCATTTCACAGAGCGCAAGCGTAAGCGAAACTGAAATTCATAATCAGTTCATGAAGCAGAACGCGAAGGTCAAATTCGACTACGCGGTTCTGAAGCAGGACGATCTGCGCAAGGGCCTGCATCCAACCGAAGAAGAGCTCAAGGCGTTCTACGAAAGCCACAAGGCGACTTATACAAATTCGATTCCTGAGAAGCGCAAGGTCAAGTACGCGCTCGTTGATACGGCCAAGGCTGAAGCAGGCGTTCAGGTCACGCAGGACGACCTGCGCGCCTACTACGACCAGCACCGCGACGAATACCGCGGAGCCGAACAGGTGAAAGTCAGTCACATCTGGATCAAGATGCCTCTGCCCGGTGCCGACGGCAAGGTCGACGAGAAGAAAGTGGCCGAGGCGCAGCATCGCGCCGACGATTTGTTGAAACAGCTGAAGAATGGCGCCAAGTTCGACGAACTGGCCAAGAAATACTCCGAAGACCCGGGCAGCGCCAACGTGGGTGGTTCGCTGGGCTGGATCGGCCGGGCGCAAATGACGCCCGAATTCGAAAAGGCTGCATTCTCATTGTCCAAGGGACAGATCAGCGATGTGGTGAAAGGCAGCGATGGGTTTCACATCATTCGCCTGGACGACAAACAGGAAGCGCACGTGAAGTCTCTCGACGAGGTCAAGAGCCAGATCGAGCCGATCGTGAGGCGGCAGAGAGGGCAGATCGCGGCGCAGGCGAAAGCCGAGGACCTCCTGAAACAGGCTCGAGCCCAGGGCATGGATGCGGCGGCGGCAGCGCTGGGAATTCCAGTGATCACGTCTGACTTTTTTGCGCGCAAAGACATGCTGCCGGGACTCGGGCCGGCACCGCAGTTCATGGACGCAGTATTCACGGCAACGGAAAAGTCGCCGCCCGATGTAGCCTCGGCATCTCAGGGACCGGTCGTGTTCCAGTTGCTGGCCGTCAAGCCGCCCGCCACGCCGACTCTGGAAGAGATTCGCAGCCGCGTAGAGGAAGAATTTAAGAACGAGCGATCAAGAACTCTGCTCGCGCAGAAGGCTCAGGAACTGTCAGACCGTGCCAAGGCCGAGCACGACCTCAAGCGCGCGGCCAAGGAACTGGGCGCCACGCTGAAGACCAGTGATTTCGTTCTGCCGGACGGGCAGGTGCCGGACATCGGCTCTATGACCGGCCAGGCTTCAGTAGCCTTCACCATGAAGCCAGGAGAGATCAGTGGCCCCATCAACAGCGGCTCCAGCGCGGCTGTCCTCGAGCTCCTCGACAACCAGAAGCCAACCGACGCGGACTTTGCCGCCAAGCGGGACCAGATCCGCGAACAACTCCTGCAGGGTAAGCAGCAGGAACTTTTCGGTCTTTTCGTTTCCAACCTGCGCGATGAGATGGAGAAGACAGGCAAGATCAAGATCAACCAGGAAGAAATGAAAGCCTTGACCCGGACGGGAAGCGAGCAGGGAATGTAGCGGCGGTGACATGTCCTTCTCGCGCGCCGCAGGCATTCTGTTGCATCCCACGTCGTTGCCTTCGCGCGGCGGCATTGGTGATTTCGGTCCGGAAGCCTACCACTTTGTAGACTTTCTTGCGGCAGCCCGCCAGGGGCTGTGGCAGGTCCTGCCTCTCGGCCCTATCGGGTACGGCAATTCACCTTACTCTTCCACCTCGGCTTTTGCGGGCAATCCGCTCCTGATCAGTCTCGACCGCCTGGCCGAGCATGGCTGGTTTGATCAGGCGAAGCTTGATCAGGCAAAGTTTGATCCGGCAAAGATCGAAACGACCGGAGCCGATTCTCCCGCCGATTCCCGCGCCGTTGAATACGATCAGGTTTTCGCACAAAAGATGCCGCGGTTGTTTGCAGCGGCCCGAAGTTTCCTGCGTTCCGGCCCTGCCGAATCTCTGCGCCGCCTGCAAACCTTCCGTTCTGAAAATGCCTGGTGGCTCGATGATTTTGTCCTCTTCGACGCCTTGCGCGCCCGGCATAAGCTGGAGAGCTGGAGCCAGTGGCCGCAGGAACTCGCCCGGCGCGATCCGGTGGCGCTCGAACCGGCCCGCAGGGAACTGGACAGCGACATACAGATTCGAGCCGCCCTGCAGTTCGCGTTCTATGAGCAGTGGCGAGCGTTACGCCAATACTGTGCCGAACGCGCCATTCGCGTCGTGGGCGATGTGGCAATTTTTGTGAACTACGACAGCGCCGACGTGTGGACGCGGCCCGAACTCTTCCGCCTCAACGACAAGCTGGAACCGGAAGTGGTTGCCGGCGTGCCCCCCGACTTCTTCAGCAAGACGGGCCAGCGCTGGGGAAATCCGCTTTATCGCTGGGACGTGATGAAAGAACGCGGCTATCAGTGGTGGATTCGGCGCATGCGCTGGGCTACGCAGCATTGCGACTACATCCGGCTCGACCACTTCCGCGGATTCGATCAATTCTGGGAGATTCCTGCCACGGACACCACTGCGGTAAATGGCCGCTGGGTAGACGGCCCAGGAGACGATCTGTTCGTGAAACTGCGGGAGGCTCTCGGCGGCTTGCCTTTCTTCGCAGAAGATCTTGGCTACATCACCCCGTCGGTACACGCGCTGCGGGATCGTCTCCAGATCCCGGGGATGGCAGTTCTCCAGTTCGGCTTTGGAGACGAGGGAGCGCACATCTACCTGCCTCATCGGGCGGCGGGGAAAGTCATGTATACCGGCACTCACGACAACGACACCGTGGTTGGCTGGTGGCGCTCGGGAGCGGCGGAACACGAACGCCGTAACGCCGAGGCCTACCTCGGCCGCGCGGACGATGGCATTCATTGGGCATTTATTCGGGCGGCGCATGGCTCTCCGGCAAGTCTGAGCATTATTCCCCTGCAGGACGTGCTGGGCCTGGGCAGTGAGGCCCGCATGAACACGCCCAGCCTGCACGGCGGCAACTGGCGCTGGCGGTTCGAATCGCATCAGCTCACGGGCGAATTGGCCGCGAAGGTGGCGCTTCTGGCCGAGGTCAGCGACCGCTTACCAAAGCCGTTCGCTTCTCCTGCTGGCGATTCCTTTGCGGCCTAGGCCAGCCTCAAGACTCATTGTGAATGGCGTGTGACTGCAAGGCGCGCTTTGCGCTTCTGCTTAGATCGTGTATAGAAGGTACGGGGAGCTTGTTTCGTGAGCGACGCGATCATCGAAGCCGTGGGGATTGAGAAATCTTATCCGCAGCCGGATGGCACGCGGATTCAGGTTGTGAGCCAAACCAACCTCTCGATCGAACCCGGCAAAATCATTGCCCTGCTGGGCCCCTCAGGCTGCGGCAAGTCCACCCTGCTGCGCATTCTGAGCGGCCTCTCGAAGCCGACTGCGGGAATGCTTGCCTGGCACGGCAAGCCGCTGGATGGCCAGACGCCGAACGTCGCCATCGTCTTTCAGAGCTTTGCGCTGTTTCCCTGGCTGACCGTTTTGGAAAATGTCGAGGCCCCGCTCGAAGCGCGCGCCGTTGCCGCGGTGGAGCGCCGCAAGCGCGCGTTGCGCACGCTCGACACTGTTGGCCTCGACGGATTTGAAACGGCGTATCCGAAGGAACTATCCGGCGGCATGAAGCAGCGAGTCGGCTTCGCCCGTGCTCTGGTCGTTGAGCCGGAAGTCTTGTTCATGGACGAACCGTTTTCCGCACTCGACGTTCTTACCGCCGAAAACCTGCGTGGTGAACTGCTGGAACTTTGGCTGAACAAGAAAATGCCCACCAAGGCCATTTTCATCGTCACGCACAACATCGAGGAAGCGGTCATGCTCGCCGATCGCGTGATCGTGCTGGGCAGGAATCCGGCGCGTATTCGCTCGGACTTGAATATTCGCCTGCAACATCCGCGCGACCGCAAGTCGCCGCGCTTTCTTGAATTGGTCGACTACATTTACAAGGTCATGACCGAACCTGATGCCGAGCACGCTCCGCCCGACGCCGAGACCACGGCCGAAATCGTTCTGCCTGCAGGCGGGCTGACGAAGGACACTTTGAGAAAACAGCCGGCGGTCGTTCGGACGACAAAATATCAGATGCTGCCCCACGCTCGCGTAGGTGGGATCGCGGGCCTGATCGAGTTTCTGCACGACGGCGGCGGGCACGAAGATCTGTTTCGCCTGGCGGAAGAACTAGTGATGGACGTGGAAGACCTGCTGCCAATCATTGAAGCCTGCGTTCTGCTGGGCTTCGCCACGCTGAAGGAAGGCGATGTTCAGATTACACCGTTGGGCTCTGCTTTTGCCGAAGCCGACATTCAGCGGCGCAAGGTTCTTTTCCGGCAAGCAGCGCTGGAGCATGTGACCATCCTCAAGCAGATTGACAGCATCCTGAAGCGCAAGTCCGATCACTCGATCGCCGATGAATTTTTTCACGACATTCTCGATGAGCACTTTGCCGAAGACGAGGTGCAGCGCCAGTTCGAGACGGCGATGAACTGGGGCCGCCACGCCGAGATTTTCGACTATGACCGCGAAAGTGGCCGTCTGGTGCAGGCCGAGCCCCCGGCGCCACTGGAGCCTGCTGCCGAGAGTCAGAATTCCGCGACCACCCCGAAAGCCTGAGAGACGAACAGCAGCATGACGCATGAGAAGAAATCAGCCAGTCTGCGGGGTTTCTCCCCGTATCGCCTGTGGGGGACGCTGCCGTCGATCGAGATTTCGTATCTCCCCGACCTTCTCATGGGCGCCGCGGGAATGGCGCTGTTCTACGGTTTGCTCGTTGTCGGACGCACGTGGCTCGGCCCGTTTACGCCAGAGGTGGGGATCCGGCGCAGTCCCCTGGCACTCCCAGCCTACGCGGGTTATTCGCTGCTGCGCATCACGATCGCTTATATCCTCAGTCTGGCGTTCACATTTGTCTACGGCTACATCGCAGCATACAACGCCCGCGCCGAGCGCTTCATGATTCCGCTGCTCGACGTGCTGCAGTCGATCCCCGTGCTCAGTTTTCTTCCGGGCGTCATGCTCGCCATGGTGGCGCTGTTTCCTGGCCGGCAACTGGGCGTGGAAGCGGGCGCAATTTTGCTGATCTTTACCGGTCAGGTGTGGAACATGGCATTCAGCTTCTACGCCTCGCTGAAGAGCATTCCGACCGAGATGCGCGAGGCCGCGAGAGTTTACGGATTCAGCTGGTGGCAACGTTTCATCCAGATGGAGCTTCCGTTCTCGGCCATCGGCCTGGTATGGAACTCGATGATGTCGGTCGCAGGTGGCTGGTTTTTTCTGATGGCCTGCGAAATGTTCGTGCTCGGCTCACGCGATTTCCGCCTGCCCGGCCTCGGCTCGTACCTGCAGACCGCGGCCAGCGCCGGCGACACTCCATCGATTCTCTGGGGCGTGGCTACAATGATCGCGGTCATCGTGCTGCTCGATCAGTTTATATGGCGACCCGTGATTGCCTGGGCTGAGAAATTCAAGGTGGAGCAAGTGGAAAGCACCGAGACTTCCCGCTCCTGGGTGTTGGACCTGATCCACCATTCACGTGCTCTGGCGCAGGTTCGCAAGAAAACTGTGGCGCCGCTGGGCGAACGGCTGATGCTGCACTTCGCGCACGCGCAGTCCAATGAAGTGCGTGAGAAGCCTAGCCCGTGGAAAGTTTGGCTTATGCGACTACTGCTGGTTGTGGTGCTAGCCGGAATCGGCTACGGAGTCGTCCGAGTCGCCGTGATTCTTTCCGGGATTCAGAAAGCCGAACTGCAGGAAGCCGGCACTGGCCTGGGCGCAACTTTTCTGCGGGTGAACGTTGCGCTGCTGATCGGAGCATTGTGGACGATTCCGGCCGGAGTCGCGATCGGGTTTCACCCCCGCCTGGCGCGGGTCGCGCAGCCCCTTGCGCAGATTGCCGCATCTGTTCCGGCAACGGCACTGTTCCCGGTTGTTTTGCTTTTGCTGATTCGCGTCGGTGGCGGGCTCGGTCTCGGCTCTATCGTGTTGCTTCTGCTCGGAACGCAGTGGTACATCCTGTTCAACGTGATCGCGGGCGCAATCGCAATCCCGACCGACCTGAAGGAGTGTTGCTCAATCTTCCGGCTCGAAGGACTTCAGCGCTGGCGGAAACTGATTTTGCCCGGAATTTTTCCATATCTGGTCACGGGCTTGGTGACTGCGTCCGGTGGCGCATGGAACGCCAGCATCATCGCCGAATATTTCCACTTCAAGGGCCAGATCTACACCACGACTGGCTTGGGCGCTACCATCTCGCAAGCCAGTGATCAGGGCAACTTCAACCTGCTGCTCGCGGCCACCATGATGATGGCGGCCACCGTGGTGACCATCAATCGGCTGGTGTGGCGCAGACTCTACGCGCTGGCTGAGACGCGCTTCCGGCTCGAAACCTGACGGGCGAGTCAAGAGCCGCACTACTCTGCATGGTTACTTCCGGTTACTCTTCTGCTTCCTCGCCGCACATTTCATCAGTTTTTAACCTGACCTTCATTCTGCTGCAAAGTCAGCGAAATAATTTTGTAGCATGCTGCACGACGATCAGACGCCGCCGGAAGTGTTGTCGCGAGTCGCTGATTTTCCTGGTTTGCCGGGAAGAGGCCTTGCCGCAAAGCTGGCTCCGGTCGACAAAGTTCGCGATCTCTACCGGCGTGTGCGGCAATCGCCTGACGGATTTCGGCTGCAGGCCCTGCTCGATGAAATGCGGGTGAGTCTTCGTCTGGATGCGGCGGACCAGACTCGCATCCCTGCGACCGGTCCAGTAGTTGTTGTCGCCAATCATCCCTACGGCATGCTCGATGGCGCGATTCTGACCGTTCTGCTGACGCGCGTTCGGCCCGACGTGAAGATCCTTACCAACTGGCTGCTCGCCGATGTGCCAGAACTGCAGCAACACTGCATTTTTGTCGACCCATTCCAGACCGATCGCTCTGTGGAATCGAACCGACGTGCGCTGCGGCAGGCTCTTTCCTGGTTGCAGCAAGGCGGGATGCTCGCAATCTTTCCTGCCGGAGAAGTCTCGCACTGGCAGATGCCCGCGGCACAGATTGCCGACCCTGAGTGGAACGACACCGCTGTGCGGCTGATTCGCAGGACTGGGGCGTCTGCGCTGCCGGTTTATTTCTGCGGCCACAACAGCGTCGGATTCCAGCTGCTAAGTGTGATTCACCCCAAGTTGCGAACCGGATTCCTCTTGCAGGAGTTTCTAAGCCAGGAAGGAAAGAAGATCGAGGTCCGGGTGGGCAGCGAGATTTCGGGCGAGGCGCTGGCAGCCATCTGTGGCGATCGCGAAGCGACTGAATATTTGCGCTGGCGGACGTATCTGCTCGCGCGGCGGCGAAAAACGGAGCCATCCTGGCCTGCAGCGTTGCGCTCAAAGATTGCGGTGAAAATGCAGGAGCCATTAGCCGTTGCCATGAATCCGGCGATCTTGCAGCACGAGATCGAGCAGCTTCCTCCCGACCGTTGTCTCGCTCAAAACGGCGATCTCGCCGTCTATCTCGGCACTGCCCGCGAGATGCCGCACATGCTCCACGAACTAGGGCGCTTACGCGAGGTCACGTTCCGCCAGGTCGGGGAAGGAACCAACAAGAGCCTCGACCTGGACCGCTTCGACGATTACTACTCGCACTTGCTGCTCTGGCACCGCACCAAGAGGGAGCTGGTCGGCGCTTACCGCGCCGGCAACAGCGCGGAAATTCTGACGGAGCACGGCGTGGCCGGCCTCTATACCAGCACCATCTTTCGCTATGACGAAAGAATCTTCCAAAAGCTCGGTCCGGCTTTTGAACTCGGACGCTCCTTCGTGCGTCCGGAATATCAGCGGCAATATGCGCCACTGCTTTTGTTGTGGAAGGGCATCGCTGGCCTGGTTGCGATGCGGCCCGAGATTCCGGTCCTGTTCGGCGCGGTCAGCGTCAGCAACGAATACAACCAAGCCTCACGTGAAATGATTTATCGCTTCTTCGAGGCGCGCATGCAGAAGGACGAACTCGCGGGACTGGTCGAGCCACTCCATCCGTTTCGCGTCCGCCCCGCGATATTGCGCCGCTGGGACTGCCGCGGTATGAGCCGCGCCCTGCGCGACCTGGACGAGCTTTCACAGCCCATCACCGACATTGAAGCCGACGGCAAAGGTCTGCCCATTCTGCTGCGGCAGTATGCCAAGATTGGCGGAAAATTCCTGGGATTCAGCGTGGACCGCAGCTTTTCGAACACGCTCGACGGCCTGGTTGCGGTTGATCTGCGGCAAACCCATCCGCTTGTGCTTGACCGCTACATGGGGCGCGAGGCCGCGACGCGCTTCCGGCAGCTGCACGCGGGCGCTGCCGTTCGATAACCCGGGATATCACAGTAGACTTATTTTGCTGCCCTTAGCCTGGTCGCTGAATTCGGCGGCGTACAGGCTTGCGTTGCGTTTTTGAGCGCTGCTTCGAGTTGCGCGCCCAGAGTGGCGAGGATCTCGGAGCTCATCAGTGCCTGCATGCGCTCGAAGAGTAGGCGTTCTTCTATGCGGATGTGAGCCGAGAGTTGTTTGGCGAACTCAGTCAACTCGGCTGCGTTCATGTTCCCACTTTCCGCTCGCATGAAACTCTCCCGCAGACTCACATGGTCACGAAGCAAATCTTCCACGAGGAGAACCAGCGTTTCGAGTCTGCGAGCCGCAGGAAATATCACCGTTTCCTCTGCGTCAAAATGAATCGCGATTTCAGCCTGGAAGATTTGGGCAATCTCCAGTTGCCATACCTTGAGGTCGGCTTCCGGAATCGGCGATGCGCGCTCAATCCGCACGCACAGTGCCAGGGCATGTTGGTGCTGATGCGACAATGGGATGAGGTTCTTGTCGCGCAGCATAAAGCCGCTACGCCGCTCCTTTCGCCGTCGTTTCCGGCGCGGCGGGACGTACCGTCAACCAGTCGGTGCGCACCCGCTCCCACTCCTGAATGAGCATGCCGTTCGCCTCAAAAAAGCCGCGGATGCGGTAGCGCTCCCATCCCGCGACTTCTTCAAGGATCGGCGCCAGCACCGCCAGTGCGCTCGAACTGAGCACCGTTCGCTTGGCGATTTGTGACACATTGGGCGATTCCGAAACCGCGATCGTCAATCCGTCGCGCGCGTTGATATGCAGCATCACGTGGATGTCCGAGCTGCCATCACCCGTGTAAATCACGTGATCAGGGCCGGCGACGTGCTGCTGAAGGAGCTGATCGAGCACTGCGACTTTGCCGTAACCGGCTGTGGCGCGCACAATGGTGTCAATCTCGCCAGATGGCTGGTAGCGAAACTCCGTGCCGAAAATGTGTTCGGGCGGAACGATGTCCTCGAGCGCCGACTGAATCACCTCGACCGGCGCGGCCGACAGCACATAAAAGTCGAACTCGTAGCCATCGATGCCGTTTTTGAGAATCTGATAAAGAAGCTTGATCTCTCCCTTCAGCCGGATCTGTTTGCCCACTTCGTGCAGGTGCTCCTTGCGCACCTTGCTTCTGAACTCCGGATCGTGCAGGAGCAGATAGGCCAACTCCGCGCCCTGCTGTACGAGATTGATCTTGGCCATGCCCTTGGCCTTGCGCTCAAATTCTTCGATTGGTATGCCGACCAGTTCCGAGAGCACGTATCCCGTGTCGTTGAACGTCAACGTTTTGTCGAAGTCGCTGGCAAAAAGATATCGTCGCAAAGGTTTGTCTGCCATATGAATTGGATTCGTCGCGCTTTCCATGGTCCCATAAAAAGAATTGATGGCGATTATATGCCGCCCAGATGAATCGATCGTGACAGGCGCGCGGTCGCCTTTACTAAATCTCCGCCCACGTCCAAAATAGACAGTTCGGCTCGACCCGCGGATGAGGCACGAAGGCCGATGCCCAGATCGCACTCACATCTCAACCGAAGACAGGAGCACTCATGGTAGCGACCGGTGAATTAATTCGCGCGATGAATTATGTGGACGACATGAACGCCACTTTGCGCCGGATCTGTGTTGCCATCCCCAGCATGACGGCCGAGGAGCGGCAACGCCTGGCCGAGTATTTGCGCGCGGCCCAAAACTCTATTAGCGCTGCTCTTACCGATCTCGAAAAGGCGGGGCAATAGTGCCCCCGGTCGACACGATTGCGGTCATCGGTGCCGGGATCATGGGCCGGGGCATCGCCCACGCAGCGGCCATGGGCGGCTACCGCACGATTCTTGAGGATCTGCTCCCGGCGGCTCTGCGCAAAGCGGAGAGCGAAATCCGCGCCAATCTTGAGAAAGCGGTTGAGCTAGGCAAGGTCAGTGCGCCCGACGCCGATTCCGCGTTTCGCCGCATTGAGTTCGCCGGGTCTGTCGGCGATGCCGCCCGCGAAGCCGATCTCGTCATCGAGGCCGTTCCCGAGGAGATGGAGTCGAAGATCGAAATCTTCACCCTGCTCGACAAAATCTGCCGCCCTACGACGATTCTCGCCTCGAACACTTCCTCGCTCAGTGTCACCGAGATCGCCAGCGTGACTTACCGCGCGAAAAAATGCCTGGGCATGCACTTTTTCAATCCCGTGCACAAAATGAAGCTGCTCGAAATTGTGCGCGCGCTCGAGACTGACGACGACACGCTCGCCACCGCCGTCGAAGTCGGCAGGCGCATGGGCAAGGAAGTGGTGGTGATCAAGGAGTCGCCCGGCTTCATCACCAGCCGGATTAACGCGATGATCGGCAACGAGGCGTTCCACATGCTGCAGGAGGGAATTGCCTCGGCAGCTGACATCGACAAAGCTCTCAAGCTGGGATTAAACCATCCTATGGGACCGTTTGAGCTGGTCGATCTGGTCGGTCTCGACACTCGCCTCAGCATTCTCGAGTACTTACACAAAACGCTAGGAGAAAAATATCGTCCTGCGCCGTTGCTGGTGCAGTACGTGAAAGCCGGACGGCTGGGCCGGAAGTCGGGTCGGGGCGTGTACGAATATCCGGAGATTCCCAGGACAGATAAGCCTGCTCAGGCCTAATTGGAGTCTGGTTCACAGGGTGCGGCGGCCAAAAGTAAGTCCGGCCAACATTGCCGCCTTCTCCTCCTCAACGCCTTTGCTCGCCACCAGTACGTGAAAGCTCTCGCCCATCCCTGCGGGCGTGACTAGGTGCTTCAACTGCAACGCGACCTTGGCACGCTCCTGCGGCAGGCGGCATTCCTCGAACGCGTCGGCGAACTGATTGGCTTCGCCAATTCCCATCAGAAACTGCGATTGCGTGACAAGTTTCTGCGCGCGCCAGCCACGTTTTTCTAACGTGGCCGCCA
>JASHPH010000037.1 GCA_030038255.1 Candidatus Sulfotelmatobacter sp. | reverse complement strand
CCGCGTCGAAGCCGGCATGCCCGCCGACACCTATTTCGCGTCTGGCAACTTCGGCCAGCGCATTGTGATTATTCCTTCGCAACGTCTCGTGATCGTGCGCTTCGGCGCAACCATCAACGTCCCCGGTATGGACATCCGTGGCCTGACACGTCTCGTTTCGGATGTACTGTCAGCTCAAAATCCGTAGTTGCAGAGAGGCGCTCAGCATGAAGCTCCGGTTTCGGACGTAGTAAGTATCCTCCGGCAAAGCCGGAGGCTTTACTGGTCGCGGGGCCCCTCAAAGGGGCCTTACCCGCGACCCAAAGTCAAAATCACAAGCTGTCGGCCGCAACGTTGATCGCCGACATTGTTCAAGCGAAAAGCATACTGCTGGAATTGTCAAACTTTGACTGCCTCCCCGGCATAGCCGGGGGTCTCCCACTCGTACTAGGGGATTGGTACCGGCGAACGCGCTAGCGTTTAATGACGCCCCCAAAGAGAGCAATCAGAGCGGCTGTCCGGCCGGTACGCCGCCCTAGTCATTTTTCTTGCCTATCGAGCCCTTCCAAACCCTCTCTGGTCACAGTGACCATGTAAACCATTGAATCGATGGATGCCGCGTAAGCGCGATACTCTGGCCTCTGTCGCCGGATGGTGGGTCTACGACACGGAAAATAATCTGCTCGCGATCACCGACGCCAACGGCCACACCACGCAGTTTGCTTACAACGCCCGTGGCTGGGTGACGCAGACCACGTTCCCCTCCACCTTGACGGAGAGTTACACCTACGACGCCGTGGGCAATCTGCTGTCGAAAACCGACCGCAAGGGCAACACCATCCAGTACGTCTACGATGCGCTCTACCGGCTGACCCAGAAGACCTATCCCGACGAAACCGCCGTGGAATATGCCTACGATCTTGCGGGGAAGGTGCTGCAGGTGAGCGATCCGACGGGATCGTATGGCTTTGCCTACGACAATATGGGACGGCTGATTGGAACCAGCACGCAATATGGGTGGCTGCCGGCTCTGAACTTCCAGAACGCCTACACCTACGATGCGGCCTCGAACCGGACGTCCCTGACGGCGCCCGACAGCAGCGTCACGACCTACGGCTACGACACCCTGAACCGGTTGAACGGGCTGGCGAATTCCTGGGCGGGATCGTTCGGTTTCGGCTACGACGCGCTCAGCCGCAGAACCAGCCTGACGCGGCCCAACGGGATCAACACCAGCTATTCCTACGACGGCCTGTCGCACCTGCTCAGCGTGCTGCATCAGACGGGCACGACGACGCTCGACGGGGCGCGGCTCCCGTGAGGTGTTTCGTGAAAGCAGAAGAGCAGTTAGCCGAAGAGTTGTTGAACAGCAAGAGCGAGCGTCCGAAAGAACACGTTCTGAAAACGCCAAAGAAGCCAGGCGTCAAAGAGAAGAACAAGGCGCAGACGCAGCGCAAGGCGATCCAGCACGACCTCGGGAAGTAGTCCGAATCCGCATTCGAGTCTGCCGCTGTCACGGGTCAGCGGTAGGCTTCGCGGCGGTGTTTCACAGCGGTGATGCGGATGGCGTTTTCGTGGTCGTGGAAACGCACGCGGTAGTCGCCGACGCGCAGCCGAAACTCTGGCGGTTCGATGTTCTGGAGACGCTTCACGTCGCCTTCTCCGGTTTCCAGAAAGCGGGCCAGAGCATGGAGGATGCGGAGGGCGGTAGGCTGATCGATGGCGCGGAGCTGAGCCTTGGCCTGGTCGGTCCAGAGAACGTTCTTGCCCATTGCTTACCGACCCGTCTTGTGCGGGTCGAGTGGAGTGCGGCCCATGCGCTCGAAATCTTCCGAGGTGAGGCCGAACTCGGCCAGCACTTTCTCGTGCGGAATGCCCTCACCACGGTCGAGGGAAGCACGCGCGGCGGCGATCTCACGAGCCTCTTCTTCAGTGACCGGCTCATCATCGATGGGAGCGTTGGCGAGACTGCGGGCCAAGGGATCAGTCATTACTTCGAGCAGGTGAACGACGGCGGAAATCTGGCCGGGTGCCAGCCGCTCGATCAGATCGTGGGCCTGCTGTTTTTCGTTCGCGGGTGCCATCACAATCAGTTTACCAATCTATGGATGCGCGCTGCCGCGCGCGTGTCCGTTACCGTTTGAAGCCACGAGCGAGTTAATCAAGCGAATGACCGCCCGCTGATCCTTCTCCGGTAGTGACTCCATGCGCTGAAATCTCTTCCACAATCTCCGTTGCTCGGGAGTGTTGTCCGGGCCGACTCTGGGAGGTTTGATTCCGAGCAGTTCATCGGCAGTGGTTCCCAGAGCGCTAACCAGAGCAACGAGAAAATCTGGTGGGGGCAACTCTCCCTTGGTTTCGTAGTAGGAAATGACTCGCTGAGTCGTTCCCAGCGCTTTCGCCAAATCGACTTGGGTAAGCCCGCGCGCAGTTCGCAGCGCAAACAGACGCTCACCGAAAGAACTCTTAGGTGGTTTTTTGGCTGGCATGTCGAGGGCGATTGTAAGGGGCATTTTGCGGCTCTCGTAAAACTCTTTGACAGTATATACAAATATGGTATATCTTCCGTCCATCGCCAGGAACCCCAAAATTTTGCAAAAACCTCTTGACAGGTTTTTCTGAGGAAGCCTGAAAACGAGGCAAGGAGACCGAGGGATGGCGCGACTCCCAGACCAGGTGGTGGAGCGGATCAAGCGGGAGATCTCGGTCGAGCGTTTGGCCGAGGCGCGAGGCATCCAGCTACGGCGCAGCGGCACCCAGATCCGGGTCGGTTTAGCTGCCGGAAGCGGTCCTGATTCTGGGGTGAAATCGGTGCCCAATTCTGAGCTGGGGGTGTGGCGATTCAGGCACGGTTGGGGGTGAGGGTGTGGTGGTCCCGGAGGTGGGTTCGGGGTGTCGTGCCTGCCGAAGGTGCCTTGCTGGGGGAGAGTCAAAAGCTGGCGCTGCTTTGCAGCGGGTTGACGCTACGACACGTCACCAGTCGAAGATGCTTCATGCAAAGAGATCGCCGCAGAAAATGTGGCGAGCTTGATCTGAAGCTTGTCGTCGGGCAGAAGACGTATCCCGATGAGACCGCCGTGGAATATGCCTACGATCTCGCCGGGAAAGTGTTGCAGGTGAGCGATCCGACCGGGTCGTATGGATTTGCCTACGACAACATGGGGCGGCTGGTCGGGACCAGCACGCAATATGCGTGACTGCCGGCCTCCCCGCGACAGCCGCTTGCAGGGCGGAGGAAAAAGCAGCGGGGGCCCGGCCGGTACCGCCGAAGGCTAGAATGACTGCGAGAAGCGAGTCTCCAGAAACTCGCCCAATTTCGCTGTCGCCTTAAATTGCGGAATCGGATCCAGTTCCTTGAAGGCCGAAGTAAATGCGTTTGAGAGGCTCCAGATCGTACGCGGCCTGAACTCCTCGTACTCGGTTCAAAATAGAGATCGTGCACCGTGCGCACAAGATGTTTCGGAGCCTCCAGCTTGCCCTCAACGAATGCCTCGTAGATGACCACCTTCGCGGTGACATCCGTGAGTTCGCATCTCTGCCACGCTTCCACCTGCGTTCGCATAGGCTCGAAATTCCGTTGCATTCGGTCAACACCCACCGAGATGCAGTCAATCAGCGAGAATGATTTCGAGTGCTTCGCGAGCACCGGCGTGAACACGCCGGGAACGAAGTTTCCAAATTCCGCTGAATTTTGACTTCCCTGAAGCCCTCTTCACGGGACTAATCCGGCTCGGCAGCAGAGCCGTGTTGCGACTCGGCGTCCGGGGGGCGCTTCCGCCAGCGCGCGCTGCACAGCCCGAGCCGCGCGTTCCACATCAGCCTCAGACGTCTGCCAGTTGCACACCCTGACTCGCATAACTCGGCCCCCGTTCCATTCGCTGGATGCAAAGAACGCCCCCCGCCAGTAGCGAGAAACTCTTGGCGATCCTGTTCACGTACGTAGCATTGCCTCCGCTGACCGGGCGGAATTCGCTCTGGCGGATCAGCCCCAGCCCAAAATCAGAAAAGAGCGAGAGATTGTACGTGCGAAAAAAGCCGGAGAGCTGCAGTTCCTGGCTGCCGGTCAGTTTCCAGACCTCGTTCAGCGCCACGAGCGCCGTGTGGGTTTGATCCTTCTGCCTGGGATCGATCGTGTCTGGATACTGCACCCATCCGGCCGCCGCGTCGACGGAGTTGAAGCCAAACATAGGCCTCAGCCCGGCAACGTAGCCGTAGCCGAGATAGACGATCCCAAGCAAGGTCAGCGTGTGATCGCCGGCGTGGAAGACGCGCCCGCCATTGAACTTGAATTGCTTGCGATGCTCGAGGCGATCGAGAAATCCATTGCCCAACGAGCCTTCCATCGCGGCCCAGGAATTGGCGGAAGGGCTCATGCCCGCTGTGAGCGTGGCGTCGCGGTAGTCGGCCGTGAGCGTGACAAACGGATTCAGATAGGAACCCAAGCCGTAGATCGCAGCCAGATTCAGCGCGTGATTGCCCTCGCGCACGTTGAATGCGCCGCCATCTACCTGCACGCTATCGATGACATCGGCGATATATATGTTCGGATCGGCATAGCCGCTACCGTGCGCATTTGCCGACAAGTTGTTCGGCACCAGGTACGAGCCCACCTGAATATATTGTGCGATCGGCTCGCCGTGATCCTCCGCCACGCCCGGCGCGAAATATTGCGGCGCTTTGATGCCGCTCGACGCGGTCTCGATCGGATACCCGGGAATGGAAATCGGGGCGCCGGGACGTCCCGGGTTCGCATCGAGCAGATCTTCGGTGGCAAACACTTTCATCGCGGGATCGGGCGATACGATGTCCTCTTGGCCCACGTCGGCGGTCACCAGAATGCTTTCCCTTGTCGACGCCAAATCACCCATGCGGACTGTGATTTCGGCGTTGTTGTTCTGCTGCAAGGTAACTGACCGGCTCACCGGACGGAATCCTTCTACGTCAGCGTGGAGCGTGAAGCCACCGGTTGCGTGCAGGCTGAGCAAGAATCGCCCATCGGCCACGGATCGCGTCTGCGCGAGGACTTGATTTCCTTGTAAGAGTTGCACCGCAGCGCCCGGCAGAGCATTTCCCGCAGGATCGACAATCCGCTCTCTGATAGCTGCATCTTGCGCGATGACAAGAAGAGGCACCATCATCATCGGAACAAGAACGATCCAACTTCTGCGCATGCGTCTTTCTTGTGCGCACGACAATCCGAACGCCTTTTCGGACATCGATATCAAATCGCCGCCCGCGCCGCCTCTTCGAGCGCCTTCGTCGCTAAGGAGTTAGGGCGAGGCCCGTAGTTGGTTCGATTCCAACATCTTGCACCATTCTGATGTTTCCTAGTCGGCTACCGGAGAGTCGAATGGTAACAAACTCTTGATTTGCTCAGCACCTGCCACCTGGACGATCGTCCAGTGCCTGCCATCGCGCTTGAGGCGAAGCTGCTGCACTTCATTTCTGTCATTGTAAATGTATTCCACCCGGACCAGAGCATCTTCTGCGCTTTGCCGGTCGACAACGGTAACCGCGACGCCTTTGAAGTCGGCGTTTCGCATCAGATAGGACGCGAACTTTGATGCCGAGTCCTCCTTTACCACCTGCTGCAACTGATCTCGGATCGGGCCAGAGAACGCCTCGAGATATGCTGTCGTGTCGCCCGCGCGCTGGGCATCGAGCATCGAGTAAATGGCATCCTCGGGGCCAGACGAAGCAGGAACTGGCCGCGACCGTGTCCAATCCGCCACTCGCGGGAGCGACCATCCGTTGTTGCGCAGCAGCACAACCACCAATAAGCCGATCACAAATGCCACGGTGAGGACGACTCTTCGATTCACGAGCCTCTTCATTTCTTTTTAGCACCGCTCTGGGCGATGTCCGAGTCGTCGCGACGCACCACCGTGAGATCCACGTTCCCATCTGAATCAACGATCAGCTTCTTGAGTTTGGGCAGTATTTGTTCCATGGCCTCGATGTATGCGCGCTCGCTGGTCACTTTGGGAGCTCTGTCGTACTCGGCGCTCAACTCGGAAAAGCGCGCGGCGTCTCCTG
>JASHPH010000423.1 GCA_030038255.1 Candidatus Sulfotelmatobacter sp. | reverse complement strand
AGATTGACGTGCGTGGGCGGCTGGCTGACGGCGTGACGGCAAAAGATCTGGCGCTGGGAATCATCGGACAGATCGGAACCGACGGAGCGACCGGACATGTGATCGAATACGCCGGGCCCGCGGTGCGGGCGCTCTCGATGGAACGACGCATGACGCTCTGCAACATGAGCATCGAGGCGGGAGCGCGTGCCGGGATGGTGGCCCCGGATGAAACGACCATTGCGTATGTGAAGGGAAAGCGATTCGCTCCGCGGGATGGTGAGTGGGAGAAGGCTGTCGCGTATTGGCGCAGCCTGCCCACGGATGATGGCGCGGCGTTCGACAAAGTAGTCGAGATAGACGCCTCGCAGCTCTGCCCTTTCGTGACCTGGGGAACGAATCCGGGAATGGTGGCGCCTGTGACCGGCCGAGTGCCCGAACTGAATGGCCTGCGCGATGCGGAACGGCGCGCAGCTGAATTGGCGTTGCAATACATGGGACTCAAGCCTGGAAAGCGCATTGAAGAAATCGCAATTGATCGCGTATTCATCGGATCGTGCACGAACTCGCGAATCGAAGACTTGCGCGCGGCAGCGCGTGTGGCCAAAGGACATCGTGTGAGCGCGAAAGTTCGGGCGATGGTAGTGCCGGGATCGCAGACCGTGAAGCGGGCAGCGGAGCAGGAAGGTCTGCACCGGATTTTTCTGGATGCCGGCTTCGAGTGGCGCGAGTCGGGATGCTCAATGTGCCTCGGTATGAATCCTGATATTTTGCAGCCCGGCGAACGTTGCGCTTCAACCAGCAACCGAAATTTCGAAGGCCGCCAGGGACGCGGTGGACGGACGCACTTGGTGAGTCCGGAGATGGCGGCAGCGGCCGCGATTGCCGGGCATTTCACGGATATAAGGAATTGGAAGTTTCGGTAAGCGTCTGACAGCGGAGAAAAGCAGGTTTCTCGACTGCGCAGAATTGCCTGACGGCAATTCCGCTTCGCTCGAAATGACAACGGGTTGGATTAAAGAATGAAGCCATTTACAGTGCATCACGGGCGCGTTGCCCCGCTGGATCGGGTCAACGTGGATACGGATCAGATCATCCCTAAGCAGTTTCTGAAGAGGATCGAGAAAACCGGCTTTGGCCAGTTCTTGTTTTACGACTGGCGGTTTGGCGCGGATGGGAAAGAGAATCCCGATTTCGTGCTGCATCAGCCGCGCTATGACGGCGCGACCATCCTGATCGCGGGAAAGAATTTCGGCTGTGGTTCGTCGCGAGAGCACGCGGTGTGGGCGCTTGCCGACTTCGGTTTTCGCGCTGTGATCTCGTCTTCGTTCGCCGATATTTTTGCCAATAACAGCACGAAAAACGGGTTTCTGACCGTGCGGCTGAGCGAGGACGAAGTCGCGGAGTTGATGCGCAGGGCTGAAGGCATCGACGACTACCAACTCACCATCGATCTGGAAAAGTCCGAGGTGCGCGATGGCCAGGGATTTCATGCCAGATTCCCCATCGACGATTTCGTCCGCCACTGTCTGCTGAATGGACTGGACGACATTGGCCTCACACTGCAGCATGAGGCAGAGATTGCGGCGTATGAGGCTGCGCATCCTGCGCCGGTGCGGGGATAGGTCAGTCCTCCCAGGCTCGCGGGCAAGAGTGCCCGCGCCACACGCGAGTAAAGAATTGTAAAACCGCGGCCATGGCCTTGACCTGCCGTCGGGCTACGGTTGATGCTGGTATTGCAGGGTTCAATCATAGGAATGGCGTTCTGGTTCCGGCCATTTGCAGGAGAGGTCTACTTGCATTGAGAACCTTCCTGTCTCTCCAGAGGAAGAGTTGCCGAAACCGGCCTACAATACGTACGTCTAATACTTGAGCCACTGACCGCCGTTCTGATGCGAAAAATACGATCCTGGAATAATTCGGTGAACACTGATCTTGTGAAGACGAATCCTGTAAAGACTTATCCCGTGAACATGAGAAAGCAATCTTTTTGGAGATCATCGCGTCAGCGGGCCCGCCTCACTTGCCGAGGCACCGCGATCCTCTTGCTTGGAACTCTGTGCGCATTTTTTCTGGCCTGCAGCAGCTCGTCCGATCCCAGGCAGAAAGCGCAGGCCGCGGGACCTCGCGCCGTTTCAGTCGCGGTGGCGCGTGTGCAACAGCAGGACGTCCCGGTCTACCTCAGCGGCTTGGGAACGGTGACAGCGTTCTACACCGCTAACATCAAAAGCCGCGTCGATGGGCAGATCATGAAGGTGAATTTTCAGGAGGGGCAGATCGTTCATGAGGGCGAACTGCTGATCGAAATTGATGCCCGTCCTTACCAGGTGCAACTGGAGCAGATGCAGGCGCAGCTCTTCAAAGACCAAGCATCGCTGCGGGATGCCAAACTGAATCTGGACCGCTATACGGCGCTGATTCCTTCCGGCAGCATCGCGCAACAGCAAGTGGACACGCAAAAGGCGACGGTGGACCAACTGGACGGCCAAGTGCGCACCGATCAGGCGCAAATTGATAACGCGAAGCTCCAGATTGTCTATTGCCACATCACGGCGCCGTTTACCGGGCGGGTCGGATTGCGGCAAGTCGATCCGGGGAACATCGTGCATGCGGCC
>JASHPH010000422.1 GCA_030038255.1 Candidatus Sulfotelmatobacter sp. | reverse complement strand
ACGAGCAAACGCTGACGAAGGCGTACACAGGGATCGCGGAATTCATTCGCGAGCGGTACGGAAACTGATTCACCGCCGAGCGCGCCGAGATCGCGGAGGAGTTCGTTGCTTGCATGATCAGAGCCGCAGAAACAACACTGGTCCGCATTGGGATTCTGCTTACCGTCGTAATCTTCGCCCTTGCGTCTGATTCCTAGATGCCCCATCCTTCGCAAACCGCGGACGGTGAGGCACCTTCGCGGAGCTTTCGCGGAGGCCGTATCGGAACTGAAGGCTCCGTCGGGTCGCATCGTGCCGCTACCTGAAGGCGCCCCGATGAAATACCGGTCCCACCGTAACGCGAAGGTAGTTCTGCCGGTTCGTCAGCAAATTCGAGAACAAGTGGGTGTTCACCCAATCGCTGGTGAAGCGCAGTGCCACGCGGCGAGAGAAGTTGACATCAAACCCACCGCCCAGTCCAAAGAACAACTCCGTATCCTTCTGGTGAGGGCTCGGAGGGGTCGCGCCCAACTCTTCCAACAGCGGGCCGATTCCCGGTGGCAGCGTCAAACTCGCGCTCTCGTGAATGCCTCCAAAGCCGGGCCGCGCAAACAGCGTCACTCTCTCCCACTTTCGCAGATAGAATTGCGGGCCCACGGCAAACGTATAGGTGGTTGACCTAAATGGTACATGCACCGTGTCTGGGGGCGGCGCACCCAATGGTTCCGCCTTGATGAGTAGCGGCGCGTAAACGGTATCAGCGCCGTTTACGGTCCCGGCGCCGCTGATGATGTCGTTGCCAAGGGCGCCGAAATCGCCTCCCAAGGCTAACCATCGCCTTAACGTAACGCCAAAGTCGACATCAAACCCTCGTTCCGTAAGATTTCGGGCCGGACTGATCATGTAGTCGAAGCCGGTATAGAGCGTGTACCGGCTTACCTCGGTTTGCTGCGACCAAACTGGCAGGGAAATGAGAATCAGGAGGCCGCAGAAGAGCACCGCTTTGCGATCGCGCATAGTGCACCTCTCGGTGTTCTCGCCTGGGCTCGAGATGGCTGGCTTTTCGTCCAAGGGGAAAAACAAGCAACTGCGACGTTGGGCGAGAACATTTAATCTCGCCAAGAAGCACGAACACTTGCAGTGATGCGGGGCACGAGGGCAGGTGACCGGGGACTACGGCTTTCTCTTTCTCCCCAAATCTGCTTAAATCAAGCCATGCGCAACTGCGGGGCGCGCGGCGGGTTTCATTGAATTGGTATTCCTGTAGCCGTGGTCGATATTCACTCGCACATCCTTCCTGAGGTAGACGACGGTCCCAAGACCTGGGACATGTGTGTTGCCATGTGCCGTGCCGCAGCGGCCGACGGCATCAGACACATGGTGGCCACGCCTCACGCGAACGACCGCTATCACTACGACCGCGGCTATCTGCAGTCGCTCGTCGATCACCTGCAGCAGCTGGTCGGCGCCACTCCCCAGTTGAGATTGGGATGCGATTTTCATCTCTCCTACGACAACGTGCAGGACGCGCTTACCAATCCCATGCGCTACGTCATCGGTGACACACGCTACCTGCTGGTCGAGTTTTCGAACTACAGCATCCCGCAGCAGATCACGGACTCTTTTCACAAACTCGGCGATGCCGGCTTGACGCCGATCATCACCCATCCCGAACGCAATCCCATCCTGCGCGAAAACCTGCAGCGCGTCATGGAGTGGGCCGAACAGGGATGCGTGATTCAGGTGACCGGCTCAGCCCTGACCGGATTCTGGGGTGAGCGGACGCAGCGCGCTGCCCAGTGGCTGCTCGAACATCAGGCCGCGCACGTGCTGGCCAGCGACGCGCACGACACCGTGAAGCGTGTGCCCATTCTGTCCACGTCGCGCGATGCGGCGGCCGAGATCTGCGGAGAGGAAGTCGCCGACGCGCTGGTGGAAGCCAATCCTTACGCCATCATCACCAACCAGCCGCTGCCGTACTTTCCGCGGCCTGCCGTTACGAGTTATCGCAAGGGCGGCAAAAATTAGAATCCGCGCCATTGGCGGCTTGCCAACGGTCGAAATCAAACAACGGAGTGACCGGGCTACAGCGGGACTTACTGCGGATGGGGCGTGTCCTGCTCGGGAGGGTTGGCCGGCTTTGGGTCGGAGGGCGCGGTGGAGTTTTTGTTCGTCACTCCCGCGTCCGTACCGTGCGAAGCTGAGATTGAAGAAGTCGCTCGAGGTTCGGCCGGGCCGGTCATCGCGCTCTCCGGATTCAGCAGATGATCATGGCTGGGGCCGAGCCCGAGGCTGATCAGGGCGCGCGAGTCCGGAACTTCCTTGGTCTGCCATCCGTGATCGCTCTGGTAGCGGCGCATGGCTTCTTCGCTGGCCTGGTTCCACGTGCCGCTCGGCTCACCGGTCAGGTAGTGTTCGCGGATCAAAGCAGCCTGAATGGCCTGGGCGCGCTCGGAATCGATCTTCTGCTGGCCGCGGGCGCGCGCCGACTTCTTTTTACGAGAAGAATGCTTCCCGCTGTGAGTAGATTTTGTGCCCGACGAAGATGGCGACTTCGTCTTGGCTGCCGGCTTGTTGTCCGCATCGCCGCCCGAATTTTGCGACTGGCGCGCGCTGGCCAGCTGGATCAGAACACACGTCAGCGCGAGCGCACATGCGGCGCGGTGGCGTGCAAAAGGTACTTTCGGCGAACGCAAGCTCAATACTTCTCCCAAAACAGCAAAAAGCCCAACGGGCGCTGGCACTGTCATCATCTCTGATCTGCTGGATCAGTGCCAGTCCCCGCTGGGCGAGTTTACGTTACGGAAGTGTACCGGCGTCGAAGATGGTTCCGTCCTGCCGTGACGAACCGCGCGGACGCACCAGGAACACAACATCCTGGCCGCTCTTCATGCTCGCTTCGATGCGGGTGAAATCCTCTTCGCTGTTCACCGGCTGCTTGTTGATCTCCAGAATGATGTCGCCGCGGCCCAGGTTCACATCTTCGGCGAACGAGCCCGGCTTTACTTCCTGTACGATCACGCCTTTTCCTGCGGGCATGTCGAGCCGATCGGCCATCTCCGGAGTCAGTTTGCGCACGGTCACGCCGAACTTGCTGGGCTTGGGCGTGTTGTCATCGCCGCTGTCGCGGTCTTCTCCCAGCCGAGCCGCGAACAATTTGGCACGGTCCGCAATCGTCACTGTGGCCTCTTGCTGCTTTCCGTTGCGGATGAACGTCAGCGTCACCTTCGATCCGGGCTTGCGGGAGGCGATGTCGGAAACCAGTTCGTCTCCCTTCAAGACTTTCTTGCCGTCGACCGCAGTAATCGTGTCGCCGACCTTCAATCCCGCCTGATCCGCGGGGCTGCCGGCTACAACCGTCGACACAGTGATACCCGAGCCGGTGCCATAGACGCGTGCGATAGCCGGATTCTCGACCTGATCAAACATGATTCCGATGGAGCCGCGCGAAACGCGATGCTCCGGCCCGGTCAGTTGGTTGTAAACGTCAACCACGGTCTTCGAAGGCAGGGCAAATCCCACGCCGGCGTAGGCGTTCGTCTCGCTCAAGATGGCGGTGTTAATGCCGATCACTTCCCCGTTCATGTTCACCAGCGGTCCGCCGGAGTTGCCGGGGTTGATGGCGGCGTCGGTCTGAATGAAGGTCTGGAACTGGCGCCCCGGTACAATATCGCGCCCCTTGGCCGAAACAATTCCCGCCGTCACGGTTTCCGACAGGCCGAACGGGCTGCCGACGGCCAGAACCCAGTCGCCGACTTGCATGCTGTCGGAGTTACCCATCTTGGCGGCCGGCAGCGCGCGATCCACGTCAACCTTGATCACGGCCAAATCGGTTTCCGAGTCCATGCCGATGACTTTGGCGTCGTGCTGCACTCCGGGCGGATCATCCTGGAAGCGCACGCGAATCCGGTCCGCTTTGTCCACCACGTGCCGGTTGGTGATGATGTATCCCTTGGGGTCGACGATCACGCCCGAACCAAGCGCGCGCTCGCGAATCGGCCCACTGTCCTGGAACGGGTTCTGGCCTCCGGGAGCGCCGAAGAAGTGATTAAAGAAATCGTCCATGCCGTCGCCTTCTTCGTCATCCTGCCCACCACGGCGCCGGTGCGGGTTCTTGATGGTCGAGTCGGTGTTGATGTTGACGACGCTCGGCTCCAACTGCTTGGCCACCTGAGCGAAGGCGTTCGAAAGCTGCTGCGAGAAGCCATTGCCCGCTGACGATGATGAAGGCATGGTGAGCGGCGTAGCGTCGCTCTTCCCCTGGGCCTCTTTGCCTTTGACCTCAGACGAAATCACCGTCCCGATCAAAATGCCGATCGAAAGCGTCGCCAGAATGCTCAAGCCGTATGTCCAGCGATGCGCTTTCATGCGCGTCCACATTGCGCCCGAATCCATATCTCTACTTCCCTCCCGGAAACTGAACCCGCTTCCATTATACCTATTTACATGAGGCGGCCAGACCCGCCTGAAAGACCAAGATGGCCGCGGCTGGTTAGACCCTTCGACGTGGAAAACCGTTTCCTGAAATGGAGGCTGGGAAATCTCACGTGCACTGGGACGTGAGCGGTCGGCATCGGTCCGGGCTCAGTTACTTCGCCTCGTACACCGTCTTACCGCCGACCACGGTGCGGAGAACTTTCGTCGCCAGCAACTTTTCAGGCGAGGCAGCAGTGATGTCGCGGTCGAGGACCACGAAATCGGCCAGCATTCCGGGCACCAGCTTGCCTTTTTCTTTCTCTTCAAATTCCGCGAAGGCTGAGCCCGCGGTGTAGGCGGCGATGGCCTGATCCATGGTGATGCGTTGCTCAGGGAAAAAATCCTGCTTGCCATCTACGCTCTTGCGTGTGATGGCGGCATAGAGGCCGCGGAAGGGCGAGACAATTTCAACCGGGTAATCGGTGCCGAAAGCCACCGAGACGCCTTTGTTCAGAAAGGCAGCCCACGGATAACAGGTCGCGGCGCGCTTCGGCCCGAGGCGAGCCTCGGCCCAGCGCATGTCGTTCAGTACGTGGCTGGGCTGCATGGAGGCGATGACCTTCAGCTGTTTGAATTGTCCGATCTGCGCCAGCGTGGGGCACTGCGCGTGTTCGACGCGCAGGCGGTAGTCATCACCGCCGTTGGCTGCCTTCACGTTGGCTTCTTTGGCAGCTTTCTCCGCGCCGGAAAACGCATCGAGGGCCATCTGAATGCCTTTATCTCCGATGGCATGAAAACCGAGCTGGAAGCCAGCCAGTACGCGTTCTTTGGCCATCGCGTTGAGCTTCTCGGCATCGTAGCGGGGCAGGCCAGAAGTTTTCGGATCGTCGGCATAAGGCTCAAACAGCGCGGCTGTGTGGCCGCCCATGGAGCCGTCCATAAAGCCCTTGAGCATGCCGGTGTGCAGCATCAAGTCTGATTGCGGATGGGAGTCGCGCTTTTTCTCCAACGTCTCGACGGGGTCGTCAAAAGGCAGCCACTCGCTGATGCGGGCCGTGAGCTTGCCCTCTTTTTCGAGCTCCTCGTAGACCTGAAAGTTCTGCCAGTTGGGCGAAAAGTCTTGCGCCGATGTAATGCCATGCTCGGCCAGATCGGCGAGCGCGACTTCAGCTGCGCGACGCAGCTGGTCGTGGGTGGGCGGCGGAATTACCGCCCGCACTGCGTGCTGCGCGGTGTCGCGCAGAATTCCGGTTGGCTCCCCGTTTTCGTTGCGGTCGATATGTCCGCCGACAGGGTCGCGGCTGGCCAGCGTGATGCTGGCCAACTGCAGCGCGCGGGTGTTGGCGACGGCCAGGTGACCGTCCACGCGATCGAGGAACACGGGATGGCCGCTGGAAACTTCGTCGAGATCCCAGCGGTTAGGCAGCACTTTCACCGGCCACAGTGTTTCATCCCATCCGCCGCCCAGGATCCACTCGCCCGCCTCGGCCACAGCAACCTTCGCGGCCAGGCGTTCGCGAAGCTCGTCGATTGACTTGACGCCCTCGAGATCA
>JASHPH010000421.1 GCA_030038255.1 Candidatus Sulfotelmatobacter sp. | reverse complement strand
ACGCTGAAGAACAAGATCAACAACATCCTTTCCGCGCGTGGAATCAATCTGGCCAAGGAAGCGTTGTCGAGCGAGAAGAAACTCAACGAAGTGTTAGATCTGCCCTTCGACGAATTGGTGCGGATCGAGCTGCGGGTGATTGTCGGCCAGGTTCGCAGCCTGAACCAGAGCATTGGCGAATTGGATCAGACCATTGCGGAAGAAGGTTCCAAGCTAGAAGGCCACAAGAATCTGACCAGCATCAAGGGCATCGGCAAGATCACGAGCGCGATCCTGCTCAGCGTCATCGGCGACGTCAACGACTTCCCCGATGAACACCGGCTTGCCAGCTACTTCGGCATCGTGCCACGCGTCTCCAATTCCAACGAAACCGAGCGCAGCGGACGGATTCACAAACGGGGCAGCAAACTGGGACGTACAGCTTTGGTGCAGTCGGCGCTGATCGCCGCCCAGTACAGTCCGTATCTGAAGAACTTCTACGAACGAGTGAAAGCCCGCCGCGGCGCTGGCCGAGCCATCATCGCGCTGGCACGCAAGTTCCTGGGAATCATCTATCGAACCCTGAAACACAGGTGGGTCTTCGAGGATTTCCCAAATTTTGTCCTGGCCGAGGCCGCATGACACCGCTCTGCGCCCTCGCTCCAGAAACGGATCCATTTCTTCGTCTCTCGGAGACGAGAACAGTTGGAAGTAGACAAACATCATAGGAGAACAACTATGCAAAAGCACAAGATTCTGGTCGTGGACGACGACGCTGACTTGGTGCGAGCCCTGCGGCTCCGCCTGCGGTCCAAGAACTACGACATTGTCACCGCCGGTGACGGATATTCCGCCATCGCCACGGCGCAGAAGGAGCGGCCGGACCTGATTGTCCTCGACCTGGGTCTGCCGGCGGGCGACGGTTTCGTGGTCCTCGAACGGTTGCAGAAGAGCGACGCACTGTCGGCGGTTCCAGTTATCGTGCTGAGTGCACGCGATCCTCAGACCGCTGAAGAACGGGCTCTGAAAGCAGGCGCCGCAGCATTCTTCCAGAAACCGGCTGACAACGATGAGTTGTTGAATGTTATTCGCGTGAGCCTGCCGGCAAACCGGACAGCGGCTGTTCGGCCGTCATAGCCGAACCATCCAATCTGGCGCAACTTGACAGAGCCCATGCTGGCACACGTCCAGCCGCTGGGCTCTGCCAAGCTCGTCTTGCGTCCGCGCAAGCCTTCTTAATTCCAGGACCTGCCTACAAAGAACCGGCATGCCAGAAATGCGATAATTTTGTGCTTGCGCAATTCTTTGTAACTGCAAGACTGCCTTGGGAAAATCGATACAAAATCCCACAGAAACATCCCAAAAGGCATAGCTGGTGTTCAAAACTGCATCTATAATCTCGGAAGTAGCTTTATCTGCGGGACTTAATTCCGACAGCCGCGCCTAGACATGGCAGCGAAGTTGCTCAAAGAGGATTGGCCGGGTCTCGTTCCTACACGTGTGCAGCCCCAGAGGGGTTCGGGGCCGATGCTGAAACCCATGAATTGGGAGAGCCAAGCTCGTTTTGCCGCGGTAGTTCTCTTCCTACTGACGGTGACGGCGGTGGTATTCGCCGGCTTCAACTTCGAAAAGGAGCGGACTTCTTCCATCCCCGACGACGGTGTGTGGTGGGTGGAGCGCGGTGGCCACCTGGTCGCCGAGCGGGTTGAGGCCGATGGGCCGGGTGAGAAGGCCGGCATCAAGAAGGGCGACCAGCTTGTCTCCGTCAACGACCAGGAGATTAACAGCACGCCCGGGTTGGTGCGGCAGCTTTACCGCACCGGCGTGTGGTCAAAGGCTTCCTACTCGCTGATTCGCCGCTCCGTCCCGCTCGACTCGCAGGTCATTTTGGTTCCCTACGATCATTCCCCGCATGATCCGAGATTCTGGTTGCGGCCGATCGCGCTCATCTACCTCGGAATTGGGCTGTACGTGCTTCTGCGGCGCTGGACGGCGGCCGGTTCGACGCACTTCTACATCTTCTGCCTGGTTTCGTTTATCGCCTACTCGTTCAAGTACACGGGGAAGCTGGATCCGTTTGACTGGGAGATTTACTGGAGCAACGTCGTCGCGTGGGTGTTGCAGCCTGCGTTGTTCTTGCACTTCGTGCTGACTTTCCCCGAGAAGCGGGAATTCGTCCGGCGCCGTCCCTGGCTCCTGGCTCTGGCTTATGTGCCCGGAGCTGTGCTGCTCGTAAGGCACGTTCTGGCGCTGCGGCTGGCCCATCCGAGCGGACTGCTGCGTTGGGATATGGACCGGCAGGAAATGGCCTATGGCGCCTTCCTGTTCGTCATCGCCGCTGCCATCCTGTGGGACAGCTACGGGCGCGCCAGCACCACGATTCTGCGCCAGCAATTGAAATGGGTAACGCGCGGCACAGTCCTAGCCATTGTTCCCTTCACTCTGTTCTACGTCGTTCCCTACCTGATGGGATTGCCGGGTGTGAAGATTTCCGTGCTGTCGATGGGCTTATTGCCGTTGACCTTTGGCTATGCGATCTTCCGCTACCGCCTGATGGATGTGGACTTGATCTTCAAGCGCGGTGTGGTCTACACCGTGGCGGCCGCAGCGGTCATCGGAATGTATTTTGCGCTGGTGGCGGGCATCGCCGAGTTGGTGCACATGCAGAAGCCAGGTACAGGTCCGCTGGGCCTCATCCTGGCGGTGGTCATAACCGCTTTGCTGTTTGATCCCGTCCGTAAATGGATTCAGGACCATGTGGATCAGTTCTTCTACCGCACCCGCTACGACTACCGCAGAACGCTGATCGAATTTGGCCGCGAGTTGAGCTCCGAGACCGATTTGAATACGCTGCTCTCCTCGGTCATCGACCGCCTGTCGCACACGCTGGCCGTGGACCGAATCGCCATCTTTCTGAATTCTGGTGAGGAGCCGGAGCGGTTTGTTCTGTCGAAGTCTGTCGGCCTGAGTCTCATGGCCGGCCTGGACCTGAGTTTTCTGTCCGTCCAACGCCCGGGACAAGCCGGACACCTGTTCTTCGAGAACACTCATCAGGTGCCGCGCGAAACCGCGGCCTCGCAGGATGCGATCGCACGACTCGACCTGAACTACTACATTCCGTGCCACGCCCAGCAGAGAACGATTGCCGTGCTGGGGCTGGGAAAGACCAGCAAGGGCGATTTCCTGACCAGCGAAGACGTCGAGTTGCTCGAGACTCTTGGTGGATATCTTGGCATTGCGATCCAGAATGGTCAGCTCTATGCGTCGTTGCAGCAGAAAGTCGCCGAGTACGAGCGCCTGAAGGATTTCAACGAGAACATCGTCGAATCCATCAACGTCGGCATCATGGCGCTCGACATGGAAGACCGCATCGAGAGCTGGAATGCGCAGATGGAAGTGATGTATGCGGTGCCACGCTGGCAGACTCTAACCCAACCCGTGCGCAGAGTTTTCCCACCGGAATTTGTGGAAGAGTTCTATCGCGCCCGGCAAAATTCCGGCATTAATAACCTCTACAAGTTCCGCCTGAAGACACCGGCAGGCGAAACTCGCACCGTCAATGTCGCGATTGCTCCCTTGGTGACGCGCAAGTTCGACGTGATCGGGCGCCTCATCATCATGGATGACATTACGGAGCGGGTGGAACTGGAAAGTCAGCTGTTCCAGGCCGACAAGCTTTCCTCCATCGGCCTTCTGGCCGCGGGCGTGGCGCACGAGGTCAACACTCCACTCGCCGTGATCTCCTCTTACACGCAGATGCTGGCTAAGCAACTGCAGGGCGACCCGCAGAAGTCGGGATTACTGGAGAAAATCACGCGGCAGACGTTCCGCGCGTCGGAGATTATCAACAACTTGTTGAATTTCTCGCGCACCAGCGGCAGCGAGTTCAGCGACGTGGACCTCAACAAAGTCATCACCGACACGCTGGCCCTTTTGGAGCACCAGCTCAAAGTCGCGAAAATTCAGATCCATTCCGATCTGATGCCGACGATTCCGCCCATCCAGGGCAATGCCGGAAGACTGCAGCAAGTCTTCCTGAATCTCTTCCTCAACGCCAAGGACGCCATGCCGGGCGGCGGCAAGCTCAGCGTGGCCACCAGCAACGGCGACATGGTGAGCGTCCGCGTATCCGACACGGGTTCGGGCATCGCGCCGGAACACGTGCAGCGCATTTACGATCCCTTCTTCACCACCAAGACGGCCCAAAAGGAAGGCCAGCCGCGCGGAACCGGCCTCGGTCTGTCCGTGACCTACGGCATCATTCAAGAACACTCCGGCAAGATTCGTGTCGAGAGCCAACCCGGGGCGGGAACGACCTTCGCTCTGGATTTTCCGCTGAGCAGAAAGGCCGTCCATGTCTGAAGCGGCCGTCATCTCACGCCACGCGGGCTCCGGAGCGTCACCAGCCGCCGGGTCGGTGCTCATCATCGATGATGAGGCCGAGATTCGCGAATCCCTGCAGACGCTGCTCGAGATGGAGGGCTTTGAAGTGCAGACCGCGGCCAGCGGTGAGGAAGGCCTTGCACTGCTGGGAGACCATGCCTTTGATCTCGTACTGCTCGATCTGACGCTTCCCGGACGCAACGGAATGGAGATCCTGACCGAGATTCGTTCCCACGATTCGCGCATGCCGGTAATCATGATTACGGCGTACGGCACAGTGGAGAATGCGGTCCGTGCCATGCAGGCGGGGGCAGCCAACTTCATCCAAAAGCCGTGGGACAACGAGAAGCTTCTCGCTGATGTGCGCGCCGCGGTGGGGTGGCGCCGCGCCGAGGAAGAGAACGTTCAGCTCAAGCGCGCGCTGAAGCAACGCTACAACTTCGAGAACATTGTCGGCAAAAGCGAGGCCATGCTGAAGATTTTTGACCTCGTCGGCCAGGTCGCGAACAGTCGCTCGACGGTGCTCCTTCAGGGTGAAAGCGGAACCGGCAAGGAAGTCATTGCCAAAGCGATACACCTCAACTCTCCGCGCCGCGACAAGCCGTTCGTTCCCGTCAACACCGGCTCGATGCCCACCGACCTGCTGGAGTCGACGCTGTTTGGCCACGTAAAGGGCGCGTTCACCAGCGCCATCGCTTCGAAGAAGGGACTTTTCGAAGTCGCCGACAAGGGCACTCTTTTCCTCGACGAAATCGCTACCATGGGGCTGGAAACTCAGGCCAAGATTCTACGCGTGCTGCAGGACCGGCGGTTCATGCATCTGGGCGGAATTCAGGAAATGCAGGTCGATGTGCGGATTATCGCTGCCACCAACGTGGATCTCCGCCAACTGGTGCGGGAAGGCCGCTTCCGCGAAGATCTTTTCTACCGCCTGAACGTCATCACGGTGGAATTGCCGCCGCTGCGCCAGCGAAAAGAAGACATCCCGCTGCTGGTGGACTTCTTCCTGAAGCGCTATGCCGAAGAAAACGGCCGCCAGGCGCCGCGCATCACGCCCGAAGCTTTGCGCCCGTTGATGGCCTACTCCTGGCCGGGCAATGTTCGCGAACTGGAAAACGTGATCGAACGCGCCGTTGTGCTGTCTTCCGGCCCTGAAATCAGCATGGAGCTTCTGCCCGACTCCATGCTGGGCCGCAGCCCGTCACTGTCCATGCACGACCCGCCGTCGGACGCATCCCTGTTTGAGATCGTCGAGGACTTCGAGGGGCGCGTCATTACCGACATGCTCGAGCGCTGCAATTGGAACCAGACGGAAGCCGCCGAGCGCTTCCACGTGCCGCTCTCTACCCTGAACCAGAAAATCCGCCGCCTGAATATTGAGATCAAGAAGAAGGGGCGGGGATAGGCAGATCTCAGCGATCAGCCGTCAGCTATCAGCGACTATCCAATTCTCGTGTGCAAGACGGCTCCTCGACCACCACTGTGTTGTCATCCCGGGCGAAGCGAGGGACTTAGTCTCGGCTGAACGCTGATGGCTGATGGCTGACAGCTTTCTCTGTTATATTTCGTTGAAGCCGGCACACTCGCCACACCGACGCGAGCCGGACTCACCCGAACCGCATGGAATTGACCTCGCCCACGGAGTTCGCCAAGCAGAAAGTTCAGACGGTTCAGGAATACGCGCTCTTATCCCTTCAGTCAATCTCCAATATCTTCCGCAAGCCGCTATATTTTGCCGACATGGTGCAGCAGGCCGATCTGATCGGCGTCGGATCGCTGCCCATTGTCGTCCTCACCGGCTTCTTCACTGGCGCCGTCCTGGCGCTGCAAACCTCCAACACGCTGCAGCGTTTCGGCTCACTCTCGCTGATCGGGCAACTCGTGTCGACGTCGATGGTGCGCGAACTGGGCCCGGTGTTAACCAGCCTGATGGTCGCTGGCCGCAATTCATCGGGGATGGCCAGCGAACTCGGTTCCATGATCGTGACCGAACAGATTGATGCCATGCGCGCGCTGGGCACCGATCCCATGAAGAAGCTGGTCACGCCTCGTGTCACGGCGACGGTGTTCATGTTGTTTTTCTTGACCATACTCTCCGACCTGGTCGGACTTGCAGGCGGCCTCATGGTCGCGAAAGTCTTTCTCGGCCTCGACGCTCGGCAGTATTGGAGCAATGCCTGGCAGGCGCTAGTCTTTGAGGACGTTTTCATGGGACTGATCAAGCCCGTCCTGTTTGGCTTCATCATCGCCACGATCGGCTGCTTCTACGGCATTACCGCACGCGGCGGCACGCAAGGTGTGGGCCGGGCGACGACGCAGGCGGTGGTGGCCGCGTCAGTCCTGATTCTGGTCACCGATTTCTTTATCACCAAGCTGTTGATCTCGGTTCTTTCTTACAAGTGAAGGATGACCCGGTAAGGTATGGCTGCACCGACTCTGCCCACTGAAAATGCGTTCACGCCCACGCAGCCGCAGACGGGACCGGCCATCGTCTTCGACGACGTTCACCTGGCTTTTGAGGACAATCATGTCCTGCGGGGCGTCTCGTTCAGTCTTCCGCTGGGCGAGACCAAGGCCTTGTTCGGAGTCGCCGGATCTGGCAAGAGCACAATCCTGAAGCTTGCGCTTGGACTGCTGCGGCCCGACTCCGGGCAGATCACCGTGCTGGGCAACAATATTGTCGAGATGCGCGAAGAAGACCTGTTTCCGCTGCGCGGCCGGCTGGGCATGGTTTTTCAGGAGAGCGCCCTGTTCGACTCGCTCACGGTGCGCGAAAATGTCGGCTACCGCCTGATGGAAGAGCGTGGCATTTACGACGAGGAAATCGACCGGCGCGTGCGCGAAGTACTTCGCTTTGTAGAGCTTGAGCACACCCTCGAGCTATTCCCTTCCGAGCTTTCCGGTGGCATGCGCCGCCGTGTCGCCATTGCCCGCGCCATCATCACGCATCCGGAACTGTTGTTCTACGACTCGCCCACCGCCGGTCTCGATCCGGTCACTTCCGATACCATCGTCGATCTCATCATGAAGCAGCGGGACGTCTCCAAGACCAGTTCTCTGCTGGTGACGCATCGTCTGCAGGATGCGTTCACGCTGGCTACGCATCAGTTCGACCCCGAGACGAATACCGTGCGCGCGCTGCCGCGCGGGCAGTTCTGCGATGTGCCCATGAGTTTTCTGGTTTTGCGGGATGGAAAAGTCATCTTCGATGGGGACATCCAGCATCTGGCCCACACCAGCGACGACTACATCCGGGAATATATCTCCTGATACTGGCGCCTCCAGTGCTTTCTTAGCCGCGTTTGGTGCGAGCGTCTGCCACCCGCATCGGATGGAATTCGAACCGGTTCAACCCGGCTCTTACGGACGGGTCGCCTTCGCCGAATCGCTGGGCATCCTCTGCACCGTCGACCTCCAGAACGGCAAGCCCGAAAGCTCCCTGAGCCGCCATGACCGGGCCGTAAGCCAGAATTTTCCCAGCCGCAAACTGCTCCTGAAAGTAACAGAAATGCTCGTCCATCAGGCGTTGCTCGGCCTCGGTGATGTCATGCGGGAAAGTCGAGCGTGGAGGGATCAACTTGAAGAAGAAATATTGCTTCGCCATCACAGCCGCCTTCTATTGATTCTCTCTTGGGATTAGCCATTAGCACCAGACCTCCGACCAACTCCGCTTCACTTTCCTGCCATCGCCTTTTCGACACCTTCCGCCTTCGATGGCAGCGCCGCACTCAGCTTGATCAGTTTGCCGTCCTGATCGACCAAGAAGTCATCTTCGATGCGCACGCCGATATTCTCCTCCGGAATGTAAATACCGGGCTCGATGGTGAAAGCCATGCCTGGGCCAAGTGGAACGGTATAGTCGCCGGCGTCGTGCACATTCAATCCGATGTAGTGTCCCAGCCCGTGAATAAAGTACTGTCCCAACGGCTGCCCGTGCAGGTCTTTGCCGTGCGAGTTAATGTAGTCCCGGGCTACCTGGTCGAGAGATGCTTCGGTGTTGCGCCGCAGATGGGATTTGCCCGACTGAAAGGCTGCGATCGCAGCTTCCTGCGCCCCGAGCACGATGTCGTAGATTTCACGCTGCCGCAGCGTAAAATGCCCGCCGATCGGCAGCGTGCGCGTGATGTCCGCAGCGTACATTGAATACTCGCCCGCGGCGTCGATCACCACGACATCTCCCGCCTTCATCGTGTTCGAGTCGGCCGAGTAATGGAGAACAGTTGAGTAAAATCCTGAGCCGACAATTGGCGCATACGCCGGACGCTCGCAGCCGCGCCGGTCCCATTCGTATTGCATGAGCGCGGAAACCTCGCGCTCGGTGACGTTGGGCTTCACGGCCTTGAACGCAGCCATGTGCGCCGCGACCGAGGCATCCACAGCTTTGCGGATCAGGTCACGCTCTCCAGCGTCCTTAACCGTCCGCAGCGAGGCAAGGGCGGGCTTCACGTCCTGAAAAGGCAAAAGCGAATTCGAGCGCTTCAGGAACGCCAGAGGTGCTGTGCTGGAAGAAAGTTCGCCCTCGGATGTAACTTCAGTGAAAATTGCTGTTCGGTTGCCGCCGGCAAGCCGCGCCACCTCTTCCGGCAGCTTGCCCATCTCTTCGACGCGATCGAATCCGGTGATGCGCGGAGCATCCGGATTTTCGGGACCAAGCTTGGGGCCAGTCCATTTTTCCTGTCCCAGGTTGCGCGTAGGCAGAAACAAGATTTCTGTGTAAGCACGTGCCGCCGCATTTCCGTTCGCGTCCTGTTTTGCGGGAGTGGCGGGTGCGATTAGCAGCGCCGAACCGGGCTCGCTCATGCCGGAAAGGTAGTAGTAGTTGTCATCTTGGCGGAATCCGTAGATGGCGTTTGGACCTTCGGTCTCGATGCCCGCAAACAACACAACGATGCCGTCCACTTTTTTCGCCAACGCTTCGCGGCGCGCATGGTAGTCAGAATTGGCCTGACGCTCGAGCGCGTTTCCTACCGTAAAACAAAAAACAACGACGAACAAAGACAGAAGCAGCTTCCGCATGAGTTCTCCCAACCCACCTTCTTGCGTCTCTAGACTCCGACCGGAAATGGCTTTGTATGCGCGGGGGCGCTGAGTGCCCGCCTGCTGAACCGCCCCTGCAGCAGCGACATCAGCCCCGTGTACCAGTAACCCACAACAAAGAGCAGAAGGAACGGAACCGTGATGTAGTTTTCGTTCTGCACGGCGTAGATCACCGTAAGCGCGAAATATGCGCCGATCAGCAGCTCCACCCAGGGGATCCATCCCAGGCGCTTGCGGTACTTGGTCACTCCAACTTTGTCCTCTTTGGAAACGACGCGGTACTTGGGCGTGCGCGCGAAGGCCGACTGCTTGCCAACCAGCGCCTCGATCACAGCTTTCGTATTAGTGATGGTCAGGCCAATCCCGAGCGCCATCAGAAAAGGCAGATAGAGAAGCGCCCGCGGCCAGCTGCGCGGAAACAGCTCGCGCTGCGACACCAGATAAAAACTGGAAATGGAGAACGTCGACGCCATGAACAGCGGCAGGTCGATATACAGCATCTGGAACCAGCCCTGATAGAAGCGAATAATCATCGCCGGCAAGAGCAGCACCGAAAGCATGATCATCAGCGGATAACTGATGTTCGCCGTCAGGTGGTACCAGGCTTCGACCTTGGTATGCAGCGGAGCGTCGCTCCGCAGCACACGCGGCAAAATTTTCTTCCCGGTCTGAATCAGCCCCTTCGCCCAACGCGCCTGCTGCGTCTTGAATGCGGTCATCTCGACCGGCAGCTCCGCCGGACATTCCACGTCCTGCAGGTAAATGAACTTCCAGCCTTTCAGCTGAGCACGATAGGAAAGATCCGTGTCCTCGGTGAGCGTGTCGTGCTGCCAGCCGCCGGCCTCTTCGATCGTCCTGCGCCGCCACATGCCGGCAGTGCCGTTGAAGTTGAAGAACAGGCCCGTGCGCGCCCGGCCGGAATGCTCAAGCACAAAGTGGCCGTCGAGCAGGATGGCTTCCACTTGTGTCAGGAAAGAATAGTTGCGGTTGATGTGCGTCCAGCGCGTTTGCACCATTCCGATCTTCGGATTGGTGAAGTGGTGAATCACACGCAGCAGAAAATCCTCTGGTGGCGTGAAGTCGGCGTCGAAAATTGCAATGAACTCGCCCTTCGCTGTCTTCATGCCCTCAGCCAGCGCTCCCGCCTTGAAGCCGACACGATTCGTGCGGTGGTGGTAGCTCACTGGATGGCCCAATGCGGCATAACGTTCCACCAAATTGCGCGCCACATCCACCGTTTCGTCGGTGGAATCGTCGAGCACCTGGATGTCCAGCTTTTCCCGCGGATACTCCAGCTTGCAGACCGCCTCCACTAGCCGCTCGACCACGTACTGTTCGTTAAAAATGGGCAGCTGAACCGTGACTCGTGGCAGTTCCGCAAAGCGCGCCGCGGGCTCCGTGGTGCGGTTCTTTCGGTGTTTGTAATACAGATAGACCAGGATGTAGCGGTGTACCCCATACCCGGCCAGCAGGATCAGAACGACAAAATAAGGGATGAGCAGGGCGAGGTCGAAGCCGTTGACGTGATACAGGCCACGAAAGGTAGTGTCGAGAAAATGCTGGCGGATGTAGGGTCCAATGCCTTTGGAGGCAAAGATTGCCAGGCCCAGGGGAACATCCGCCAAGCGAGTGTGGTCTGGATTCAACGCAGGCTCCTGTCGAAACCTTTATTGTATCGAACTCGGCAAGGGAACTGCGCCGCATCAAAACGTCATGCTGGCGTCCGCAGCAGCCCGATGCCCAGTGTCAGCACCGAAACCGCCAGCACTACCGCGCCGGCGTAGATGAAATTCACGAAGCCATTCGGAGCAGTCGCCGTCGGGGACGTCATAGACAAGAAAAACCCTAGCGGCAGCAGAATCGCCGCCGCGGGCACGCCGATGCGCGCCAGCCACAACAATGGCGTCGGGAGCGTGGCGGCATCAGCCAGGAGCTGGCAGACCAGCGAAAGAATCACGAAGACACCGGCATGCGCGTGACCGGCACGGAAGAAATTCTGCCGCAGCGGATTGTCAATGTAGCCGCTGCTTCGATTCATCAACGATGTCAGCAAGAAGTAACCGCCGTACTGAATCGACGGAACCGTGATGAGAATGATTCCAGCCATCGTTCGAGCTTCGCGTGTCGCAGGATCTCCCTTCCCCAATGGGTACCCCATCCTAGTGCGTCTCTTGCTAGGGTGGGGATTTTGATTTTTCGGATAGGCCGGTTGCCCCACCCTTCTCGCGTTTTCTGCGAGAGGGTGGGGAACTTTCACTGCTTCGAATCAGCCCGCTCAGCGATTCTGCGCCACTTCGTCGGGCACGATGAATGCATCC
Source organism: Candidatus Sulfotelmatobacter sp. (assembly GCA_030038255.1). GTDB lineage: Bacteria > Acidobacteriota > Terriglobia > Terriglobales > Acidobacteriaceae > Sulfotelmatobacter. The sequence goes on along the minus strand of JASHPH010000421.1, from coordinate 26,647 downwards.
ACCCGCAATCCGTCGGGCAATTGCACGCCCGGATCAAGTTCCACCAAGGTTTCGAGAATCTTGGTGTCGACTTTCTCGGTTGGCTCATCCGTGCGCACGTTCTTCGGCCCGAGCTGTTGCCCCACCCGCACCACGTGGCCCCAAAACCTCTGCGTCCCAAACGCATCGGCGGTTACATAAGCCTTCTGCCCCATGCGCACCTTGCTCACATCGGTCTCATCCACGTCTACCCGGACGCGCAGCGTTTTACGATCACCGATGGTCAGGACCGGATCAGGGACGGTAGAAGAATTCGAAACGCTCTCTCCGCTGCGATGGTGCTTGCGCAGCACGGTGCCGTCAATCGACGAACGAATGAACGTTTTCTGATACCGCGCCTCGGCCTCGTCAAGCTGTCCCTGTGCTAGCTTCAGATCTGCCTCGGCAAACGACTGATCTTCCTCGCGCGCGTGGTCGTCCACCAGCGCATGCTGCTGCACGGCGGCGTCATACTTGGCCTTGGCGACGTTGGCTTCGCGCGTGTAGCGCTCAAGTTCCTCGCGCGAAACCACGCCGGCAGAAAATAACTCCTGCCGCCGATGAAGTTCGGACTGCGCATCCTCCATGACAGCCCTTGCCTCGTTCACCGACGACCAGGCCTCCGCGCGCTCCTGATGCCGCGCACCGTTAATGACCTTGCGAAGCGTCGCTTCTTTGGCGATGACGTTGGCCTGCGCGGACTCGACCTGAGCGCGGTAGTCGGCGTTCTCAAGTTCGGCCAGGACCTGCCCGCGGTGGATCGCATCGCCTTCTTCCACGTACACCGACTTCAGCCGCCCGCTCAGCTCGGAACCGATCTTGATGTCCTCCGAATACGGCTCCACGCGCCCCGGACCGGCAATCAGTTCCGGCTCGTGATTCAAGCGCGCCACTGCCGCCGCTTGCGCCGACTCGTGCGAACGTCTTGAAGCGACCATCAGAGATGCGGTCAGCAGAAACACACCCAGAAAAACAGCCACTGCTGTCCGGCTCTTCGCGAGATTTGCAATCGAAAATTCCCTGCTCATAAAGACTCTCCACTTCTTCAGTTGATCTTGCGTAAATGACTAAAGTTGCCAAACTAAGCCAGGCCCACAGCCGCCTGGGGCAAATGACCTTCAAGCAATCCAGGACGAACCGATCCATTCTCTGGCGCGGCAATCGCACCGTCCTCGATCTTCACGATTCGATCGGCAAAGGGGAGCACCCGCGAGTCATGCGTCACGATCACGACCGCACGGCCGCGCTGGTGCGCCAGTTCGGTCATCATCTCCATCACATTGCGGCCGGTATGCGAATCAAGCGCGGCCGTAGGCTCGTCTGCCAGAATGATCCCCGGATCACCCGCGAGCGCTCGCGCAATGGCCACGCGCTGCTTCTGGCCGCCGCTCAAATCCGCAGGAAAGCTGGCGTACTTTCCTCCCAGGCCCACTTGCTCCAGCAATTCCTGCGCCCGCTTCTTGGCTTTCGCCGCCGATACACCTTTTAGATCGAGCATCAACTCGACGTTCTCGCCCGCCGTCAGCGTCGGAAAAAGATTGAATCCCTGAAATACAAATCCGATGTGCTCGAGCCGCAGCGCCGGCAGCTGGTTCTCGCGCAGCCCCACCACTTCCTTTCCCGCCACGCGCACGCTGCCCGAAGTTGCTGTCAAAATGCATCCCATGATTGACAGCAGCGTCGTTTTGCCGCTGCCGGACGGTCCCACCAGCATTAGCAGCTCTCCCGGCAGCACGTCTAGATCAACGCCGCGCAGAGCGAGCGTTCCCGCTGCACCTTCTTCGTATTTCTTCGTCAGATCCCGAACTGCGATTGCCGGCTGCATTTCATCTGCTCCCCAGCGCCTGAAGGCGCATTGCTGCTGTCCCACATCGCGGCACGCCTGAAGGCGTGCCCTGATACGATTCGATCACCCCTTGAACACCATCGCCGGATCGATCCGGGTAACTTTGTTGATCGACACCAGCGCCGCACCCACACACATCATCAACGTCAGAAAAAACATTCCGATCGCCATTGGCGTGGGCATCAGAATTGCCGCGCCACCCTTCTCGCTGCCGTGCACCACAAACACGCTCACGATCATCCCCAGCACATATCCAATCACCGCGCTAATCGCCGCCTGCTTCATGATGACTTTGTAGACGTAGCTGTTCGGCGCGCCCATCGCCTTCAGCGTGCCGAATTCACGGAGGTGATCCATCGTGGTCGCGTAGATCGTCTGCGCCACAACCACGAATCCCACGACGAGCCCCAGCACGGCCGCAATCAGCACCGCGACACCCGCGCCGGTGGTGAACATCCAATAGAACGTCGTCATATGGCTGAATTGGGCGTTTGTCAGCACGTCTACGTCTTTCATCCGATCGAGCAGCGTGCTCCGCACTTGCTTCACACTGGCCCCCGGCGCAACCTTTACCAGAATGAACAGCGTCTGATCTTCGCGCATGTTGGTAAAATCCTGCGCGTTCTTGAAGCTTGTGAACACGTAGGGCGACGTCGTGAACGACCGAATGCCGCGCGTAAACCCGACCACCCGCGCGCGATATCCTCCGATCTCGAACACCTCGCCCACGCGGGTCACGCCGAGTTTCTGCTTGTAGAGCTCGTCCATGATCACCGCATCCGGTGACTTCAGGTCTTCCACGCGCCCTTGGACTAAATTCCACGGCTGCTCCAGCGGATCGTCGACATTAATGCCCACGATCTGCACCGACTCCTGTCCGCCATCGTGCCGCTTCCACTGCGTCCAGTGCGCGATGATCTTCTGCGCATCTGCCACGCCCGGAACGGCGCGCACCTGGTTCAGTTTGCGCTCGCTGAATGCGACTCCCTGCTCGACGTAAGGCACGTTTTTCGAGGTGATCCAAAGATCCGCGCCCGAGTGGTCAATCAGATTCGACGTTGCGGTGGTGAATCCGAGAAACAATCCCAGTTGCACGACGATCAGCACCACCGAAAACACGATTCCCGTCAGCGTGACCGTGAGCCGCACTTTGTCGTGAAACAGGTTCCGTTGCGCAAGAGGGGGCATGGTTACTGACCCTCCTTCACTTGGCGTTCGAGCCCTTCGCGTACGAGCCCGCGCAGGCTCAAATCCAGCATGAATTCAGCGCGATCCTTGATCGGACGCCAGTCCACCCACGCATCGCAGCCCTTGGCAATGTGCAGCGAAATCACGCCGTGCACCGACGCCCACAACGTTTGGGAAATCAGTTCCGCATCGCGCAGTTCTGCGCGGAAGCATCCCGCATCAATCGCCTGCTGCACCGCCCACTTCAGGAAGGCATAGGCGTCCTTTTCGGGATTGCCGTGCATCTCACGGTCATCGTCGTCAAGCTCTTGCGCCGGATGCGGCGTCATGAACATGAACTTGTAATGATTCGGATTGCGCAGTCCGAACTCGATGTAGATCGCGCCGATCTGCTTAAGCCGATCGATCGGGTCGGTGGACATTACCGAACTCTGGAAAACCTCGGCCAGCCGCGCATAATCCTGGTGGCAGAGCTCGCGAAAGAGCTCATTCTTGTCGGCAAAATGAACGTAGATCGCAGTGGGCGAATACTCGATCTTCTCGGCCACGCGCCGCATCGAGACGCCTTCGTAGCCCTCGGTCACAAACAGCTCGCGAGCCGCGTCGAGAATCTTGTCGCGCGTTTCCGACTTTTCCCGTTCGCGTCTTTCCTTGACACCCATAACGCTGGTTCCTTTGTTAACGATGTTAAGTTAACATCGTTAAGTTACTGCCGATCGTTAATTTTTGTCAAGTAAAATCTTCAGCACCGAAGGCAAACTCAACGTAAGCAACTGAAATAGAAGCAAATATTCCCACGAATCATGCGGCTGGATGCAAGACAAAGCGTATACTGCTCAAAGGCGGGAATCGAGGGGCTCGCATGCTCGATCAAGGTCTCGAATGGGCGGTAAGTGCGCTGCCCACCTTATTCGCGGTGGCGCTGGCGCTGATCACGAACGAAATTAGGAAGGACAAACGGCGGTTCTGGGCAGTGTGGGCGTTCGGCGTCATTATCAGCGTCCTCACCGCAGTGTATATCCACCATTCCGACCAAATACACAACGAAGAGCTTCGCAAAAGCGAACAAAAACAGGACGATCTCCGAGGGAAACTGGACCAAAGTCTCTTGCAGCAGCAGTATACAAAGGGCCAACTCGACAGTCTTGCATTAATGGTCGGCCGCGTGGGACAGCCAGGCCTGCAGGGCACAGAGTTAGCCGCTGCTATCAAGCAGATGAGCGCTCAAAACAAGGCTGATCTCGAAGCGTCCAACTCAGACTTATGCAAACCCGCTCGCCAAGAGGCACAAGAGATTCGAACGTTCCAACAGAAGTATGACGCTGACGAGCGCGCGCTCATGGATCAGGAATGGACGCAAGCAGCGAGTACGACCACCGATCAGCAAAGAAAAGATTTCTTTGAGGCCAGGGCAAGACGGCTGCTGGAGTCGATGCAAACACACGAGAACGAATTTAGAAGCAGATACGTGGCACGGGCGAAGTACCTGCGCGATTTGCTGATAAATCGCATACCGCCAAAAACAGCCGAACTGCTAATACAAAGCAACAGCCAATCCGAGTCGAGCCTGAACAGCGGTATGCTGTCGGGCGCGAGCATCGAATATGTGCTGGCTAATTATCTCGATGAACTCGCCAACACGGTCTGCCCGGAAACGCCGGGCGAGAAAAAAGCGAGGCAGAAGCTGTACCACACGATAGCCACGGATCTGCATGACCTCGGAACCCAAGGCGAGAAGCTCCACGAGCGATGCGGGCCAAACTCCAGCAGCCCACCGCCAGCACCAGAGGTGATGACCTGGATCGACAAAGCCAATAGATATGTCCGAAGCACACAGCTCCAAGAGTATTTGAAAAACGAATTCGAGAGCGAGGGGCCTACGTGGAATATCCCGTACAGGCCAGTAGCGCCCGGATGCGAGTTCCTGACGGGCAAAATCATAACGAAGACTTCCGAAATCCGCGTCCTTGAAAACTACCTGGAAAGCCAGCAAGCCAAAATGAGCCAAACAAAAAGTACCCGCCCTTTGGCTAGGGGTGCTCCCCCATCGCAGGGCAACCCAACCCCTTTCTCTTGAATAATTTAGCTGGAAGTCGTAAAAGAAATTGTGCGCCATCCCTCGCCATCGCAAAGCCTGCCCCAACTCTGGGCGCGTATCCGCACCTCGACCTTCTGGATGGTCGCCATCGCGCTTTTCCTGCGTGTGGGATGGATCATCGTCGGCCACACCTACAAGTTCAAAGACCTGGAAAGCAACTTCGGCTTCGGCTGGGAGATGGGACGCATCGGCGTCGCTATCGCCTCGGGACAGGGCTTCAGCAATCCTTTCGGCGCTCCGACCGGGCCTACGGCGTGGGAACCCCCGCTGTACCCCTATCTGGTCGCTGCCGTGTTTCGCCAGTTCGGCATTTATTCGCACGCGTCGGCGTTCGTTCTGCTCTCGATCAACAGCGTTTTCTCGGCGCTCACCTGCATTCCGATATTTCTGATTGCGCGACGCATCTTCTCTGAACGAGTGGCGGTCGGCTCTGCCTGGACGTGGGCCGTGCTGCCCTACGTCATGTTCTGGTGCACGCGCTGGGTGTGGGAAACGAGCCTGTCAGCGCTTTTGATGGCTGTGATTTTCTGGCTAGCACTCACAATGGAAGACCGCGAAGGCTTCGTCCCGTGGCTCGAGTTCGGCTTGCTTTGGGGCATCGCCGCTCTGAACAGCACTGTGCTGCTCTCGTTCTTACCAGCTTCGGGATTGTGGGCTTGGTATCACCAGGCACGATCGGGCAGGAAATATGCGCTCGGCCGTTCAACCGCCGGAGTGGTGCTCGCGTCGGTGATCTTCTTCGCGTGTCTCGCTCCCTGGCTGTTGCATGAGTACCGCACATTCGGAAACTTCATTTTCATTCGCGACAACTTTGGCGCCGAGTTGCGCCTGGGCAATGGCAACGGCGCCGACGGCACCTGGATGCAGTACCTGCATCCCACGCAGGATGTCTACGCTATGCGCCAGTACACCGCCATGGGCGAACTCTCTTACATCGCAATGCGGAAGAAGCAGGCCATGGACTACATCCGGGCCGACTACTTTCGCTTCTTCGTCCTCTGCGTGAAGCGCTTCATTTATTTCTGGGCTGGGCCGCCGCGACTGGCGCAGGTGTGGTGGCTGGCACAGGTGAAGAATTCTCTATTTCTCGCTTCTTCAGTCCTGATGTTCTGGGGCTTGGGGCGCGCGTTACGCCAGCGCAAACCCGGCGCCGGGCTGCTGTTCTGGCTGATCCTGCTTTATCCCGCCATCTACTATGTCGTCTTTCCCAGCCAGCGCTATCGCCATCCGATTGAGCCCGAGATGGCCATCCTGGGCGTGTACCTGCTGAACGAGGCCGAGATCAAGGGGATCAAGATCGGCGAAATGAAGATCGCCGAAATGGGATCGAAGAAGTAGGACTGCACTGGTAGCTGTCGACCCGAAGCGGCAAGAAACCAGAAATTCGTCCTCACCAAACCTCTCCACAACCGTCTAAACCAACGGAAACGGAGGGCTTTATGAACCGCCAACGCCGATCTGCCACCAGGCTGGGAGCCATTCTGGGCACCGTTTTTGCCTTGTGCGCGTTTGCCCTGGGGGCGCACGCCTCCGATCACTACGGAGCCGTCACGGAGGAATTTCATCAGACCTACGCGCTCACACCCGATGGCCGCATCGAGCTCAGCAACGTCAATGGGGCGGTACATATCTCCGGCTGGGACCGAAGCGAGGTAAAAGTGGATGCGGTCAAGTACGCCGACGATAAGGAAGAACTCGATGAAGCGCGCATCGAGGTCGATTCGGGCAAGGACTATCTCTCAATTCGCACCAAGTATCCCGAGCACAACCACGACAACTGGGGATCGCACCATCGCGCCGCGTGTGTCGAGTACACGCTGACCGTCCCTCGCACAGCGCGCCTGGATGAGATCGCGCTGGTCAATGGATCGCTCGACGTTGCGGGCGTGAGCGGAGAAGTTCGCGCTGCGTCCGTCAACGGCCGGGTAGAAGCCAGTAACCTCGCCGGACGGGCTAAAATTTCGACCATCAACGGACATCTCGACGCACGTTTCGACCGCCTTCCATCAGACTCCGTCGAATTGAGTTCGATCAACGGTTCAGTCGAGCTGACGATTCCTTCCGATTCGAGCGCTAAGCTCGAAGCCAGCACGGTCTCCGGCGGTATCGAAAACGATTTCGGACTGCATGTGAATCGTCACCGCTATGTCGGCCGCGACATGCGCGGTGAACTGGGCAACGGCGATACACACATCCTGCTGGAAAATGTGAATGGCAGAATTGAAGTTCGCCATGCTAATGATGGCCGCCCCCTCAGCCCTGTGAGAGACTTGAGCCATCATGATCGCGACGATGACGACGATAGCGCGATGTAGGCGACGGAATAGGAAGGGCACGACTTCAGTCGTGCCGCATAGAGACGGGAAATTGGGGCGGCTTTAGCCGCTGACGATCCCACCATCAGTAGATCGTGTAACCCGGCGCAGGTGTGCGCAGGTCCGGCTTCGAGGCCGTCAACAGCAGCGCTCCCTCCCGCTTGAATGCGCGTAGATCGTCGAGGCTGCGGAACGACTTCGTCTGATAATCGTCCGGAGTAGGCGTGTCGTCGGGAATGCGCCGCGCCTCGACGTTTTCAAAGGCGTGCTTCTTGAGCAGTTCCACGTACTCCGCCGCCGACCGCACGTGCACCGGAACCTTCAGCTTGTCGACCCACTGCAGCGAATACACGTTGTCGCGGTAAAGATTGATCAAGATGAACAGCCTGCCCCGCGGCGCCATCACGCGAAATAACTCCATCAGCGCCCGGTCCTGATCGGGATAGTAGTAAAACGACTCCACCGACAGCACTTTGTCGAAGAAATTTTCTTCCCACGGAATCTGCTGTGCCGATCCCCACACGTAGAGAATATTCTCGAAATCCTTCGACGCCTCGCGCGCCAGCCGCACCATCTCGTCGGATACATCGAGTCCCACCACCTGACCAAATCCCTCCGGCCCTTCACCCACCAGCCGCGCCAGTAAGCGAGTTGCCCATCCCGATCCGCAGCCGAGATCGAGCACGCGCTCCCCCGGGCGAAGATTCATCAGCCGCAAGGTCTTTTCCGTGATGTTCAGATGGTGACTCTCCATCTTGGGGCCTTCACCGGCCGCAGCCCAGCGGTTGAATTCCTGTTGCAGCTTCTCGTCGGGAGTCTGGGATTTGTCTGGCATGGTTTTTCGCTCTAAAGCTAGACCACCGTCTCCTTTTTTACCACGGCCGACGGGCGTGCTCATTCTCCATTGACTACCCGGCACGGCGGACCTACGATTTGCGTGAGGGGGAAGGGGACTTCCCCGTATGGGCCAGGCGCTCAACCACGGCTCGCTGATCGACAGCGAACTGGGTCACTACCGCATCGTCGAGAAGATCGGCGAAGGCAGCATGGGGGCTGTATTTCTGGCCCACGATCAGCACCTTGGACACAACGTTGCCCTGAAGGTTCTGCCTCCCGGAACGGACGACAAAACGCGTCACCTCTTCCGCAAAGAAGCTCGGGCCCTCTCCAAGCTGAATCATCCCAACATTGTCACGGTCCTTGATTTCGACACTCAGGATAACGTGGATTTTCTGGTGATGGAGTATGTCCCTGGGCTGGCCCTGGACGAGAAGGTTCGCCAGGGGGCCCTGCCGGAAAAGGAAATTGTTCGCATTGGAGTGCAGTTGGCGGAAGGGCTGGCGGCGGCCCATGAGCAAGGAGTCATTCATCGCGATCTGAAGCCGGGAAATCTGAGGCTGACCAAGGACGATCGTTTGAAGATCCTCGATTTCGGGCTGGCTTGGTTCATGCTTCGCTCCAGTCCCCTAGCAACCACGGCGAGCTTTACCGGCCCGGAGGGGTGCGCCGGCACGCTACCCTACATGGCGACGGAGCAACTCCTGGGGCAGGCCGTGGATGCACGGACTGATATCTATTCTGCTGGGGCTGTGCTATACGAACTTTGCACCGGTCGCCCGCCCTTTGACCAAAGGCTGTCCACGGCTCTGGCCGATGATATCCTCCACAAGGTGCCCGTTTCCCCGGGACTGGTCAGAACGGGCATCTCGCCGCGACTCGAAGCCATCATCCTGCGGTGTCTGGAGAAGGACCCTGAAAAGCGCTATCAGTCTGCCAAAGATCTGGCGCGGGAACTACACGAACTGACGAATGCGTCCGGCCCGGGCGTCTCTGCCTTCAGGAGTACAGAAAGATACAGCTTCTATGTGCTGGCAGCATGCCTTGTGGGAGTGCTTCTAGTTCTTGTATTTGGATCGTACGCGAAGCGTTGGCTTGACCCGTTGCTGAGCCACAGCACGCCCCGCATTGAATCGCTGGCAGTTCTTCCCTTTTCTAATTTATCGGGCGACCCACAGCAGGAATACCTGGCCGATGGGATGACCGACTCTCTGATCACCGATCTAGGCCAAATGCACCCCCTGCAACGCGTCATCTCGCGCACGTCGGTCATGCGCTACAAAACCGGGGGCGTGTCCTTGCGCGAGGTTGCCCGCCAGTTGAACGTGGATGCCGTCATCGAAGGGTCGGTCATGCGCTCGGACCCGACGGTGCAGGTGACGGTTCGGCTGGTGAGCGCCGCCGATGACCGGCAGCTCTGGTCGCGCAGGTATGAGAGCGAGTTCCGCGACCTGCTCACGCTGCAGCACCAAATGGCGCTGGCAATTGCCCGCGAGATACGGATCAACCTGACGCCCGGAGAGCGAGCGCGCCTTGCCGTAGCCCGTCCCGTCGAACCTGCCGCCGTCGAGGCTTATCTTAAAGCGGAGTACCTGCGATTCGGCAATGCTGAGCAGCGCGCGAAGGCCCGCCAGTACTTTGAGCAGGCAATCCAGTCAGACCCCAACTACGCCGCGGCGTACGCAGGATTGGCCGACTCTTACTGGAACGACATTAGCCTGCCGCCGCACGAGGCGATGCCCAAGGCACGGGACTATGCTCTTCGCGCCGTTGCTCTCGATGAAACTCTGGCCCACGCTCATACCGCCCTGGCCACCGTACGGTTCTATGGCGACTGGAATTGGGCCGACGCTGACCACGAGTACCAGCGCGCGCTCCAACTCAACCCCGGTGATGCCGAGGCTCATCGCATGTACTCGGTTTTCCTGGCGGCTATGGGACGAGCCGACGAAGCCTGGATGCAGATTCTGACGGCCCAGCAACTGGATCCTCTTTACAACGATAGCAACACCACAGCTGGATGGGATGCATATTGCGCCCGCCGCTACGATCAGGCGCTGGAGCAGTGCCGGCGAGGCTTAGAGCTGGCTCCGAACAGCGACAACGCTCACGCGTGTCTCAGCTATGCCTACCTGGGCAAGGGCCAATACCCGCAAGCCCTTGACGAGAGCATGAAGGCGTGGACCCTCTCGGGCAAGGAAACGGTCTGGAGGGTGCTCCTGGGGCGCATCTATGCGCAATTGGGAAACAAAGCCGAGGCTCAACGAATTCTCGCCCAACTGCTCAAGCAATCCCGCGAGAACTACGTTCCACCCTATTTCATTATGGTGTCGTACGCGTCCCTCGGCGACCGCAACAATGCGCTCCGGTGGCTTGAGCGGACCTACACACAGCGGGATCCCTATTTGGCAGGAATCAAAGTCGATCCTGCTGTGGATCCACTGCGATCTGATGCCAGATTTGAAGACCTCGTGCGGCGGATGGGCCTGTCGCCATAGGCCGCCTGCTCTAGACCCTCACCCTCACGCACAGAGACTGCCAAGTGCAGTCGAGGCGATGCGCAAGCAGCATCAGCCAGGCATTCGCGCTTGTGTCCCCGGCGCATGGTGCTGGTTCGAGCGTCGACACGTCAATGCCAAACACCTTTAATTGTTTGACAAATTCCGGCCAATTATCATGAAAGGCCTTGTGTTCCTTGTTGGAGATTTTCACAACCGCGATCTCGGGATCTGTCGGCGTTGGATGCAACAGTGCAATACAGTCCATGACGAGCCTCCTGGGCCACAGCTTGCCGCACGCCAGTTTAGTTCTGACCCGAATTCCCGTCTGTGCCGCGAGTCACAAACGATTGACCGCTGCGGTCAGCGATCTGCATCGAACTAGTGAGCCACATACCGCTTCTGTGTTACAGTTTCCCTCCGCATGGCGACACGCCCTCAGCCCCCATCTCCGCCCAAGCCTGGTCCCGGCCCGCTCTATTGCCCCAACTGCGCAGAGGAAGTCACCGATCCTCTCACTTGCGGGGATTGTTCTTCGGTGATCTGCCGCCGCTGCGGCACACCACTCGAATCCCCCGACGAACTCGGAATCGGATGATGGAAGCTTCCCCGATCGCAGTTGCTTCCGAAGCCGGTCCCGCTGAAACGAAACCCACGCTGATCCGCGGCCTCGGCCTGCTCGATTCTGTTCTGCTGCTGGTCTCGGGCGTCATCGGTTCTTCGATTTTCCTGACGGCCAAGGACATCGCCGGCCCTCTGCCGCAGCCTCTGCTCTTCTTCGGTGTCTGGGTGGGCGGAGCTCTCATCTCTCTTTGTGCCTGCTTCGCCTTCGCGGAGCTGGGCTCGATGTTCCCCGACTCCGGCGGCCAATACGTCTACTTGCGCGAGGCCTACGGTGATCTCGTTGCGTTTCTCTATGGGTGGATGCTGTTCGCCGTAGCCAACGGAGGCACCATCGCGGCCCTCTCCGTTGCGTCGGCCGCGTACGTCGGTCAGGTGTTTCCTGCCGTTTCCCAGGAGTGCGTCGTCTTTGCCGTGGCCGGCATCACGGTCACCCGCGCCCATGCGCTTGGCCTTTTCCTGATTGTGATTCTCACCGTTGTCAACGTTTTCGGGCTGCGCTGGGGCGCGCTGCTGCAGAACGTGTCCACATGGACCAAGTTCACGGCCATGTCGGCATTCGTCGTTCTCGGATTTGCCATCGGCAAAGGACACTGGACGAACTTTCAGCCGCACGGCGTAAGCCTCACGATGGGACTCGGCCCCGCGCAGCTGATCTCAGCGCTCGGCGTAGGGCTGATCGCCGTTTTCTGGGCCTATGACGGATGGGTCTACATCACGTGGGTCTCGGGAGAAGTAAAGAATCCGCGCCGCAACGTGCCTCTCGCAATGGTAGTCGGCCTGCTGGCCGTGGCCGTGATTTACATCGCGATGAATTTGACCTATGTGTATGCCCTGCCGCTGAATGAAATTGCCAAGCACGAAACCATCGCGCACGCCGCCGCAGCCGCGTTGTTCTCGCCGCAGGCCGCCGTGTGGCTCTCGCTTATGATTGCCATCTCCTGCTTCAGCGCAGCAGCGACTTGCACGCTCTCGGGCGCGCGTGTGTATCTCGCTATGGCGCAGGACGGCGTTTTCTTTCAGCGCATGGCGGTCATTCATCCCAAGTGGCGCACGCCGGCATTCAGCCTCATCGGCCAGGGCATTTGGGCCTGCGTGCTTACCGTCAGCGGGCGCTACGACCAGCTCTACACCTACGTCATCTTTGGGATGGTGTTGTCCTATGAACTGACCGTGATTGGCATGTTCTGGCTGCGCTGGAAACGCCCGGACATTCCGCGCCCTTACCGCTGCACGGGATATCCGTGGCTGCCAGCTATCTATGTCGTCGCAGGCGCCGCCTGGATCTTGAACACGATCTGGACGCGGCCGCTTGAAACTTTGGTCGGCATCGGAATCGTGCTGATCGCTGTTCCGGGGTATTTGTATTGGAAACGGAGTGGCGAAAAAGCCATGTAAGGCCAGCCCCGTGGCGGCGGAATATGAGAGCCCGGCACGGCAGTGCCGGGTAGCTGGCGGAAAACAGAACGAGTCCTTAAGGGACGGCACCAATGAAACCTACACCGGCGTCGCCGTCTTCCTTGGCGGACTGAAGAAGGGGAGCGTCGTCACCTTCACATTCGTCTTCAGTCGGATTGCCTCAATCGTGATCTCCATCTGCAACGGCGTGCCCGGTTTCGAATATTCCGTCTCCAGACTGGTGAGCGCGATCATCTTTTTCAGCGTCGGCGACCACGTCGTCGTCGTTGCCTTGCCCACCTGCTTCTCGCCCGAATAGACAGGAACCGCAACGCGCGAAGCCTGCGCCGGCGCCGCCGGAGTCAGACCATAGCGTTCGTAAAGCCGCTCCACATCGGTCCAATCCACTTCCAGCCCAGCCAACTGCCGCGGCACGCCGTTCTTCGCATCGCGTTCGAGAGCGCGCTTGCCGATGAAATTCTCTTTCTCCGGATGCACCATCTTGGCGAAACCTAACTCGTACGGCGAGTATTTCTGCGACGGAATCAGCGCCTTCTTAGAGCTGATGTAATCCACCTCGATGAGCAGCAGCCCCGCCTCAACTCGTGCCACATCGAGCGCGAGCATGCCGGCAGCATGCAGATCGAACTGCTTCCCTGTCTCCGCCAGCGCATCCCAGACCTTGACCGCTTCGTTCCATGGAATCCAGATTTCATACCCCAGATCGCCCGTGTAGCCCGTGCGGGAAATGTCCACTGGAACTCCGGCAATCTGGCCGCGTGTAACGCGGAAATACTTTAGATTGGCGATGTCGGCCTCGGCCACGGTTTTCAGGAGCTTCGCTGAAGTCGGCCCCTGCAGCGCGAGCGCCGCTGTTTTTTCGGAAATGTCTTCGATCTGCACGTCCATATTCAGGCCGTTTTGCCGGAACCAGCGCAGGCTGGGATCGGCCGCGGTCCAGCGATAGACGTTTTCCTCCAGCCGAGAAATCGTGCCATCGTCGATGACCTTGCCTTCTTCGTCGCACCAGCAGCAGTAAATCACCTGCCCGACTTTGACCTTGTTGATGTCGCGCGTGATCACGCGGTTCACCAGCTTGGTCGCGTCTTTGCCAGTGACCATGTACTTGTAGAGCGGCGTGATGTCAATCAGCGCACACGCGTTGCGAATGGCGTTGTACTCGTGCTCGTGATGCACCTCGTACACGCTGACGGTGTAATACCCCGACCACTCGCGGTAATTCAGGCTGTGGCACAGAGGAAAAGTTCTCTCGTGAAATGCGGTTCCAATGGGCAAGGTTTCACTCCGTTTGCGATCAAGTCGAAGCCGGATTATATTCAGCCACGCGCTTTTGCGGCAACCGTGCGCCACGCTGACTGCGAGTCACATTGTCCCTGAACGTGCAGACAAAACGCACTCTTCTCGCTACAATAGCCTTCGTCTTCGACTCAGTTATGCGCGCGAACCCGCCATCACCGTGCAGCCTCCTCAGAAGTTGGAGCGTTCTTCCCAGCGGCCTCTGATCCCGCTACCACCGTACTTCGCACGCGAGTATCATTTGCGTTTCCCTAATCAGCAAGCGAACAGCTGAAGGATAAGAGCGAAATGGCTAACCAGTACGAAGTCATCGTGATCGGCGGCGGCCACAATGGCCTGGTCAACGCGGCCTACCTCGCCCGTGCCGGCAAGAAAGTGCTCGTGCTCGAGCGCCGGCACGTCCTCGGCGGTGCAGCATGTACGGAAGAAATCGTCCCTGGATTTAAGTTTTCGGTTTGCTCCTACGTCGTTTCCCTCCTCCGCCCCGAGATCATCCGCGACCTTGAGCTTCCCCGCCACGGCCTGGAAATCCTTCCCCTCGACGGTACGTTCACGCCCATGCCGAACGGCGACTATCTGTGGCGCGTGAACGATCACGGCAAGACACATCGTGAAATTGCACGCCACTCGCGTGTCGACGCCGAAGCCTACGACGAATTCGGCAAAGCGATGCAGGCCATGTGCCGCTTCGTGAAGCCGATCCTGAGCATGGTGCCGCCTGACCCGACCACGCTCAATCCGCGCGAACTGATGAAGCTGGTTTTCCTCGGCCGCCGCTTCCAGGACATGTCAAGCTACGATAAATACAACCAGGTCCAGCTGATGACGATGTCGGCCATTGATTTCCTCGATCAATGGTTCGAAACCGACGTGCTCAAAGCGACCATGTCGGCCTCCGGCATCATTGGCACTTTTCTCGGTGTGCGCTCGCCGGGAACCGCGTACGTTCTCCTTCATCACTACATGGGCGAAATCGACGGCGCCTTCCGGGCGTGGGGGTTTGCCCGCGGCGGCACGGGAGCAATCTCCAATGCGATTGCCGACGCAGCCCGCGAGGCCGGCGTCGAAATCCGCACCAAGTCGGCCATCGCGCAGATCATCGTAAAGAATGGGAAGGCGAAAGGTGTCGTCCTGTCGAACGGCGACGAGATTTACGCCGACGTGATTTCTTCCTCGGTCGATCCGCGCTTGACATTCACAAGATTCATCGAGGCCCAGCACCTGCCCGGCGACTTCCTCGAAGAAGTCAACCGCTACAAGTTCCGCGGCTCCTCGGGCAAGGTCAACATGGCGCTCGACGCCCTGCCGAATTTCAAATGCATGCCCGGGCCCGGCTCGCACTTGCGTGGCGCGATCTCCATTTCTCCTGCAGTCGAATACATGGAGTGCGCCTACGATGACGCGAAATACGGAAATTTCTCCCGTCGTCCCTACGTTGACATGGTCATCCCCTCGCTGACCGATCCTTCCGTCGCGCCGCCGGGCAAGCACGTGCTGTCGTGCTTTGTGCAATACGCGCCCTATAAGCTGCGCCCCGGGCTCAACTGGGATGAGCAAAAAGAAGCGTTCGGCAATACGGTCGTCGATACGATCGCGGAGCACGCGCCGAATCTGAAAGAGATCATCATCCAGAAACAGGTGATCACTCCGCTCGACCTCGAACGCGAATGGGGGCTGAGTGAGGGCAACATTTTCCAGGGCGAGCTTTCGCTTGAGCAACTCTTCTTCCTGCGTCCCGTACCGGGCTGGGCACAATACCGCACTCCCATCAAAAACCTTTACATGTGCGGATCGGCGACGCACCCGGGTGGCGGCATTATGGGCGCCAACGGACGCCTGGCGGCGCTCGAAATTCTGAAAGACATCAAGGGAGCCGCCTGATGCCCGGGACTCAGCGCGACATCGTCATCGGCGGCGGCCACAACGGGCTGGTGACCGCCTTCTACCTCGCCAAAGCAGGCTTCAAGCCGCTGGTCCTTGAGCGCAATTCGCAAGTCGGCGGTGCAGCGGTCACCGACGAATTTCACCCGGGCTTTCGCTGCTCGACGCTTGCACATGCTGCGGGGCCGCTGCGGCCTGAGATTGTCCGCGATATGCAACTTGAACACCACGGCCTGCGGACAATCACACCTGAAGTCTGCGTGACGGCTCTCTCCCCTGACGGCCGTGCGTTGACGCTCTATCAGGACGCAGCCAAATCTGCGCAACAGATCGCGGCGTTTTCGCAAAAGGATGCCACGAAGTATCCCGAGTTCGAACAGTCGCTTGGCAAAATCAGCAAAGTCATCAGCGAAGCATTGACGACTACGCCGCCCGACATTGACCATCCCTCGAGTGGCGATCTGTGGAGCATGCTCAAGACTGGCCGCGCCATCCGCAACCTCGGCAAGAAAGATATGTTCCGACTGCTGCGCTGGGGACCGATGGCCGTTGCCGATCTCGCCGCGGAATATTTCGAGACCGAACTCCTGCGCGCGGTCGTTGCTGCGCGTGGCGTTTTCGGAACATTTCTCGGCCCGTGGTCGGCGGGAAGCACGCTGGTTCTGCTGATCCGTGCGGCCGGCGATTCGCACCCCGTAGGCACGCCGACCTTTGCCGCTGGCGGCATGGGTGCTGTCACACAGGCTATGGCCGCAGCGGCGAAAGCAGCAGGCGCGGAAATCCGTACGGGCGCCGAAGTGATCGAGATCCGCGTACAGAACGGCGTCGCCACCGGCGTGCTGCTTTCCACCGGAGAAGAAATTCACGCCCGCGCTGTTATCTCCAACGCCGACCCGAAACGCACGCTCCTCAAGCTGACCGATCCCATGCACCTTTCGCCCGATTTCGTGCAGAAGCTGCAGCATTACCGCGGCAACGGCACAGTAGCCAAGATCAACCTCGCGCTATCAGGTCTGCCGAAATTCACGGCGCTCAACGGCGACGTTAGTGCGCTGAAAGGCCGCATCCATATCGGCCACGAGATCGACTATCTCGAACGCGCGTTCGACGAATCGAAGTACGGCAACTTTTCGCGCCAGCCGTATCTCGAAGCCACGATTCCCTCGCTCACCGATCCCACGCTCGCGCCCGCAGGCAAGCATGTGATGTCGATTTACATGCAGTACGCTCCTTACAAGCTCAAAGGCGGCTGGGAAGATCGGAACGGAGAAGCCCAACGCAAAGCGCTTGGCCAGACCGTCGTGCAGACGCTCGCGCAATACGCACCCAATCTGCCGGAGTTGATCCTGACGCACCAGATCATCACGCCGCACGATCTCGAAGAAAAGTACGGCCTGACCGACGGACAAATCTTTCACGGCGAACTCGCGCTCGACCAGTTCTTCACCATGCGCCCGCTGCTCGACTGGGCGCGCTATCGAACCCCGATTGCGAAGCTGTATTTGTGCGGTAGTGGAACGCACCCCGGCGCGGGGTTGACGGGAGGATCGGGGGCAAATGCGGCAGGAGAAATTCTGAAAGACCTACGAAAGTAGCGGATTAATGTTGGTATTCCGGAGTAGCCAGTGGAAGATTAGATTTATGGTTCTCTAGGAATGCTGCAATGTCTTTCTGAGAACGACCTGCCTCTTTCAGAAACATCACCACTTCCTCGCGACTCACATAGCTATCTGCACCGCCGAACAAACATGCGGCAGCGTCATGCCAACTCTCGAAACCGCTTTGCAGATCCTCCTGAAAATCTTGATTGTGGTGTAGCTCAGGATGCGACTTGTAGGCCTGGACGAGTTGCTTCCCAGTTTCCAACAACAACTCTCGATATTGGTCGTGGAACCAGTTGTGAATCTGCTTCACGTCGCCTGCCGCACTCGTTCGGGCCTGTTCAAGCTCCTGCATTTGCAGATCCGCCTCCTCATCGCGCCTGAAAGGTAGCCGGGTTCGCTCAAGTTCCAACATGCGTGAATAGAGCTCGGGCTGCTCAACCTGCATCTTCAGCCAAACAATCTCGTGCAGGAGCTCGGTATAGGGTTCATCGAAGGTGCGTGCACATTCGTTGAGATGCTTACGCAGCGCTCCGACCGCCTCTTCGTCTGGCACAAGCGCGAGCTGAAAATCGTAATCGCAGTCGTGAAAATGAATCAGATGGTTCTTCCAGCCCAGGTTATCATCCACGCTGATCTCCACCTCGTTTGATGAGGCGTGCTTTTGTGTTTGTCCAAAACGCTCGGCCATCTCCAGATCAAACGCCAAGTCAGCCGTGATTTTGTATTGCCCAACGTAAGCGGGAAACGGCTCCTTAAGAGTAACTTCGCTCCAAGTGGGCGCATCTGACACTTCTGATGGCAGCCGGTTGTCGACGTTTCCACATTGTCCGCGAGGTCCAGGCGGCAGCGCTCCAGTCTGAGCATCTTCCCACGCCGTTTGGTCGATGCGATCAGCTAACATGCGGCTGCCCGGGGAAACGCCTTCCGCTTTGAGAACAACAGTGCAGGGCAGGAGATAGTGCCCGGTTGCCGAGTCCAGGCAGGCCGCTTCCAAGGTGATGGGTTCGCCGAGATGAAACCACGTCTTACCGTCTTTCGCTCGCAAGAGAATGTGCACATCTTGCGCAAAGCTCGTAGCGCTAAAGGCGAGCAAAACAAGCCCAACAAGACACGTTCTCACTTGTTGTGACATAGACGATGCAGGCTCTGCTAGCGGACCTGCCTGAATGATAATCCTAGTATTCTTCCCTTCCCAGATGACCCTGGTCATCGAGCCAAAAGACCATAGTGGTTAGCTGAGAAGCCCGATGCCACTGGTACACTCGGTTGTTGCTTATGAAACCCTCCGCCATCCTCCTCATCTCCTGCCCTGACCAGAAGGGCGAAGTAGCCGCGATCGCCGACTTCGTCTATCGTCACGGCGGCAACATCCTGCATGCCGACGAGCACGCTGACGAAGAATCCGGCCTCTTCCTGATGCGCGTCGAGTTCGATCCCAAAGACTTCGACATCGACCTGACCGACAAGAACCTCACCGATTTCTCCCGCCACTTCGAACCCACAGCCGCTAAGTTTCAGATGAAGTGGCGCCTCGCGCTGTCTTCCTACCGCCCGCGCACGATCATCTTTGTGTCCAAGTACGACCACTGCCTCGTGGACCTGCTTTACCGCCAGAGGAGCGGCGAACTCAACTGCGACATCGCGCTGATCCTCTCCAACCATCCCGACAATCAGCCAATTGCCGACTTCTACAAAATTCCCTACGAGGTCGTGTCGGTCACGAAAGAGAACAAGGCCGAAGCCGAGGCGAAGATTCAATCTCTGATCGACGAGCACGGTCCCGACTTTATGGTGCTGGCGCGCTACATGCAGATCCTTTCCAACGAGTTCGTCAACCGATATCCCCGGCGCATCATCAACATTCACCACTCGTTTCTGCCCGCATTTGTCGGCGCGCGGCCGTATCATCAGGCCTTTGAGCGCGGCGTCAAACTGATCGGCGCTACCAGCCACTACGTCACCGAAGTTCTCGACGACGGCCCGATCATCGAGCAGGACGTCGTCCGTGTCTCCCACCGCGACACGGTCGAAGACCTCATCCGCAAAGGCCGAGACCTAGAAAAAGTGGTCCTGTCGCGCGCTGTGCGCTGGCACGTGGAAAACCGCGTCCTAGTCTACGGCAACAAGACGGTCGTCTTCTAAGCGCTGTCGCGCACCCTGCGCAGAAGTTCATGTACTTCCGCGCACGCCTCTCGAAGCGGAACAGTCCCCAATCCGGTGGTAACTTGCACCATCGGTAACCTTTCGTTTTTACTTGAACATTGGTAAAGAATTAATCGCAGTTCTCGCTCTCGGGGGCATTTTTGGCCGAAGATCTTCGGTTTGAACTAGCCATTCTGGCGACGGTTCAGGGCTTCTACCAGAAGCTCATGACCAGTCCGCTGGGCGGGGAGGTGCCCGTCCCGAGCGGGCTTGACGAAGACGCGCTACGCCACTCCGAGCGCGAATTGCCCGGTACCCTGACCCGGATGTACCGCTGGCTGCACCTGCTTGACATGGCGATTACGCCCGCCATGCTGCGCCAGGCGCTGACTCCCGAGACGGATTCCGAAGTGGCGGAGGCGCTGCTGCGCTATTTCGTGCGCCGCCGCGAGGCTACCGACGTAAACCGTGACAAGACCGATCTGGTCGCGACTTTTCTCTATCGCCATCCCCGCGTGCCCGGCCAGTGGGAGCAGAGCGGCTACGGGCTCGACGGCGCGCTGCCGCTTTCACCGTTCGAGATTGCCCTGATTGAAATTCTCGCCGACACCGACGTGCCGTCTTTGCCGGAAGAGCATGTGCAGTTGCTGCGCCGTTTTGACCCGCTACGCGAGGAGGCTTCCCGCTTTCGCGATTTCAATGCGCTGATGGACTCCGGCATCATTGGCCGCGTGCGCGAGCTGAAGCAGTGGCTGGACTCTTCGTTTTATCATCCTGGCGTGTTAGCCACGGTTTCGGCTTACAACTGTTCTTTCGGCAAGAAATTCGACGAACTCTTTGCCAAAGCTCTGGGCGAAATCAAGAGCTTCGGCCAGGCGCTCGAAGAAATGGGCGGCACAATTCTGAGCACCGTGGACGGAGTGGAAGTCACCGTCGAGCACGTAGCAGCGATCGAAGGCAACCAGATGCTGCAGGCCGACTACGGCACGACTCTGGAAAAATTCCGCCGCGTGTCGAAGCTCAAGAAAGAACTCGACCGCCGGCCTCCGATCCGGCGCTCTCTGTTAACTCCGGCGGCGAGCGCGTCGAAATCCAACGGCGGCGCTGCGGCCGCGCCCAAGGCTGCCAAAGCCGCTGCGGCCGCCAAGGCTCCTGCCGCACCTGCGGTTTTTCAGCCACTGGCCATCACTCCGCAGCAAATAGCTGCAGAAGAAGGCAAGCTGCGCCGCGTTGAGGAATCCATCCGCGTATTTGTGCGCGTGGCCGACCCCAAGTATCGCCAGGTCGTGCCCATGCGCTTTTTCAACCTGACGTTGACACCCACGGAAGCCGATGCCTATTGCGCCACTTATCTCGAGGAAAAAAGCCTGCGCGCCGACGTCGCCCGCACACTGATTCGCCTTGTCTCGATTTCCGCCCGCATCAGCACCGAACTCGAAGAACTGAAGCGCAGCCAGAAAATGTCATCGGTGTGGAAGCTGCACGCTGATGCCGTAGTCGTGCTAATTGATATGGCCAGCACCTGTACCGAAGAATCCGGCAGCGTGGCCAAACAGGCTGAGCAAGGCGGTTCTGGAGTTGCCGCGAAAGCGATCCACGAATCGGTGCAGAAGCTTCGCGTGCGTTCCGATATGGCCGTGAAAACACTGGCAAATGTGAGTTAGGCAGCGTCTATTCTTTGCCGTCCTCCCTGGACGAAATCGCTCGAACTGCCCGATCATAGAGCTCAAGATTTTTTTGTTGCTTCCTCGCACGTCATTGAAGCTGCTGTACTTCGCACCCATTCGGAAACCTCTGATCGCTCGCTACAATAATATGCTATGGCCGAAGATCAGAGCTCCAAGCAAAATAAACAAGGTAGCCAAACTGGCCCTAGCGATGTCGCTCAGCCACAGGTCCAGGCTCCGATTGTCCCGAAACAGCCCAATCCCCAGCCCGCAGCACAAGGCACCGAACCCGCCAAACCAGTATTTGTGCAGCTTGTCGGCGGGGATGAATTGGAACCGTTTGAGGAACAAAGTCTCGCCATCTCCCGGCAATCGCTGGCCATATCCCAAAATGCCCTTCAGATTTCCCGTCAACCCTATTGGATCGCCATTCTGGCTTTTGCTGCTGCTGCTATTGCTGCCGCTTTCGTCGGCGTTCAGGTTAAAGAGATGTCCTATCAGACTCAGATCATGGCCTCTCAGTCTGAAGGGGCTAACGCTGGAGCGTTGATGGACGAAATGAACACCAGAAAACAGCTGGCCATCGCCCAGCAGCAAGCGAGGGCCGCTCAGGATCAGGTCAGGACTCTTCAGCAAAACTTCATCAAAGAAGAACGACCCTACGTGTGGTTCACCAATCAACCGCAGAACGTCAATTTTGACCCGGTGAACAAGTGCGCTAGCTGGACCGAGCACATTACAAATTACGGCAAGTCGACCGCGGAATACGCGGTTGATAAGGTCTTGGAGGTTGGCCCCGACGCTTACGCCAAAATTCTGAGACATACCGTGCCGCCCATTCGCCGTGCCGACGCTTTCAACCGCATGCCGCCGGGTAAAGACGACTTTTTTACGGCGCACAATTGCAGCGTCTCCCAAAGGGATTGGGAGGAAGCCCTGAAGCATGACGGATGGATCATCATAGCTGGCACCTTGAGCTATTACGACCAGGTCGGCAATTTGTATACTGTTGACTTCTGTGACGGGCGTGGAGCTAACGGGTCTTCGAAGAATTTGCCCTATGCACACAGGACCGTAAGAGCCAAACAGCAGCACAAGTCCCAGAAACCAAATTAGGACGCTGCCCATGGTTCCATTGTGGGGACGTGGTTTTCTCGGTAAAGGTTATCCGTCACAAGGATGGAGTGGGAGCTGTGGAAAAGTTCTGTGATGCCCCCACCCAACAAAAACCGCGTTGGGTGGGGCACCCCGTGTTCAGTTAATGTCGAACTGCTCCTGGTGCAAGCTGGGATCGCTCTTCACGATGATGGTGCGCTTGGTCAGTTCTTCCATCTCGTTCAGCAATCGCGCGTTGTTCGCTTTCAATTCCTTGGCGACTTCCGGGTGCACGCGCAGCATCACGTCCTCATGCTCCAGATGTTTGGCGATCTTGCGCATCTCGACATAGATTTCGTTGCACACGGTCGTCACCGATTTCACATAGCCCGTCGCCTGACAATAGGGACAAGGCGCACCGATCGTGCGCTCGAGCGATTGCTTCACGCGCTTGCGCGTGATGGCAACCAGGCCGAAATCATTGAACTGCAGCGTCTTTGAAGGCGCCCGGTCGTGGCGCAGTTCTTCTTCCAGCGCCTGCATCACGCGCTGGCGGTTGCGGCGCTCATCCATGTCGATGAAATCGATGATGATGATGCCGCCCAAATCGCGCAGCCGGACCTGCCGCACGATTTCTTTGATCGCGTCAATATTCGTTTTCACGATCGTGTCTTCCAGGCGCTGAGTCTTGCCCACGTACTTGCCGGTGTTGATGTCAATGGCCACCAGCGCCTCGGTCTGGTTGATCACGATATAGCCGCCGCTCTTCAGCCACACTTTCGACTTGAGCGCCTTGTTCATTTCCTCAGTCAGACCGAACTGCTCGAACAGCGGCGTCTCTTTCGTGTAGAGCTTGACGCGCTTGACCAGCGCAGGCTGGAAACGATTGAAGAAGCGCAGCACGCGCTCGTATTCCGCTTCCGTATCGACCCAGATCACGTTGAAGTCGGAGGTGACCTGATCGCGCAGCACCCGCTCGACCACGTTCAGGTCGTGATAAATCAGCGCCGGCGGCTTGGAGTTCTCCGCACGTGTCTTGATGTCATTCCACAATCCCTTGAGGAACCGGATGTCGGCGCGCAGTTCGTCTTCGTTCGCGTTCTGCGCGGCGGTGCGCACGATGAACCCACCGTGGCCGTTCTCGCGTTCGCTCTGAATGATGCGCTTCAATCGCTGCCGCTCTTCTTCCGACGCAATCTTGCGCGATACGCCGGTGTGATTCACGGTCGGCATGTAGACGAGAAATCTGCCTGGCAGCGCGATGTGGCTGGTGATGCGCGCGCCCTTCTTGCCGATCGGTTCCTTCGCAATCTGCACCAGAATTTCCTGGCCTTCTTTAAGCAGGTCGCTGATCAGGGGCACAGGCGCCGACTCGCGTCGCCGGAAGCGCCGTCCACCGCCGCGGCGTCCACGATCGCGTCCGCGGCGTTCCCAGGCCGGACGCGGCGCTCGCTGTGTGTAGCCGGCGGTGGCCGATGGAGCCCGAACTTCAGCTCGGGCATCGACCGTTCCGCTGCCGCGCGCTTCAGCCTCCAGCATGGCCTCAGCTTCAGCCTGGGCTTCTTCCAGTTCCAGTTCTTCGCTGTCTTCTTCGCTCTCCGCACTTTCGCCAGCCGGAATTGGCGCCGATTCAGCTCCAACCTCGGTAAGAGATGCCTGGTGAATTTCGGAAACGGCTTCGCGAGCATCGCCGTTCAAGTGCTCAGGCCCCGCCGCGGTTGTTTCCTCTTCAAACTCATCGAAGCCTTCATCGGAGGACGATTCGTAACGAATCGCATCTGCTTCCTCTTCCTCGATGGTTTCTTCTTCCATCGTGCCCGGGGCAGCAAACACCGGCGCCTGCTCCTCGTGTGGGGCATAGGTACTCTCGGCGGTGGCACGGGAGCGGCCGCTGTCCTCGGCAGTTTCTGCTACCGAACGGCCTTCTTCTCCCTCGGTGATTTCTTCTGGCTCCAGCGCGGCTCTGGCCTCGCCTGGCCAGCCTAGCGCGGGAATAGAAGATTCCGAACGGCGGAATTCGCGACTCCATTCCGTCGTAGTCGAAGCCGATTCCGCTGGCTCCTCCTGCACAGCGGCTATATCTTCGTGTTCTTCGTGCAAAGGCTCAGATTCTACCCCGGCTGATGCAAAAACCGGCTCGTCCTCCGGGAAGGCCCGCGCCACCGGAGCCGAGGCCTCGACCGGGGATTCGGTTGCGACCGAGGCTATAGATTCCCCCGCCTGCGCCGATGGCGCCGGCGGCGTCCAGCGCTGGTATTTCGAAATGGATTCTCCCGGTAAAAGGATTGGCGTATATCCCGGCGGAGGGCCTGCGCTTCTGGACTCGGCGGCGTGCGATTCACTCGACCGCCCAAAACGCGGCTCCGGCGCTCGGTCTGAGCCTCCCTCGGACGGCCGATCGCCACGATCAAATCCGCGCCCATCGCCCCTGCCATCACGACGCCCGCCACGGCCGCGCCGGCGGCGTCCGCGCCAGCCTCCGCGGTCGCGATTCTCACCGCCGCCCGTGGCCTCCTGTTCCGTCCCTGCTTGCTCCGTGGGGCGCACTTCTTCCGCACTCTTCGACTCCGCCTGATCGAAGGCGTATCCTGGTTCCGCAAGGCGGTCTGCTTCCACGGTGCCTTCGGTCACAGAGCCCTCCGCAACAGGCGTCAGCTCTGCCGCTTGCGGCCGCATATCCGGAACGCCGCGGGCGACTGGAACCGTATCGGTCAAATCGTCGTCGTGCTCTTCCAACTCCATAAAGTCGGAGACGTAGAGGAAGGCGTCGCGCTCCAGGCCAATATCCACGAATGCGGACTGCATACCGGGCAGCACGCGAGTCACGCGGCCTTTGTAAATGGATCCTGCTAAGGTGTACTCGTTTTCCCGCTCCAGATAAACCTCTGCGAGCAGGTCGTCTTCCACCAGCCCCACCTTGGTTTCATGAGGCGTAGAGGAAACATACAATTCTTTGTTCATCGAACACTCCGGTCCCGCCGACTATTCAAGAAGTCGGGCGGGCTTCACCGGCGCGTGAAGTCAGGAAAGACGCGGGAGGATTGAAGGAAATTCGGAAGACGATCGCGACACTGCCCGCATAGGGGGACGGCTGAGGCGCCGGAATTCTCCGGGCCGAGTCCGTTGCACAAGCTTGGGAATCTTTTGCACTTATCGCTTTGACTTCTGCCGGGTTTGTGACCGCACTCTCAGACCGATCTTCGGTCGGGGGGCCGTTCCCTGCCCGGCTGCCTTCCAGCTTCAATCCTGCCCGGCCCTACTGCCTACCGGCCGGCGAAATGCCCTCTTCACGCGAGGGCGATCGATATTTTGGGCTGCGCTTTCGGATTTTGACCGACTGATACGCAGCAGACTACATCCTGCCGTCTCTAAACCTGCCGTTCCTGACCCGTTGCCTCGGATCTGCTTCGCTAACTGGCTCACCTGCTAGTTGACGAAGCGGCGCATCCGAACATTCATTACCATCCCCAGCGCCAGGAACATGAACAACACGGAAGACCCACCGTAACTCATGAGCGGCAAGGGTATTCCGGTGACCGGCATAAAGCCAACCACCATGCCGACATTGACCAGGATATGGAAGCTCAAAACTGCCACCACACCCATCACCACGAACGTGCCAGCGCGGTCGGGCGCTGTTTGCGCGTTCTGGGTCAAACGCATCAGCACTATGAAGTATAACAGCAGAACCCCGAGAGCGCCTACGAACCCATGTTCCTCGGCCAGGGCCGCGAAAATGAAGTCCGTGTGCGAAACCGGGAGAAAACCTTCCTTTGTTTGCGAGCCTTTCCCGCCCCAAATGCCTCCAGAACCCACCGCAATCATGGATTGCTCAACTTGATACCCCGAGCCCTTGGGATCGAGGCTGGGATCGATGAAACTGGTCAAACGCTGCTTTTGATACGACTTCAAAACGTGTACCCTCGGCACCGCAAAAACTGCCCCAATGCCAACGACCGCCAGCAGACCTACCGCCAGACCCTGCCTCCATTGCAAACCACCCAGGAAAACTCCCATCACCGCGATAGGGACATACGTCAGCGCCGTGCCCAAGTCCGGCTGGGCCAGCACCATCAGCATGGGCACACCCACAATTGCACCCGCTTTGATGAAATCCGACCA
>JASHPH010000420.1 GCA_030038255.1 Candidatus Sulfotelmatobacter sp. | reverse complement strand
AGCGGAAGGAGGAGGTCCTGATCCCCAGCGCCTTTCGACGCCGCAGTGTTTAGCAAACACGCCTGGGCCCCGCCCAGTTCACCTTCCAAGTTTCTCGTCGACGACAATCCGCAGTCCCGCGTACAGCTCTTCGGGATCATTGTTCGAAAGACCGGACATTTGCCCGTCGTTCAGCTCGACCACGATGGGCTCGCCGTCCGGCTTGAGGCCTACGTCGACCACGACGAAGTCGGCCTGGCTGCCGATCCGTTCGAGCACGCTCTCCACAAAGCCGGCTGGTACATCCGAAATCGTCGGAACTTGTGGTAGGTCGTCGACGTAGTTCGACCAGTAGAATCCACCACAAATCACCTTTCGGAATGCCGTGAAGAATCGAAACTCGGCCGAAACAGGAAGTCCGTTCATTCCGTCCATGAGTTTCCGAAGAGGGACGTACTTCCGGATGTAGATGTCCTGTTTCTCGCCGCCGATGAGGCCGTCCGTGGCCAGCCGCCAGAAGACTTTCCCAGCCTCCTCGCGGTCCTGCGCGAACATGTGCGTCTTCCAGTCGAACTTCCGACTGTTCGTCTTTCCCTTGAGAACGTAGGGGCCTTCTTCGTCGATGTCTTCGAGCCGGTACCACGTCTTGGGCGTCAGCTCGCGGAGGTCCTCCACCCAGTTGCGCATGTCGGCAAGGTAATTGTGTTGGCGGAAGTTGTTAATCAACTCCGCGCCGATGTAGTCGCAATCGGCCTGGATCCCATCCTTGAAGAAGGGGAGAACGCTGTACCGACCCACCACAAAATCGTTCCGTTGCAGCGCGGTCCGCTGATGGAACGTCGTGAAGTGCTTCCGCGCTGCCTTCAGCTCGGGCTCCTCCATGTCACCGGGGCGGTAGAGAACAACAGGGCGCATCGGCATCTTCTTAGGCCTCGTGCGTCTTGGGCGGGCTATGCCCTTGAAGAGTTCGTGAGGGGGCTTCCACAAGCTTCGCTCCAAGCCCCAGCAGCCCTCGGGGCAGGTCATCTTCACGCAGAGAGCGTCGCAAGCGTGGCAGCATCGGCGCGAATACGGATCGTACTTGGGATGGTGCTGCCGGTCACCACTTTCCCACTTGTGCCCGACCGCGCACTCGAAGATGTGGGCTCGCCCGTCGAGGAAGGCCATGGGAAGCTCAGCCGGTCACCGTACGGAACCAGCACTCGCGATGAAGCAGGGCAAATACCGAGATTCGGCGGTCCACGTGTCCCGTGTAGCACCACGTCCGGTGGTGCGTCTTGCAGACGAGGCAGAGGATGTCGACCTGGATAGGGTCCTCAGGATCCATGTCCTCGCTCCTCGGGTTCCAGTACCCCTCGACGTGGTTGCACCACATGGGTGACCACCTGAGCGCGAACGTTTTGGTCATGGCGGAAGGCGGAGTACTCGAAACTCAGACCCTTGCGAGCCCCATCGGTATTCGAAGCCGCGCCAGCACCCCGGCTGGTTCACCTTCCATGTCGAATCATGTTCATGAACAGAATCCCCTGGTCGACGGCGTCTTCCAGGGCAACGTGCTTGCTGTCGTTCTCCTCGGGTAGCCACCCGGGCGGGAACTTGCTCTTGTCGACCTCCGTGTAGCGGAGCTTCAGCGCGCCCATCGCGTAGCTCTCCACGTCCGCGCCCGAGTAGCTCGGCGAGAACGGGCAGCGGCCGGCGAACTTGATCATGTACCAGCACATGAACATCCAATCGAAAGCGATGGGGTAGGCGACGAACACCGGCTTGAGCTGCCGGGGGCCGGCGATGCCTTCGACCCAGAAGACGAAGTTCTTCATCACCGATTCGGGGTCCTTCTGGTCCTTGTGGCAGGCCGCCCACGCCGCGCGCTGTTTCGGCAGCTGCCACCAGGCCATGGTTTCTGGGTGTTGCTTGGCGCCGGGGAGCGGCAGAAGATTTTCGGTGAATGTGGCGATCATTTCGCCTTCTTCCGTGAAGGCCGCCGCGCCGAAGCTCAACATGGAGTATTCGCCCGGGATCGGTCCGTCGGCTTCGATGTCGACGCTGAAGTAGAGTTCGTGGGTCATGTTTGCTCGGCCTTCTTCTTGTACGGATCAAATCGTCCGCTTCCGGGTTCCGGGCAGACTGGATTTCCGTGCTCAGGGCACTCTCCTATGGGATGCTCTACGCACATGATGTGGCCCTCGATACACTTCAGCCCTTCATCGTGCACGCTGATACAGAGTTCCATCTGATCTTCAGCTCCGCAGTCCAGACACCACGCACCAGGCCACCCACTCCAACGATGAGGTGATCCCATGATGACGATCTATCTAGCACCGTTGACCGCGCTCGTGGGGATTTTGATGTACGGCTTCGCAGGCAACTCGAAGTTGCAAGAGATCGGACGAATTATGTTCGCTTTCGGTCTTCTCGCGACACTGATGGAGACCGGCAGCAAAGTGTTTCACTTCTAGCGGAGAGTGAGGGGATCGAACCCCCGAAACGCTTTCGCGCTTTGTCCCGCTTCAAACGGGGTGCCTTACCGCTCGGCCAACTCTCCAGGTCTGAATGGCATGAGTCCGATCAGATGGTGGTACCTCTCCTTGGCGACCGGAATGCCCGCCTTGTTCAGCATGTCCACCATCTCCGGTCCCTCGGTGTCGTTCCACGAGTGAACGATGGCCTGTTTGGGCCATTTCTCCTTGGGCAGCTTGTTGGTGATGAACCGAATGACGTCGCGCCCGTCGTACTCGCGGAGGCCCCCGTACATCTGGGTGCAGGGGCCCACGGAGACGGCGTGGTCGTTCAGGTCGTGGTCGAGGTAGACCAGGTCGAACGGGCTCCAGTTCTGTAGAGCCTGGAGGCACCGTTCGTAGGTCTGCGCGTGGATGACCTCGTGATCGGCTAAGTTGTGCGCGAAGTGCTTGTGCCGGTCCAAGTCATCGTCCAAAACCAAAATGAGCATTTTGCCCATTCTACCCTGAACGTGGCTTTCTTCGGGTGTCCGGCGGCTGTTCGCCGAGAAGTTCATCGAAGGCAAAGATGACTTCCATCTCGCTGCCCTCGTAGAACCCTTCGTCGTACCCCTCGCCGGAGTGCTGACGCTTCCTTGCGCGCTTCAAGCTGACCAGCCGCTTGGTCAGGTATTCGCGCAAACAGTCGCGATCTTTCTCGTCAAGGAGCTGCGGCGGCGTCTCCTTCATCTTCCGAACTGCAGCCATGGCCGCCTCCTTTCTTCTAGCGGAAACCGGAGGGCTCGAACCCCAACGCCTTGCGGCGCCGCTCCCGCTTCCAACGGGGCCTCACTCCACAGCGAGTTCAGTTTCCAAGATCTTTGACCAACTGCGGCGATAGCGCTTTGATCTGCGCTTCGACCGTCTTCTCGTAGTCCGGCGGGAGGGCCTCGACGGGCTCGTCTCCGATGGTCTCGTCGTCGTAGAAGAAGTGCTGCGCGCAGTACGTGCACCGGTCAAGCCGGACGAGCGCGAGAGTCTCTTGGTTCCGCCCGACCATCAGCAGGCCGACCTTGCAGAGTGGGCAAACCGAGCGGTACGCGCTGTCTTCGCTCGACCGCTGGAGGCTGGAATGGAGGATGTGCCTCGGCTTGTGCCGCAGGCGATGACCGCGCTTCATCAGTACCTCCCTGGGATCCGGATGCCTCCGCGCAAGAGGTCTTCGACGACCCTCATGCGGTGAGGATAGAAGTCGCGCCAGACTTCGTCGATGCTTTCTTGATCCATCTCCCCGTTGGCCATTGCGTCGGCGACCTTCTTCCACTCGACCTGCCACTTTTCGTAGGTCATGTCGAGGGCGCCAGCGCGAATTCCCCACTCTTTGCCGTCGTGCTTCACTTCGATGAGGAAGCCCTGCTTCGGGTTGTAGCAGAAGTAGATCTGCTCGGACTCGAACCCCAGGCAACGGAGCGCGTTGAACAGCGCGAGCGCGGTCCGAAAGACTGGTGGGAGAGTCCGGGCATCCATGGTCAGGGCGTCGAGATTTGAACTCGAAATACGAGTCCCCCAGACTCGTGTGATGACCAGGTTTCACTACGCCCTGATGGGCGGGACGATGTCGCTCGTCCCCAGCGCCGTTCAGCCGGTCAGGAGGAAGAGTCCCTTGTGGTCCTCTTCGATGTTCGCCCCCTTGCAGTAGGGCTCCCAAATCTCCGGCATCGTTCTGCGGTCGATCTGCAAGAAGCTCAGGGGAAGACTCGTCGGCTTGAACGGTTTGCGACGAAGAGTCATCCCAGCCTCCGCCAC
>JASHPH010000419.1 GCA_030038255.1 Candidatus Sulfotelmatobacter sp. | reverse complement strand
ATCGAGCTCACCAAGATTTCGACTTCGATGACGATCAATGCGACGGCCTCGATTCTGCTGGCGCTATATGTTGCCGTTGCGAAGCGGCAGGGCGGCGACATCCGCCAGCTTTCCGGTACCGTGCAGAACGATGTGCTCAAGGAGTACATCGCCCGCGGCACCTACATTTACCCGCCGCACCAGGCCATGCGCGTCATCACCGACATGTTCGCCTGGACGAACGAAAACGTCCCCGACTGGAACACGATTTCGATATCGGGCTATCACATGCGCGAAGCGGGATCGACCGCCGTGCAGGAAGTCGCGTTCACGCTGGGGAACGGCATGGCATATGTGGAAGCGGCGATCAAGGCCGGGCTGGATGTCGACAAATTCGCGCCGCGTCTTTCGTTCTTCTTCAACGCGCACAGCAATTTTCTGGAGGAAGTCGCGAAGTTCCGCGCCGCCCGACGCATGTGGGCGCGCATCATGCGCGAGCATTTCAAGGCGAAGAATCCGCGTTCGTGGATGCTCCGCTTCCACACCCAGACCGCCGGCTCGACGCTGACCGCGCAGCAACCGGAGAACAACATCGTTCGCACAGCGATTCAGGCGCTCGCCGCGGTGCTCGGCGGGACGCAGTCGCTGCACACGAATTCCTACGACGAGGCGCTCGCCCTGCCCACCGAGCAGGCCGCGCGCATCGCGCTGCGCACGCAGCAGATCATCGCTTACGAATCCGGCACCCCGCAGACTATCGATCCGCTGGCCGGCTCGTATTACGTCGAAACTATGACCAACGAAATCGAGAAGCGCGCAGCCGAGTACTTGGGCAAGATTGAAGTTCTCGGCGGCATGCTGAAGGCGATCGAGCGCGGCTTCGTGCAGCAGGAAATTCAGAATGCAGCGTACGAATACCAGCGGCAGGTGGACAGCCAGGAGGCGATCGTGGTCGGCGTGAACCGGTTTGAGGTCGAAGAAGAGAAGCCGATTCCGATTCAGCGCATTGATCCAGCACTCGAGCCGAAGCAGATCGAGCGCGTTCGGGCCCTGCGGGCCAAGCGGGATGCCGGCCCGTGGAAGGCGGCTCTAACTGGCGTGGAGGACGCCGCGCGGTCGGGCGCGAATGTCATGCCGCGGATTCTGGCCGCTGTCGAGGCCTCGGCCACTGTGGGTGAGATCGCCGACGCCATGCGGCGTATCTTCGGGGAGTACAAGGAAGCCGTGGTGATTTAGGTCGATGGACACGAGACTGTGCGACCGGATTGACCGCACGACGAACGGGGGTCTTCATGAGCTATGTCGTTGTCGACGTGGAATCTGATGGCCCGATTCCAGCAGAATTTTCTATCGTGTGCTTCGGCGCGGTGATTTTGGATGAACTGCTCAACCAAACTTTCTACGGGAGAACACGTCCGATTTCGGAACGCTTTATCCCAGAGGCTCTAGCCGTGAGTGGCTTCTCTCGCGCACAGCACCTAGGGTTCGACGAACCCAAGAACGTCATGGAGAATTTTGAGGAGTGGCTTGAGAAGCACAGTAAAGGACGACCGATATTTGTGTCCGATAATCCAGCCTTCGATTGGCAGTTCGTCAACTACTATTTTCATCGTTTCCTTGGCCACAACCCGTTCGGATTCTCGGCGCGGCGAATTGGCGACCTCTACTCGGGCCTAGTTAAGGACGCATCTAAAGGATCTGAATGGAAGAAGTATAGGATTACCGCCCACACCCATAACCCAGTGGATGATGCAAAGGGAAACGCCGAGGCTTTGAGAAAAATGAAAGAGCTTGGCCTGAGGATTTGAGGGAAACGGAGCAGTTGTTAGTCAGGAATCAACGAAGCCCTTAAGCAGCGGCCGGTGGGCCGTTCCACATAAGAACGATTATGCAGGTTGAGCTTGCATTTCGGCCACGGCGGCATTCAGATGCGCCAGCGTCTCTTCCACCGTCAGCGAATACATTTCGCGCCCAAGGCCCTCGCCCGATTCGAGCGCGCT
Source organism: Candidatus Sulfotelmatobacter sp. (assembly GCA_030038255.1). Lineage (GTDB taxonomy): Bacteria > Acidobacteriota > Terriglobia > Terriglobales > Acidobacteriaceae > Sulfotelmatobacter. The sequence goes on along the minus strand of JASHPH010000419.1, from coordinate 39,013 downwards.
CTTAAGATAGTGTCCGGCAATCTCCACGCCCAGCGAGTCGGTAATAATCCGGCCCGAGCGATTCTTGTACTCCACCCACGCCGGATGCGGCAGCGCTACCCATACCTTGCGCCCATCCACGAGGAATTTGTAGTCCACGGCATCGGCATGCCGCGTGGCAATGGCGACGATCTGCGCCTGATAAACGCAATGCACGGGCTTTTTCGTCCAGCGGTTGGTAGCAGTGAAGTTCTCAAACATGACAGGAAATCATAGCGGACCGGCTGCGTGACGAGCAAACGCGTTTCGCCACACGCTCGCCTCGCTCGCGGGGCGGACCCTTCGACTGCGCGCAGGGCAAGCTGCTGCGTCCGCCCCTACACGAATTTAGCCCCGGACGCATTCGTCCGGGGTTGCGCGCAAAGCGCGCAATGGGCGCCTTGACCCTCACTGGAAGGCGCTGTTATACAGAACCCCTGCTCTGAGGAACACTTTCATGGTCAAGAGACTGCTGGCATTTTTTCTGCTTCTGCTTTGCATTCCCGCTCATGCCGCCGACAAAAAGCCCGCCGCTCCCGCCGGCTTGCGGTTTGAAATCTCGTTCCCGAAGGAAATGAGCGCAACGCCCCTCGAGGGCCATATCGTGCTGGCAATTTCCAACAACAACGAGAAAGAGCCTCGCTTCCAGCTCAGCTATGACACGACTGTCTCGCAGCAGGCATTCGGCGTCGATGTCGACGAGTTCGCGCCCGGCGCCGCGGCCGTGGTTGATGCGTCAACTCTGGGCTATCCGGCCGAAAGTCTGAACGATCTGAAACCTGGTGATTACTGGGTGCAGGCTGTACTCAACATCTACGAGACGTATCACCTAAGCAACGGCCACACGGTCAAGCTGCCGCCTGATCATGGCGAGGGCCAGCAGCTCGAGAAAAAACCAGGCAATCTCTACAGCAAGCCACAGAAGATCCATCTCGATCCCAAAGCGCCGCAGACCATCCGCATTTCGCTCGCCGACAAGATTCCGTCACTCGAAGAGCAGGATAAAGCCGCTGCCTCGGCTGCCGGCCGGAACTGGTCGCCTGACGAGCATGCTGACAACAAGTGGGTCAAGCACATTCGCATTCAGAGCGACTTGCTGACCAAATTCTGGGGCCGGCCGACTTACCTTGGCGCAGTCGTTCTGCTGCCCGATGGATGGGACGAACATCCTGACGCGCACTATCCGCTGATCGTGGAGCAGGATCACTTTGCGCGTGATCTGCCGTGGGTAATCGGGTTTCGCACCACTCCTCCCACGGACGACCTGAAAGGCGGCGCGCTGAGTCGCGCCAAGAACGGATACAAGCTTTATCAGGACTGGACTGCCGGCCGCCTGCCGCGCGTCATCGTGCTGACGATTCAGCACGCCAACCCTTACTTTGACGATTCCTACGCGGTGAATTCGGAAAACGTCGGCCCCTACGGCGACGCCATCACGCAGGAGCTGATTCCGTATGTCGAAAAGCAATTCCGTGCCATCGGCCAGGGATGGGCGCGCGCCGTCTATGGTGGATCAACCGGCGGCTGGGAAAGCCTGGCCTCGCAGGTTTTCTATCCTGACTTTTATAACGGCGCGTGGGTGTTCTGTCCGGACGTGGTCGACTTCCGCGCATATCCGACCACGAATGTCTACGACGATAAGAACGCCTACTGGATCGAAACCCCCTGGGCGCGCGTGCCCCGGCCCGCGATGCGGCAGTCCGACGGCACCCTGCTCTCCACCATGGAGCAGATGAACCGCTACGAACTCGTGCGCGGCACGCACAGCCGATCCGGCGAACAATTCGACATCTGGGAAGCTGTGTTCAGCCCCGTTGGAGACGACGGCTATCCGCGCCGCATCTTCGACAAGCGCACCGGCGAGATAGATCACGAAACGGCGAAGTACTGGAAGGAGCACTACGACCTCAGCGCCATCCTGCAGCGCGACTGGAAGACGCTCGGCCCCAAGCTCTCGGGCAAGCTGCATTTGTACGTGGGCGAAGCCGATACGTTCTATCTGGATCGCGCTGTCCACCTGCTGCAGGATTTTCTTGAGTCCACCACCGACCCGTACTACCACGGCACGTTCGAGTTCGGCGTGCGCAAGCCGCATTGCTACACCGGCGAGTATGACCACGAAGTGGGCCTGAACCAGCACTACTGGCCGGAGATGGTCAAACACATGGAGCAGACGGTTCCTCCGGGCGCGGACCTGAAGAGCTGGAAGTATTAGCAGGCTTTCCCAGCGTTTGGGAAGGGCACGACTTTAGTCGTGCCGCTCGCAGGCACAACGATGCAGGCTTTAGCCGCTGAGGGAACGGCGCGCCGCCTCTCTCGAATGAGTGCCCGCTCGGAACATCACGTTCCTGTAACATGAAAGCGTGGTCACTCGGGCTCGCCGGAAATCAATCGACAAGTTGAATGTTCTTCGCGCTGACAAGTTGGTCGCGCTGTCCTGGCTCGTGCATGGATTCTCCACGCGCGCTGGGGGATTCTCCCGTGTATATGGAAAAGGCGATCTCAATCTCGGATTCACGAAGGATGATTCCGGCGCCGCGGTCGAACGTAACCGGGCGGCATTTCTGCAGGCATTGCGGTCGAGCTTCGCTCGACCGCACAGCCGAGGGCGGCTGTCCCTACATGAAACGGTTGCCTGGCAGCTGATCACGCTCCGCCAGATTCATTCCGATATCATTCATCGCGTGGAATCGGGTTCCGAAGCACCTCTGGTCGGAGATGGCCTGCTGACCTCCGCTCCGGGCCTGCTGCTAGTAGTCCAGACTGCGGATTGTCTTCCGATCATTCTGGCCGACACGAAACACCGCGCTGTCGGCGTGTTTCACGCGGGTTGGCGCGGCACGGTGAAGCGCATCGTGGAAAAAGGTGTGGGCGAAATGTTCCGTCACTTTGGCAGCCATCCGCGCGATCTGAAAGCCGCGATGGGGCCAGGGATTCACGGTTGCTGCTACACAGTGGGCGAAGAGGTGCGTACCAAGTTCGAATCGCAATTTGCCTACGCGGCCAAACTGTTTCGCGAGGTGAAGGAATCGGATCCGGTGCGGGAAAAATATCCTCTGCTGTTTCTTACGGCGCGCGCTCCGGGTCACGGCGAGCTGCCGCCGAAGATCTTCCTTGATCTGGTCGAGGCCAACCGCCAGCAGCTTCTGGCCGTCGGAGTCCCGGCGAAAAATATAGAAGCGTCTCCGCTCTGCACGAACTGCCATCCGGAACTGCTTTTTTCCTATCGCGCCGAGAAGGGCAAGACCGGGCGGATGATGGGCGTGGCTGGAATCCGGGGCTGACTGAGAACGGCAAGACGCTGCGCAGCCGAGCAGACTCGCCAGGGGAATTGCCGAGTGAAGCTATGATGGAGCCATGACCGCCGCGGCTGCATGGAGTGCGTTGCGCGGCACCTTACTTGCCGCTTGCTGCTTTGCCGTCGTCTTCGTGAGCTGGTTCGCGCTCTGATGTTTGCCGAAAAGCAGCGTGACGCCGCGAATGCTGGTCTTGATTCTGCTCTAGGGGATCACTTTCATCATCGGCGAGGCTTACCTCATCGTTCTCATCGCCGACTTGAAATGGCCCAGAATCCTTACGTTCCTATTGATCGCAAGCTGGGGAGTCGTGCTGGGCCTCGGACCAAATCGCTGGATGCGGCCGAAACGCGATTCGGGTCAGGCAGAGAAGTAAGCTCTACCCAGCGCTTACGCGGGTGCCGAACTCGCTGGTGGCGCAGAAGCGGGAGCCGCGGCCGGAGTCGTCTCGTTCACCAGATCCTTCAACTCCTTGCTGGGCTTGAAGAAAGGAATCTTCTTGGCGGGGACGTCGACGCGCTCACCGGTCTTCGGATTGCGCCCCACGCGGGGCTTGCGCTGGCGCGTACGAAAACTGCCAAAGCCGCGGATCTCAATCTTGTCGCCGGCACGCAGCGAGCGCACCACGCTGTCGAAGATCGTTTCCACGATCACTTCGCTGTCTTTCCGCGTAAGTTCTGCCAAACGCGACACTTCGTCAATCAGATCGGCCTTGGTCATAAGTCCCTTAGTCCCTTTCTTGTCCGGAATCGACACTCGCAACGAGATTGCTCCGCGAAAATTGAGCGCCTGCGGGGTTTCGCGGCCTGGCGAAATCCGGCTTTAACTCTCATAACCTTCTCAAATTTCAGGGGTTGGATGCAAGTTACGGGGTGTATGCGCCCTGCAGAGAGATTTCGCCCGAGCCGGATGGTCAATCCCTTATTTCCACAGATAATAAAATCCCACCTGCTGCTCCATCAACTTCTCGCGGGTGGGAAGATATTGGGAAACATCCCCGAGCAGCAGATCGAGCAGCGTCTTGCGTTCCTTCTCAGGACGCACCAGCGTGGGCTCACCCTTGATGCCAACGGACTTGGCCGTGTCGTCCACTGCACTTTGGAAGTCGCCGATCGTGTCGATCAGCTTCAGGTTCTTGGCCTGCTCGCCGGTCCAGACTTTGCCGTTGGCCATGGATTTCACGTCGTCGTACTTCAGGCTGCGCCCGTCCGCCACCGCCTTGACGAACTGCCCGAACATGTTGTCGATCAACTCCTGCATGTAGGCCTGCTCGGCCGGAGTGAGGTCTCGCGCGGGGTTGCCCGTGTCCTTGAACTCGCCGGTCTTGATCACCACGTCTTTCAGCTTGGCCCACTTCAGCAGGTCGCCGTAGTTAAACCACTGCGCAATCACGCCGATCGAACCCACAATGCTGCCCTGGTCGGCAAAAATCTTGTCGGACGCCGAGGCCACGTAATACGCGCCGCTGGCCCCGACCGTCTCGATCGAAACTACGATTTTCTTTTTCTTCTCCGTGTGGATGCGCTTGACTTCCCGGTAAATTTCTTCCGACGCTGCCACGCCTCCGCCGGGTGAATTCACGTGGAGGATGATCGCCTTGATCGAGGAATCGTCGGCGAATTTCTTCAGCTGGTCGACGACCGGCTGTGGCGAAAGGATCACGCCGCTGAGATCGACCACGCCGATGCGGTCGCCGAAGCTGGTTATGCTCGTGGTCTCGCCCCCGCCCGCGTGCAGCGTAAGGTACACCATCGTAAACACCGCCAGCACGAAGAGGAAGAAAGCTCCTCCTCCGATCAGAACCCACAGCCAGGTGCGCGAGCGTCCTTCAGACATGAGAAAAGTTTAGCACCAGATCGGAAGGAGAATGTAAAGCCTACATGCGAGTATGCAAGGACTGTGTGGGGACGGGTCTTCGACCCGTCCGGCTTGAGCGAAGCTCGACGGGGTTTATGGCACGATCACTTTCAGCGCAGCCTTCTGCACTCTGATTTCGACCGGCGTTTGGCAGACAAATTCGCCATCGGCATACACGTCGACGGGATGCTCGGTCTCGATACGCACGCGCGGGGAGTGGAAATAGCTAACGTCGCGGATCTTCAAATGCAGCCCAAAATACACCGTCGGAAACATGCAGAAAAGCTTGACGGGATTCACTCCGCCAACGATGCACACATCGAGCAGGCCGTCGTCCATCTTCGCGCGCGGCGCGATTCTCATTCCGTCGCCGTAGATAGGCGCGTTGGCAAACGCGGCGAGCAGCGTGGGCTGGTCGCTCTTTGCAGTCCAGCTCTGAGTTTCTGCGTCGCTGGCCGTGAGAATCTTCATCGGCAAGGGGGCGAAGCGGAAGATGGTCGGGGCCAGGCTGAGCGCATATCCGCCGTGACCGCGTAGCCAGCGTGGCAGCTGGTTGGCGCGCCGGGCAACTTCGGTGTCGAGGCCCACGCCCGCGACGCAGGCAAAATACGTACTGTGTCGCGCGGGCGCCCCGCCCTCTCTGCTTGTGAAGTTGCCGTACATATCCGCGCTGTTCGTAGCCGTGCTGTTCAGAGAAACGACCACGCCCAGATCGAGCTCGCGCACATTTCCCGAGCCACCGCAGAATTTTCGCCACGCGTTGAGCGAGTCGCGCACGCTATCGAGGCCCAGCGCGCGGGCAAAGTCGTTGCCGCTTCCCGCAGGCACCACCAGAACCGGCAATCCCAGCCCGACCAGCGGCCCGAGATGGCGATGAATGGTGCCGTCGCCGCCTAGCAGCAGAATTACGTCCGCTTCGTCGCCCGCGGCAGGCAAGCCCATGCGCCATTCAATTTTCTGCAACTGGTTCTCGTCCGCCTGAAAGGGCGCAAGGTCCCGCGGAGAACATCCCAGCCCGAGAATCGCCGCCGCGCGCATGTGCGGGGATGAGGGTAGCAGAATTCATCCGGGAGATAGAGATTAATGATTACGCAATTCGGATCTCTTTCAGGAGGCGACCGACCTTAATTGTCAGTTGGTAAGGTATGCGAGGCAGTGCGAGCTTGAACTTGTCTATCTGATCGCTACCGATGCGCACGGCCCGCTGCTTGATTTTCCGGGCTCCATCACTTGCCGATTCGGCCAGCCCAGCCTCAGCGAGCAACTTGTCGATCTTCACAACGAAGAAGAAGTTCGAGTAGTGGTCTTGAAGGAAGTGAACGTCCAAGGGCCCCGCCGCGGTCCCATATCGTGCCCGTTCCTCCCCGGGCTCGGGTTGAACGGCTCCAGCCTGAATCTGAGTTAGACCTAAAGCAGCCGCCTCAACAGCAACAGGCGCCAGATTCTCCGGCACCTCGTCCTTCTGAAACTGCTTAGCCCAGTCCTCTCCAGCCTTCGCCGCCGCCTCCGCGGAATGAAAATCCGTCACGATCCGCCGCGCCAGGTCTTTCTTCGCCTGCATCGGGTGTGCTTCCCGCTTCATTTTTTCAATCTCAGCGACCTGCACATCCGTCAGCAACTCGTAATAGCGCCACATCATTTCATCGGAGATGCTCATGATCTTGCCGTACATCTCGAGCGGAGGCTCGTGGATGCCGATCGCATTCCCCAGCGACTTCGACATTTTCTGCACGCCGTCGAGGCCTTCGAGAATCGGCGTGGTCAGCACGACCTGCGACTCCTGTCCGTAAGCGCGCTGCAGTTCGCGGCCGACCAGCAAATTGAACTTCTGATCTGTGCCGCCCAGTTCCACGTCCGCCTCAAGCGCGACCGAGTCGTAGCCCTGTACCAGCGGATACAGCAGTTCGTGCACAGAAATCGGCTTCTCCTCCTGGAAGCGCTTGTGAAAGTCCTCGCGCTCGAGCAGCTGCGAAACCGTGTACTTTGCCGCCAGCCGCACAAAATCATCGGTGCTCATCGGGCCGAACCAGCGGCGGTTGAAGTCGATGACCGTTTTCTTCGGATCGAGAATCTTGAACACCTGCGCCTTGTACGTCTCGGCATTCTGCTCGATCTGCTCGCGGCTCAGCGGCGGTCGCGTTACCGAACGCCCGCTAGGATCGCCGATCATGCCCGTGAAATCGCCGATCAAGAAAATCGCCGTGTGGCCGAGATCCTGAAAATGTTTCAGCTTGCGCAGCACGACCGTATGGCCGAGGTGCAGGTCGGGAGCGGTCGGGTCCATGCCGAGTTTCACGCGCAGCGGCTTGCCCGTGGCGCGCGACTTTTCGAGCTTGGCGCGCAGGTCGGCCTCGCGGATGATCTCCGCCGCACCCTTCATGAGATAAGTAATTTGGTCGTCTACCGGTTTGAAGGCTGACATGAGAAAGGACATTATAAGGAACGTGCTGCGAAAGGCCGAATCCGGCCGCTAGAATGTCGCCATGAATCTGCGCCTGCGTAAGGCCGTGCCGGACGATATCCCTCGACTGAAAGAAGTCATCGAGGCGTCTGTGCGCGGATTGCAGGCGCGGGATTACTCTCCGGCGCAGATCGAGGGCGCGCTCGCCAGCGTGTACGGCGTGGACAGCCAGCTGATCGCGGACGGAACCTATTTTGCCGTAGAAGCCGGCGAGCCGGGAACGAAGGAATCAGCAATTGTCGCGTGCGGCGGATGGAGCAAGCGCAAAACTTTGTATGGCGGCGATCAGTTTTCCGGCCGCGAAGACTCGCTGCTCGACCCTTCGCGCGATGCCGCCAAAATACGCGCGTTCTTCGTTCATCCGGACTGGGCGCGGCGGGGGATTGGAACCATGATTCTCGAAGCCTGTGAAAAGGCCGCTATTGCCGCCGGCTTCACGCGCCTCGAAATGGGAGCAACGCTCAGCGGCGTGCCGTTTTATCGCGCCATGGGTTACGCAGAAGTTGAGAAGCAGTGGGCCCCGCTTGGCAACGGTGAATCGTTGCCCATCGTGAAGATGGCGAAGGAAATCTAGGGAGTCGTCACGAGCCGTCTTCCAACTACGTTGAATTTTCCCTGCAGCACAACGTTGATCGCTTCCGTGTAAGCGATGTGCTCCTGCTCCAGGATGCGCGCGGCCAGCGTGTGCTCGTCGTCAGTGTCGAGCACGGCCACGGCTTTCTGCACGATGATTGCTCCGTGATCGAGCTCCTCGTCCACGAAGTGCACCGTGCAGCCGGAAATCTTCACGCCATAGGCAAATGCCTGCTCCTGCGCTTCCAGTCCCGGAAACGCCGGCAGGAGCGATGGATGAATATTGAGAATGCGCTGCGGAAATTGCTGCACAAACCACGGCGAGAGCAGGCGCATGTATCCCGCCAGGCAGACTAGATCCACTTTGTGCTGCTTCAACGCAGCGACAACTTCGCGGTCGTGCTCCTCGCGGGCCTTGCCTTTCGACGGAATCACGAGCGCGTTCAATCCGCGCTGGCGGGCAGTCGCGATCCCCGGTGCATCAGCCCTGTTTGAGATGACAACGGAGATTCGGGCGTCGGGAATGCGGCCTGCGTCAATGCTGTTTGCGATGGCGACGAAATTCGAGCCGCGTCCGGAGAGAAGAATGCCGAGGGAATGCATGCTCAGCTGTAGATGACCTTGCGCTCGCCCTTGACGATGCGGCCAATCGTGAAGGCTTTCTCACCCACACGCTCCAGCACGGTTTGCGCTTTCTTGAACTTCGCGGTCGGAACAACGAGTAGCATGCCCAGGCCCATGTTGAAGGTGCGCAGCATCTCGTCCTGCGGAACGTTGCCCAACTGCTGCAGGTGTTCGAAGATGGGCGGCACGGTCCACGATCCCAACTCGATTGCCGCCGCCGTTCCGCGCGGCAGCACGCGCGGCAGATTTTCCGTGATGCCGCCGCCGGTAATGTGCGCCAGAGCCGTCACGCATTGCGCGTCAATCAGCTTCTTTAAAACTGGCCAGTAGCTCCTGTGCGTGCGCATGAGCTCGTTGCCGACTTTGTTCTTGATCTCGTTGACGTACGTCTCCGGCGAATAATGCGCCACCTCAAACAAAAGCTTGCGTGCGAGCGAATATCCGTTGGTGTGCAGGCCATTCGACGCGAGCCCGAGGATGATGTCTCCGATCTGCACATCTTTGCCGGTGATGATGCGGTCGCGCTCGACCACGCCCACAATAAATCCGGCCAGGTCGTATTCGCCGTCGGGATAAAACCCGGGCATCTCGGCAGTCTCGCCTCCGATCAGCGCGCAGCCGTTGTGCTTGCAGGCGTCGGCAATGCCCTCGACAATCTGCTCCGCAACGCTCGGCTCCAACTTGCCCGTCGCCAGGTAGTCCATAAAAAACAGCGGCGCCGCGCCCTGCACCGCGATGTCGTTGACGCAGTGGTTCACCAGATCGGCGCCCACAGTGGAGTGCAGCTTCATTTCGAAGGCGACCTTCAGCTTTGTGCCCACGCCGTCCACGCTCGACACCAACAGCGGGTCGGTGTATTTCGCCTTGTCCACGGCGAACACTCCGCCGAAGCCGCCAATCTCGCTCAGCACGCCCTTGGTGAAGGTCTTATGGGCGAGATATTTAATGCGCTGCTTGGTGCGGTTGGCACGGCTGATGTCCACGCCCGCGTCGGCGTAAGTGACGGGTGTGGGGCTGGTGGGGGGCTTGGCCACAGATTCTTCTTTCCTGTGTTGTTCGTCGTTGCGTGGGGACAGCGCCGGGCGAAGCGACAAATGTTCCTAAGGCCGCTCATTGTAGCACGTTCGCAGGAGCCCTCTTGCGCACTGCACACCTCTGGCGGCGCCGCGCGCGCACAAGCCCGCTCGCCACTGCGCAGCCCGGACTAATGGGCGATGAAGTCCGAGAAAAAGTAGGCGAGAACCCCGAACAGCGCCAGACCGCAAATGCCATAGGCGGTGAGTACCCACGCGCCGCGGGCTTCGTGATGTTTGGTGGATGCAGAAGACTGCTCGGTAGGAGAGACGACAGGGGCCCGATCTTCCATGCAAAATACCTCCCGCGGAAAGATCGTGGCGCAAGGTACGTTATGCGTCACGCCTGCCTCGCATCATGGCGCGGCAGGACTTGCTGAGGGGATTTTATCCCCATTCTGAAGCTTGGAGAAGAAAAATGTGATTGGAATCACAAGCCCTAACAGCTAGTCTTTTCTTGAGGTTGCGAAAGCCCGCTGAAAAGTCCCGCCTGGAAACCCTAGCCTAGGGCAACCGCTCATTTTGCGGGCTCGACGTCGAACACCAGCCAAGACCAGCCCAGCGTTCCCATTGCATGGGATAATGCTTGCATCGGGTTCCCAGTCCAATTTATGCGTAAGGCTCTGATTTCCGCTCTCCTTACCTGCGTCATCGCGTCAAGCAGCGCGGCGCAGCAGTCAACATCGCAGCAGTCTGCCTCCTTACAACCCAGCTCGCAGCAACCCAGCCCGCAGACCAGTTCTAACGCCGCCGCGGCCGTGGCCAAGACGCCGGATTATTCCGCAGAATCGTTTGTCATCGAGCAACTACACTCGCGCTTTCGCTTTGAGTCCGATGGCACCGGAAGCCGCGAGATCACGGCGCGCATTCGCGTGCAGAGCGAGGCCGGCGTGCAGCAGTGGGGACAGCTGCAGATCGGCTACAACTCGGCCAACGAGGGCGTCGAGATTCCCTACGTGCGCGTGCTCAAAGCCGACGGTAGCGTAGTCAGGGCCGGCGACGATGCGGTTCAGGATCTGACCGCTCCCGTCGAGCACGAAGCACCGGTGTACACGGACTATCGCCAGAAGCACGTCACGGTGCCGGGACTGCGTCCAGGCGAGGTGCTCGAATACGAAACCGTAACCGTGATTCACACCCCTTTGGCCCCCAGGCAATTCTGGACCGAATACGAATTCGAAAAGAACAGCATCGTGCTCGATGAAACCTTCGATGTCGACGTCCCCACCGGTCGGCTCTTGAAACTCAAGACGAAGTCGGGGATGGATCCGCAAGTCAGCGAGCAGAACGGCCGCCGTGTTTACCACTGGTCCAGCTCGCACCTCGAGCGTGAAGACGACGCCAAAGCCAAGGAGCAAGAGAAGAAGAAGCACCATCCCGAGGACGAGCGGCCCGATATCCAACTGACCACATTCGAGAACTGGGAGCAGGTTGGGCGCTGGTACGCAAACCTGGAGAAAGACCGCCGGTTGCCCTCACCAGAAGTTCGCGCCAAAGCCGAGGAGTTGACCAAGGGCATCGCCAGCGACATCGGGAAGACCGAGGCCCTCTACGATTTTGTCTCCAAGAATTTCCGCTACGTCAGCCTCTCGCTCGGCGTTGGCCGCTATCAACCGCATGCCGCCGCGGACGTGCTTCACAACCAGTACGGCGACTGCAAGGACAAGCACACGCTGCTGGAATCGCTGCTCGAAGCCGAAGGTCTGCGTGCTTCGTCGGTGCTGATCAACTCGAGCCGGAAGCTCGATCCCGACGTCCCCTCACCCTCGCAGTTTGATCACGTCATCACCGTGCTGCCCCTGGAACGAAACGGCACGAAAGAAGAAGTCTGGATGGACACCACAGCCGAAGTCGCGCCCTTCCGCCTGCTCGCCTACACGCTGCGCAGGAAGCAGGCGCTGGTGATTCCTCCGGCCGATCCGCCGTCTCCCGTTACGCCGCATCTGGAAGAAACTCCCGCCGACACGCCCATGCCCGACACTGAAGACTCTGAGATCGACGGCAAGATCAACGAGATCGGCAAGCTGGAAGCGCACGTGCACTACCGCTTTCGCGGCGACGAAGAACTGCTGCTGCGTTCCATCTTTCGCCGCGTTCCGCAAGCCAACTGGCAGCGCGTGGTTGAGAACGTCAACGTCGGCCTGGGCGGAGAGATCACCAATCTCAAGGTCAGCGACCCTGCGGCTACGCACGAAGCGTTCACTCTGTCGTACGACGTATCGAAGGTGAACTTCCTTGACTGGTCCAAGAAGAAGGCGGACATCGTGCTTCCGCTGGTGCAGTTCACGCTACCCGACGTTGATGCCGACACCAGCGACCCCGATCCCGAGCCCTTGAAGCTCGGGCCCAAGGCGGAATATTCCTATACGATCCGTCTGGAACTCCCCGCCAGGTATACGGGGCGAACTCCGCTGGCATTCTCGCTGAAGCGCGATTACGCCGAATATGAAGCGACCTACAAGCTCGATGGCAACATATTTACCGCCGGCCGCAAGCTCACGCTTCGTCAGGATGAGATCCCGGCGGCTCGCTCGACCGACTATGAGTCCTTCCGCCGCGCCGTCGGGGCCGATCTGGCGCAGCCGCTCTCGGTGGAAAGCACAACCGCCGGCGCGCCTGTACCTCCCGCCGACATGAAAGCCGATGATTTAGTCGACAGCGCCCGCGCCGCCACGGAAAACGGCGATTTGCCGCTTGCGCTGGTACTGCTCAAGCGCGCCACCGAAATCGATCCCAAGAACAAATTCGCCTGGAACAATCTGGGGCTTGCCTATTTCCAGATGCGCGACGACGAGCACGCGATTGCCGCATTTCAGAAGCAGATCGAAGTCAATCCCTACGACGAGTACGCCTGGAACAATCTCGGCCGCGTCTACTGGAACGAGCGCAAGTACGACGATGCCGTAAAGGCGTTCAACAAACAGCTTGAGAACAATCCGCTCGACAAGTTCGCCCACGCCAACCTCGGTGCCATGTACGCCGAGTGGCACAAGTACGATCTGGCCGCTGCCGAACTGGAGAAAGCCGCCGCCCTCACTCCCGACAATGCGGAGTTGCAGGTCAGTCTCGGCGATGCCTATCTCAACCTGGGGCAAGACGACAAGGCGCTGGCTACGTTCGATCACGCGGTTGAGCTCGCGGCTACGCCCCTGGTCTGGAACAATATCGCCTACCAGCTCTCCCTCAAGAACTCGCACCTCGATCGTGCGCAGCAGTATGCCGAGTCGGCGGTTTCGGCGACGGCCGCAGCCCTGCGCAATCTTTCGCTCGATCGCCTGACGCGCCAGGAACTGCCCCTGACTTCGTCGCTCGTCGCCTACTGGGACACGCTGGGCTGGGTGCACTTTGCCGAAGGCCATCTCGATCAGGCCGAAAAATATGTTGCCGCCGCCTGGGGGCTCGGCCACCACGCCGAAGTCGGCGATCATTTGGGGCAAATTTACGAAAAGCGTGGCGAGAAGGACCAGGCCCTGCGCACGTATGCCCTCTCGCTCGACGGATTGCGCCCCATTCCCGAGACGCGCAAACGGTTGGCCTCGCTCGCGGGGGGCGAAGCGAAAGCTGATGCCGCTGTCGCGCGCTACAAGGGAGAATTGCAACATCTCAGCACCGTGGACTTAGGCAAGGCCACGCAAGCCGGCAGCGCCGATTTCTTCATCCTGCTGAGCCGCGGCACGGGATCAGCCGCTCAAGTGGATGCGGTGAAATTCATCAGCGGCGACGAGAAACTGAAAGCTTTCAGCGGCGCCCTGCGCACGGCCGACTACCATCTGACATTTCCCGACGACACACCGGTGAAGATTCTCCGCCGCGGAACGCTCTCCTGTTCAATGACCAGCGGCAAATGCGAGTTCGTGCTCACATTGCCGGATGATGTGCGAACGGTGGATTAGATTCGGACCCGCGATCGAGGTCGCACATAAGGAAAGCGCGCCGCTCCCCGCCGTCGTCGCGCGTGATATCACGCGCGATTAATGTGGCCACCAGCTCGTGTGCCGCAGAAATCCGTATTCATTGACCGGCCGGTCGTCCTCCATGGCGGGAGCGTTCCTATCCAGCGAGATCGGAAGGTCGAGGGGAACTTCGTTTTTCAGCACCGCTGCGAACTGCTGTTCGGTGGTGTGGAATGGTCCCCACTCCACCAAGTCCGCCGCCGCGCTCGGCGGCAACCGGTGCGCCAACTCCGCCGCCGACCGCACGGGGATGGGCTGGTTGCTCGCCAGATAATGCACGCCCCAGTTAGAGATTGAGACAAACGTGCGGACGTAGGGAAAGGAGTCCTTTAACGCGCGCGCCACGGCCGCAGTCGTCGTCCGGTCTCCGCCCGGATACCACTGCGCCAGAATGCCGTCAGGCCGCAAGCGTTTCTTGGCGGCTGAGTAAAACTCGCGCGAGTACAGCAGGCTCGAACCCGCTGCGCCAATCGGCGGCGGCGGATCGATGACGATCACATCGTATTGCTCATTCGTGCGTTCCAGGAACCGGCGCCCGTCGTCAGCTACGACATGTGAATGTGGCGAAGCCAGCACTTGCGCCGCATCGGAATGGAAGTACCAGAAAAGCGCGGGAACACTCGGCACAAGATCCACCGCAGTCGAATCAATCCCCCACGACAGCATCGAGCGATGCGTGGTGCCCATGCCGAAGCAGATGACCAGCGCTTTCTGCGGCGTGTGATCGAGCAGAGCCAGCGGCAGCGACGCCATCACTTTGGTGATCGGCGTCAGCACGGTCATGCTAACGCCATTCACGTAAAGCTGCTTGTGCATTCCCTGGCCGGCCGCGATGACCGTAGCCGTGCTGTCGCGGCGCACCTGTGCGCCCGGGATCATCTGCACGTAGCTGCGAGTCCCCAGGATCAGCCCGAGCGACGCCGCCAGAATTACACCCACAGCGATCGCAATCGGAGCCGTGAAGCGCTTTGCGGGCGCGGGCTGCCGGAATGCGTACCACAATCCCACGATCAGCCAGGGCAGCGCGAGCAACACGAGCGCGTAGCGCTCGTCAAGGTACGGCAACAACCCAAAGCCCGCGACCAGCGGGCCAAGAATGCAGCCGGCAACGTTGACCGCGTAACCGGCGCCGGCTCGGTTCGGATCGCCTTCCGAAAAATGATCCACCAGACTCGGAGTGACAAATCCCAGAAGGCCGCTGAACGCTGCCACACCGGCAGGCACGCGCCACCAGGCCGACATCCCCAGCCGCGCATCGGCGGTGAGCAAAGGAATCAACGCCGCCAGCCACACGTACATCCAGACCATCGATCCCTCGCTCCCGTGCCGCCGGCTCCACCAGCGATATACCGTCGACCCCAGGAACGTCGCAGCCAGGTAAACTCCCAGAATCAGCGCGAACGAATACACCAGCGTGCCGACATAAATCGTGTACAGCCGGGTCCAGACCACCTCCATGCCCATGCTGGTGAGTCCGGTCGCAAACAGCAGCCAGAGCGTGCCGTTCCCGAGCATCTCCCGCAGCGAAGGCAAAGACGGTGCTGGCGAAGACGATGTCATGGTCGCGCCCTGCCGTCCGTCCCGTGCACCGTTGTTCTCATCCGGCTCTGCGTTTGCAGCAGCGTTGGCTTTCTGCCGCGCCGACCTGCCCGCCAGACACAACGCCGTGCCGCAGATTGCCAGATTGAACACCATCCCGATTTGCAGGGTGCGGTTGAAGCCGAACAATTCAATGAGCGCCAGCGGGATGAGCGTGCCCGCCACGGCTCCAAGCACGTTCGCGAGATAAAGAAAACTGAACGACCTCTTTGATTCCAAACTCTTGTCGCTGCGAATCGCAAACATGCCGAGCGGAATCGTCGCGCCCATGCACGCGCACCACGGAATCAGCGTGCATGCCAGCCAAACGCCCGCGGCCACGTAGTATCCGGCGGAAGACAGCGACAAGCTCGCTCCTACGTGTTCGAGCACCACGCGTCCCAACAGCAATTCCAGTGGCACCACAACTGCGGAGCAACCAATCATCAGTTCGGCAACGCCATAGAGTTGCAGCGGTGACGCGGTAAGGCGCTCTGCATATTTGCTCACCAACTGCCCCGCCGCCCAGGAACCGATTCCCAGCCCGGCCATAAAACTCGACAGCACAATCGACACCATCGCCGTCGTCACGCCAAACTGCGCCATAGCCAGACGAAGCCAAATCAGTTCATACAGGATGCTGCAGAATCCCGACACGAAGAAGAATCCGAAATACCAGCTCATGCTGGTGCTCACCACTTTCGGTTTTTCCATCTGCGGGACGGGGACAACTACCCGAGCCGGCATGGTTCCAGCGCTCACAGGTTGCTCCTTGCCGTAAACTTGAATGCGCCGCATTAATGACGGGCGCTCACTCAAGTCTCGCAGACTCGGGCAGATTACAGGCAGAATTCGCCGGTCGAGAGAGTAACGAAAGTCACTGGCGCGAAAGGTCGCAGCGCCGCTTATGCCATGCCGTCGCCTGCTCATAGGCATGCGCCAGCCGGAGCACCAGATCCTCGCGCCACGGGGGCCCGGCGATCTGCAGGCCGACCGGCAGTGCCTTCTCGGTGAATCCGCACGGGACCGAGATCGCCGGCAATCCCCACACATTGAACGGCCGGGTATTGCGCAACAGTTTAAGCTCGGCGGGACGCAGCGCCTCCGGATTCGCCTTCAGCTCCCCGATTGTCGGCGCAGGGATTGGCGTCGTCGGAGTAACCAGAACGTCCACATCCGCAAATACCGTGCGAATCGTGCGGCGAGCCTCCTCCAGGTCCCGCCGTCGCTCGATGTACTCCACCACCGATACATTCTCTCCCGCGCGAATGCGCCGCAGCGTTTCCGGCTGATACATGTCAGCTGATTTGGCAACGTTCTCCGCGTGATAGGCCCACGACTCGGCGGCTTGCAGTTTGCGGTCGGTCGGGACCTCGAGCCGCACTTCTTTCACTTCCGCGACCAGAGTTTTAATCACCTGCAAAGCCTGTTCCACCGCTGGGGCAACCTCGCCGTCAAGATCCTCGAAGAAATATTGCCGCGGAACGCCGGCACGAAGCTGCTTGGCCTCCTCGCGCAATGCCGCCGCGTAATCCGCAATCGGAACATCCGCCGAAGTCGTGTCGGCCGCATCGTATCCTGCGATCGCCTGCAGCACGATCGCGGCATCCGCCACCGAGACCGTCAAAGGCCCCACGTGATCGAGCGACCACGACAGCGGTATCACGCCCCGGCTCGACACGCGCCCATACGTCGGTTTCAAGCCCACGCACCCACACAGGGCAGCCGGCTCGCGAATCGAGCCGGCCGTGTCAGTGCCGATGGCAGCGCAGGCCAGCCCCGCCGCCACTGCCGCAGCCGATCCTCCCGATGATCCCCCGGCAACGCGTCCCATGTCCCGCGGATTGTAAACGTCGCCGAAATAGCTGACCAGCGAACTGCCGCCGTAGGCGAATTCGTGCAGGTTATTCTTGCCGACGATTACCGCACCCGCCTGCCGCACACGGCGAACAATTTCGGCATCTTGCATCGGAGCGCGATCCTTATTTAGACGACTCGCTGCCGTCGTCCGCACGCCCGCCGTGTCGATCAGATCTTTCAGCGCAATCGGTATCCCGTGCAGCGGCCCTCGCCATTGCCCGAGCGCAATCTCACTTTCGGCCATGCGCGCTTCGGCCATCGCAGAATCGGCCATAACTGTGATGAACGCGTTGAGCGCCGGGTTGAACTTCTCAATGCGCTCTAGGCAGGCGCGCGTGATCTCGACGGCCGAGATTTCCCGCCGCCGCAACCGCTGCGCAAGTTCAGAAATCGTCGTGATGTCCACGCGAGCTCATTGTAGCGGCTCAAGGTCGCTCCTCCGTGTCCCTCTGTGTCCTCTGTGGTTCAGTCTTCCCGTTAAACCGCGCCACCACCCTTCGCCAAAAGTCCTATAATTGTTCCCGGTGGGGGTCCCCGAAACATGGCAGAGATGACGATCGCGCCGGTGGCGACGCATGGGTTCTTTATAGACGGCCAATGGAAAGAAGACGGCGATCTCGTTGAAATTCGCTCTCCCTACGACGGCAGCCTGATCGCCCGCGTCGTTCAAGGGCGCAAAGAGCACGCCGAAGTCGCCGTCGCCGCCGCGGTCAAGGCTTTCGGCACCACACGCCGCCTGCCTGCCTTTGAGCGGCAGCGCGTCCTGCGGCGAATTTCCGCCCACATCACCGAACGCAAGGAAGAATTCTCGCGCACCATCGCGCAGGAAGCCGGCAAGCCGCTCAAGGGCGCGCGCACCGAAGTCGAGCGCGCTATCTTCACCTTCAACGTTGCCGCCGAAGAAAGCACGCGCATCTACGGCGAATATCTCCCGCTCGACTGGCAGGAATTCACCGCCGGGCGCTGGGGCATCGTGCGCCGCTTCCCGCTCGGCCCAATCGTCGGCATCACTCCGTTCAATTTCCCGATCAACCTCGTCGCCCACAAAGTAGCACCTGCCATTGCCGCCGGTTGTCCCATGGTGTTGAAGCCGGCGCCGCAAACGCCGCTCTGCTCGCTGCTTCTGGCCGAGTGCGTCCAGCAGGCGGGCTGGCCCGATGGCGGCCTCAATGTTCTGCCGCTCTCCAACGACGACGCCGGCCTGCTCGTCACCGACGACCGCATCAAGCTCATCAGCTTCACCGGCAGCGTGCCCGTCGGCTGGGACATCAAGCGCCGCGCGGGGAAGAAGAAAGTCGTTCTCGAACTCGGCGGCAACGCAGCCGTCATCGTGCACAGCGACGCCGATCTCGCATACGCCGCCGACCGCTGCGTCACTGGCGGCTTCGCCTACGCGGGACAGACCTGCATTTCGGTGCAACGCATTCTGGTGGAGCACTCGGTTTACGGGCGCTTCGTCGATCTGCTGGTGGAAGGAGTGAAGAATCTGAAGGTCGGCGATCCGCTCGACGATTCCACCGACGTTGGCCCGCTCATTCGCGAGAGTGACGCCACTCGCACGATCACGTGGATCGAAGAGGCCATCCGTGGCGGAGCCCGCGTGCTCTGTGGCGGCGGCCGCAGGAATCTCGTCGTCGAACCCACCGTGCTCACCGGCACCAAGCCCGACATGAAAGTCAATTGCCAGGAAATCTTCGGCCCCGTCGTCACGGTCGAGCCTTACAAGGATTTCGACCAGGCTCTTCGCCAGGTCAACAACTCTGCCTTTGGCATGCAGGCCGGCGTTTTCACCCGCGACGCGAAACTTCTGTTTCAGGCCTACGAAGAACTCGAAGTCGGCGGGGTGATCGCCGGAGACATTCCCTCTTTCCGCATCGACCACATGCCCTACGGCGGCGTGAAAGATTCCGGCCTGGGCCGCGAAGGCCTGCGCTACGCCATAGAAGAGATGACCGAGCCCAAACTGCTCGTGATGAACCTGCGCTAAGCTCGATCTTTTCCGCGAAATTAACCAGGTCGCCCGCAAGAAGCCTCGTACCTTTTTCCCAACGTGGCATCATCAATTTAGAAAATTTTTTCCAACAGCGCGCGACAAAGTGGGGGAGGACTGTTTATAATTTTTGGTTTCACAACCAACTTTAGAAAACCTGTGGGTGGTTTTCTTTTTCGCCGTAACTAAACCAGCACTAATAAGCAGCGGACGATCCGCCGGGTCTCTTCATCAAGCAATAAGAGAATGTCGCAGATCTTTCATCGCAGCACTAATACTCTGTCGCGCGCCACAATTTTTGGCGCAGTATTCGTGATTGCAGCCCTCGCCTGGGTCGCAATGGAAATCCAGCGCTCGCCGTACGTGACCTATGCCGGCGTGCGCAAGCCGCAGCCGGTGCCTTTCAGCCATCAGCACCACGTCACCGGACTCGGCATCGACTGCCGCTACTGCCACACCTCGGTCGAAACCTCCAGCTTCGCCGGCATTCCGCCGACCCGCACCTGCATGAACTGTCACTCGCAGATCTGGACCAACGCCCAGCTGCTCGAGCCCGTGCGCGCCAGCTACAAATCTGGCGAATCGCTGCAGTGGACGCGCGTCAACCAGCTTCCCGACTTCGTCTATTTCAATCACAGCATTCATATCAATAAAGGAGTCGGCTGCAACACCTGCCACGGCCCGGTCGATCAGATGCCTCTGATGTATCAGCAGGAATCGCTCCAGATGGAATGGTGCCTGGGCTGCCATCGCGCCCCGGAGAAAAATCTCCGCCCGCGCGATCAGGTGTTCAACATGCGCTACCAGCAACCGACGAGCGCGAACCCGGTCGTAGTCGACGGCAAGAGCTACACAGATCAACTCGAGTTGGGTACAGCCTTGTTGAAGAAGTACAACGTGCGCAGCGTGAAAGACATTACGACGTGCAGTACGTGTCATAGATGAGAGTTTTGAAAGGGCACGGCTTCAGCCGCGCCGAAAGCGGGAATTATAAGGAGCGGCTTTAGCCGCTGAGGCATAGCAGCCGCGAAGCGGCGGAATGTAAGAGCCCGGCACGGAAGTGCCGGGGAAGCATAGAAAAAGCAGAACGAGTCCCGTAGGGACGCCACAAGAAATCCGTAACGCATGACGAACGACGCAAAACATAACGGCGGCCTGATTCAAATCACGAGACGGCGGATTGAAAAACAGGAAGACGTTTGCCCGTCCAAGAAACTGGACCTCGCCGCCGTCCGCGAAAAAATCGAGTTCGCCACCGCCCACGACGCCGCACAAAAAACCGGCCCTCAATACTGGCGCTCGCTCGAAGAGCTCGCCGGCTCTCAGGACTTTCAGGACGCCCTGCACCGCGAATTTCCCAAGCACGCCTCCGAATGGCTCGACACCGTCTCCCGCCGCGGATTCCTCAAGGTCATGGGCGCGTCGCTCGGACTCGCCGGCATGACGGGGTGCGTCAAGCTCCCGCTCGAGCCCATCGTTCCCTACGTTCGCCAGCCCGAAGGCGTCATCCCCGGCCGCCCCATGTACTACGCGACCGCGGTCACTCTCGGCGGATACGCCAGCCCCGTGCTGGTCGAAAGCCATCTCGGCCGCCCGACCAAAATCGAAGGCAACGACCTGCATCCGGCCTCGCTCGGCGGCACCGACATTTTCACGCAGGCCTCGCTCCTCGGCCTCTACGATCCCGACCGCTCCCAGACCGTCAACTCCATGGGCGACGTGCGCTCGTGGCAGGCATTCCTCGGCGCGATCCGCGGCCCGCTCGCCGCGCAGAAAAATCTGAAAGGCGCCGGCATCCGCATTCTCACGCCGACGATTTCTTCGCCCACGCTCGCCGACCAGTTGCGCGCGTTCCTCAAAACCTATCCCGAAGCCAAGTGGCACGTCTGGGAGCCGGTCAATCGCGACAACGTCCTCGAAGGCGCCAAGCTCGCCTTCGGCCAGCCCGTCGAGACGCGCTACGATTTCTCGAAGGCCGACGTCATCGTCTCGCTCGACGCCGACTTCCTCTACGCCGGATTCCCCGGTAACACGCGCTACATCCGCGACTTCGCCGCCCGCCGCAATCCCGGGGACTTTCCTACCAAGGTAGACCACATCGGTCTGGCAATGAACCGCCTCTACGTCATCGAGAGCACGCCGAGTTCGACGGGCGCAAAGGCGGACCATCGAGTCCCGGCGCGGGCGCAAGAGATCGGGTTCTGTGCGGCGGTTCTAGTGCGTCCCGTTGCCGCGGCTCTGCGGGAAATGCAGCAGTTTCTCGGTGGTCCGGCGGGGGAGTTTATCGCTCGCGATTTGTATGCCAGCGCCGGAGCGAGCGTTGTTTGCGCAGGTGACCACCAACCACCCGCAGTCCATACTCTCGCCCACGCAATCAATGCGAAGCTCGGCAACGTGGGCAAGACCGTCTTCTACACCGACCCCGTCGACGCCAATCCGATCAACCAGACCGAATCAATCAAAGACCTCGTCGCCGACATGCGCAGCGGCAAAGTCGATCTGCTGATCATCCTCGGCGGAAACCCGGCCTACGATGCTCCCGCCGGTCTCAACTTCGCCGACGCGCTCAAGAACAGCAACGTTCCGCTTTGCGTCCACTACGGCCTCTATCAGAACGAAACCGCCGAACTCTGCCACTGGCATGTCAGCGCGACGCACGAACTCGAATCCTGGGGCGACGCCCGCGCCTACGACGGCACGGTTAGCATCATCCAGCCGCTCATCGCTCCTCTTTATAACGGCAAGAGTCCGCTGGAATTCGTAGCGTTGCTCAACGGTCAGGCTGAAGCGACGGGCTACGATCTCACGCGAGCCTACTGGCAGAAGCAGCACTCCGGCGCCGATTTCGAGCAATTCTGGCGCAAGTCGTTGCACGACGGATGGATCGAAGGCACGACTTATCAGCCCAAGACGATAGTCGCGAAATCTCAAAGCATCCCGATTCCGTCCGCGGCCGCTAAGAACGCCATCGAGCTCAACATCCGCCGCGATCCCACCATTTACGACGGGCAATTCTCCAACAACGGCTGGCTGCAGGAACTGCCCAAGCCGATGACCAAGCTCACCTGGGACAACGCCGTCCTCATCGGCCCTAAAATGGCCGACCGGCTCGGCATCAAAACCGAAGACGTCGTCGAACTCAGCCTTCCCGCCAGCGGCCCCGACGCCAAGGGGGTTAGCGAAAGAAAGATCAAAGGCCCCGTCTGGATTCAAGCCGGGCATCCCGACAACTCCGTCACCATCACGCTCGGCTACGGACGCACCCACGCCGGCCGCGTCGGCACGGCGCAAGGCTTCAACGCCTACGAACTCCGCACCAGCGCCAATCCGTGGATCGCAACTGGCGTAAAGATCACGAAAACCGGAGAGACTTACAAGCTCGCTTCCACGCAAGGCATGCAGTCCATGGACACGCCAGACGGCGGCCATCGCCCGCTCGTCCGCGAAACCACGCTTGAGGAATACAAGAAAGAGCCGAATTTCGCCAAGGAAGAAGAAGTCCCGAAAGACCTCACGCTCTACGAGCCTTACCCCTACGACAAGGAAGACTACGCGTGGGGCATGGCCATCGATCTGAACAAGTGCGTCGGCTGCAACAACTGCATGATCGCCTGCCAGTCGGAGAACAATATCGCCGTCGTGGGCAAAGAGCAGACGCACATCGGCCGCCACATGCACTGGATTCGCATCGACACCTACTACGAAGGCGACCGCGACAATCCCCGCGCCTTCTTCCAGCCCGTGCCCTGCATGCAGTGCGAAAACGCACCCTGTGAAGTCGTCTGCCCGGTCGGCGCAACCAATCACACGACCGAAGGCCTGAACGACATGGTCTACAACCGCTGCGTGGGCACGCGTTATTGCTCGAACAATTGTCCGTACAAAGTGCGCCGCTTCAACTTCCTGCTGTATCAAGATTGGGACACCGCGCAGTACAAGATGATGCGCAATCCCGACGTCAGCGTGCGCAGCCGCGGCGTCATGGAAAAGTGCACCTACTGCGTGCAGCGCATTAACGAGCGCCGCATCGACGCTGAAAAAGAAGATCGCAAGATCAACGACGCCGAACTGCAGACCGCTTGTCAGCAGTCGTGCCCGGCGGGCGCGATTGTGTTCGGCAACATCAACGACCCGAACAGTAAAGTTTCGAAGCTGAAGGCGCACGCGCTGAATTACAGCCTGCTGGGCGAGCTGAACACACGTCCGCGCACGACGTATTTGGCGGAAGTTCGCAACCCGAACCCGGAGCTGGAAGGATAGTCATGTAGGGACGGACGCATTCATCCGTCCTCGCGCGAAGCGCGGCTGCAGTTTTGTTTTGAAGCCGCAATCTTGTTTTGAAAGGGCGCGGCTTCAGCCGCGCCGCTGGAACGAACGGGAAGGGCACGACTTTTGCTTTTGAGCCTGCCCTGAGCGAGTGGAGCGAGTCGAAGGGTGCCGTTACAGCGGAATGAACGACGCGGCTTTAGCCGCTGAGGGGTCGCGCTAAGGCGACTTTTGGAGACAGAGGGGCTCTTTATTCCCCGAGATCCACCAGCCGCGTAGCGGCGGGATGTGAAAGCCCGGCACGGAAGTGCCGGGAAAGACGCGAAACACCGAACCAGTCCCCTAGAGCCTGCCCTGAGCAAGCGCAGCGCGTCGAAGGGGACGGCACGATTCAACGATGAACGATCAATACAAATCGCCGACGGTCGAACGCGCCCCGGTCATCGAACCCGGCCACACCTTCGGCACGGTCACGGAAAAAATCTCGGCCATCGTGCTGACCCGTCCGGTGTCGAACGGATGGTTCATCGGCTTCGGTCTCTGCTTCATGGCCACCATGATGCTGCTCTACGCCATCGGCTACCTGTTTCTCAAAGGCATCGGCATCTGGGGCGTGACCATCCCCATCGGATGGGGCTTCGCCATCGTCAACTTCGTCTGGTGGATCGGTATCGGCCACGCCGGCACGCTCATCTCCGCCATTCTCTTACTACTCCGTCAATCCTGGCGCAATTCCATCAACCGTTTTGCCGAAGCCATGACGCTCTTCGCCGTCGCCAGCGCCGGAATTTTTCCCGCTATCCACGTCGGCCGTCCGTGGCTTGCTTACTGGCTGTTCCCGATTCCCAATACCATGGGCGTGTGGCCGCAATTCCGCAGCCCGCTCATGTGGGACGTCTTCGCCGTCTCCACCTACGCCACGATCTCCGCGCTCTTCTGGTTCACTGGGCTCATCCCCGATCTCGCCACGCTGCGCGACCGCACCGAAAATAAGTGCCTCAGGATTGTCTACGGCATGCTCTCGTTCGGCTGGCGCGGATCCGCCCGCCACTGGCACCGTTACGAGACGATGTACCTGCTGCTCGCAGGACTGGCCACGCCGCTCGTGCTCTCCGTGCACACGGTCGTGAGTTTCGACTTCGCCGTCGGCATCGTCCCCGGATGGCACACCACGATTTTCCCTCCGTACTTCGTCGCCGGCGCGATTTACTCCGGCTTCGCCATGGTGCTGATGCTGGCCATCCCCATCCGCAAAATTTACGGCCTCGAAGATTTCATCACTGAACGCCATCTGCAGAACTCGGCCAAAGTCATGCTCGCTACCGGCCTCATCGTCGCCTACGGCTACATGATCGAAGCCTTCATGGGATGGTACGGTGGCGACCGCTACGACGCCTTCACACTCTGGAACCGCCTGCACGGGCCCTACGCCGGTCCCTACTGGGCTCTTCTCATTTGCAACATCTTCATCCCGCAGGTGCTGTGGATTCGCAAGCTGCGCACCAGCCCGGTCGCGCTGTTCTTCATCTCCGGCGTCATTCTGGTTGGCATGTGGCTTGAGCGCTTCGTCATCGTCGTCCTGAGCCTGCACCGCGACTTCCTCACCTCTTCCTGGGGCATGTACTACCCCACGCGCTGGGACTGGATGACGTACTTCGGCACCATCGGCATGTTCCTGATGCTCATGTTCCTGTTCCTGCGCGTGCTGCCCGCCATTTCGATCTTCGAGATGCGCACCCTTCTGCCTGAAGCGGAGGTGAGGGAATAATGGCCCATCGCGATCCCATCTACGGCATCATGGCGGAATTCGATTCCGCCCAGGCCCTCCTCGACGCGGCCAAGAAGACGCATCAAGCCGGCTACAAGAAGATCGACGCCTACAGCCCCTTCCCCATCGAAGGGCTGGCGGAGGAAATCGGATTCCATCATGATGAAGTTCCGCTGGTCGTACTCATCGGCGGCCTGATCGGCGGCATCAGCGGCTACCTGATGCAGTACTGGATGTCGGCCGTCGACTACCCGCTGAACATCGGCGGCAAACCGTACCACTCGTGGCCCGCGTTCATCGTGATCACCTTCGAGATGACGATTCTCTTCGCCGGCATCTCCGCCGTCTTCGGCATGCTCGCCCTCAACGGCTTGCCCATGCCGTACCACCCGGTGTTCAACGTGCCGCGATTTTCGTCCGCGTCGAAAGACCGTTTTTTCCTGATCGTCTTTTCTTCCGACAAAAAATACGATCCCGCGGAAACGCGCAAGTTCATGGAGGGCCTGAATCCACGCTCCCTCTCGGAGGTGCCCAGCTAGATGTCTCGCCTCCGCCAAAATCCATGTAGGGACAGCCGCCCCCGGCTGTCCGGTCGAGCGCAGCTCGACGGCCGTGTAGGGGCGGACGCATTCGTCCGCCCGGTCGAGCGCAGCTCGACAGGTTCTCTGGTGGAGAGCCATAAAATTGGGGTGCCCCACGTCTCGCCGGTTTTGCGAGACGTGGGAAATTCCGGCGGCGGACTGCACACGATTTTCACCTGCACAATCCTGCTCGCAGCCATCGCCCTCACCTCCGCCTGCCGCATCGACATGCACGTGCAGCCGCGCCAGAATCCGCTCGCGCGCAGCGACTTCTACACAGACCGGCGTTCAGCTCGTCCTCTGGTCGAAGGCGCCGTCGCCCGCGGCGACCTCCGCGCCGACACCTATTTCTACACCGGCAAAATCGGCGCCAATCCCGGCGACTTCATGCCCTTCCCCGTCACCAAGGCCGTTCTCGAGCGCGGCCGCGAGCGCTTCAACATTTTCTGCGCCCCCTGCCATTCACGTCTGGGCGACGGCAACGGATTCGTCCCGTCCCGCGGTTTCTCGCGAAAGCCACCGTCGTACCACATTCCGCGGCTGCAGAAAGCGCCGCTCGGATATTTCTTCGACGTCATCACCAACGGCTTCGGCATCATGCCCGACTATGCGTCGCAAATTCCGCCGCAGGACCGCTGGGACATCGTTGCCTACGTTCGCGCCCTGCAACTGAGCCAGAACGCGACCATGGCCGACGTGCCCGTGGGACGGCAGATTCCGTCGCAGCCGCCGAAATTCGCCGAACCCGGCACGGGAGCGACACTGCCCATCCTGGCGCCGGAAAAGAAATCCGCGCCTGAGAAAGAAGAAACGAAATGATCGCGCCGACCGCCAAACTCGACCTCACAGCCCCGCCGGTGGTGAAGACCATCGCACAGCGGCTGCTGATTGCTGGCGTCGTCCTCGCGATCGCTGCGGCAGCGCTCGCCTTCACACGCCCCGACGACTTCTATCAGGCCTACCTGCTCGGCTTCATGGATTGGCTCGGCGTCGCCCTTGGCTCCATGGCGATCATTATGATCAGGCATTTGACGGGCGGGGGCTGGGGCGTCGTGATCCGGCGCATACAGGGCGCGGCCATGCGCACGCTGCCGTTCCTGTCAGTGCTCTTCCTTCCGCTGCTCATTGCCGTGTGGCAGAAAAGAATGTATCCGTGGGCGATGCCGCTGGGCGCGATCACCGACGCGCACATCCGAGAGCATCTTGACAAGAACCGTTTCATTCTCGAGAGCTACCTGACGCCGCGCGGCTTCTTCCTTCGCGCCGTCTTCTACTTCGCCATCTGGAATCTGCTTTCGTTTCTGCTATCAAAGTGGTCAAAAGAAGGAGACTCCCCCTCGGCACGCGACAACACGCAGCGCTTCAAAGCCGTCAGCGGCCCGGGACTCATTCTCTGCGGATTTACGATTTCTTTTGCCGCAATCGACTGGGTCATGTCGCTTGATCCCAGTTGGATCTCGACCATCTTCGGCTTGGTCATTCTGATCGGCGAAGTTCTGGCGGCGATGTGCTTCGCCGTGTTCGTCGAGCGCATTCTGGTCGACTACAAACCCATGTCGGACCTGCTCAAGCCCGAGTTCGTCCACGACCATGGCAAGTGGATGCTGACCTTCATCATGGTCTGGGCCTATTTCAATTTCTCGCAGTGGCTCATCATCTGGGCGGGAAATCTGCCGACAGAAATCACGTATTACATGCGGCGCCTGAATGACGGATGGGGATATGTGGGCTTGTTCATTGTGATCTTCCACTTCGCCATTCCCTTCGCGATTCTTTTGTCGCGGCCCTTCAAGCGCAATATTCGCAAGTTGTTCTGGCTGGCGGTGTGGCTGCTCTGCATGCGCTTCGTCGACCTATTCTGGATCATCGAGCCGAATTTCTCGCAGACGTTCCGCGTGACCGTGGCCGACATTGTGGTGCCGCTGGCGATCGGCTGCCTGTGGATGGCGTTGTTCTTCCGCAACCTGGCATCGTTGCCGTTGCTCCCCGTGTACGACGCGCAAGCCTCGGAAGTTCTGGAGCCGGCCCCGCATCACGGAGGCACCTAGCGGAAGAGATTGGGAAGGGCACGGCTTGATCGCCCGGCTCCAGCCGCGAAGCGGCGAGATATGAAAGCCCGGCACGGTAGTGCCGGGAAACGCAAACAAAGTTGAGCGAGTCCCGTAGGGACGGCACTCATACCAAAAAATGATGAACGAACACAATTCGACCGGCCACGGGGGCTTCGAGCCCCGCGATATTGGCGCCAGCGGCGTGCTTTATTTCCTGCTGGGGCTGGCCGTGTTTGGCCTGATCGCGCACTTCCTCATGACCGGTCTTTATTCCTATCTCGAAAAGCGCACCGAAGCCGAGCAGGCTCCAGTCAGCCCGCTGGTTACGAACGCTCCGGTGGACACCCGCCATCTTTCGGTGGATTACCGGGATTACCTGAAGCAGAACTTTCCCAGCCCGCAGCTGGAAATTGACGAGCGCACACAGCTCAACAAAATCCGGCTCAACGAGGAAGAGACGCTGAGCACCTACGATTATGTGGACCAGAAGGCCGGCATCGTACGCATCCCGATCGAGCGCGCCATGGATTTGATCACCGAGCGCGGTCTGCCAACCCGTAACCAGAGCAGCACGGAAGTCGCTTCGAACACTGTAGGCACGAATACGAAGGAAACAAAAAAGAAGTGAGTCGCACAAATCACAATTCGCTTTGCATGGAGCCATTCGACTCGCTGCGGTCGGGGGCGGACGAATGCGTCCCCCCCTACAAATGCCGTGTGAAGATTTTCATGACCCTGCTCATCCTCCTGACGCTGGCATCGTCTCAAGCTTTCGGCCAGGGCATGAGTCAGGGCATCATGTCGCCGCCATCGAACGTCCGCCCGCCGAAGCTGGAGAACGTCGGCATCGAGCAGCATCTCGACGCCCAGGTTCCCGCCGATCTCGCCTTCGTCGACGACGCGGGCCGCAGCGTCAAACTCGGCGACTATTTCGGCAAGAAGCCCATCATCCTCAACCTGGTCTATTACCACTGCACCATGCTCTGCGGTGAAGCCCTCGCCGGGCTCACCGGCGCCATGAAGATGGTGAAGTTCGACGTGGGCAAGGAATTCGAAGTCGTCACCGTGAGCTTCAATCCGCAAGAGACCACCGCCGACGCGGCCGCCAAGAAAAAAGATTTCGTCGCGCGCTACGGACGTTCCGGCGCCGCTTCCGGCTGGCACTTCCTGACTGGGCCGGCTGAGTCGATCAATGCGCTCACCAAGGCGGTGGGCTTTCAGTATCAGTACGACGCGAAGTCCAATGAGTACGCCCACGTCACGGCGATCATGGTGCTGACGCCGGAGGGCCGCATTTCGCGCTACTTCTATGGCGTGGATTTTCCGCCGAAAGATTTGCGCATGGGGCTGGTCGAAGCCTCGCAAGGCAAGATCGGCAACCTGACCGATCAGGTGCTCTTGTATTGCTATCACTACGACCCCGCAACCGGAAAATACGGCGCGGTGGTGAACAACATTTTGCGGCTGGGAGCGGCGACGACGATCGTGTTTCTCGCCGCGCTCTTGCTCATTCTGTTTCGGCTGGAAAGAGCAGCCCCACGGCCCAAGGACTGGAGCCGCGTAATACGAAGTTAGAAGATCGGGTAGCGCTTACACGCCAAGACGAGTTATTAGATTGGCCAAACAAGGCTGAACGAAGGAGTCATAGCTAAACGGTTCTAGTTAACTATGTTCGATAATTTTCCATTGTGGCCGCAGCAGGCCTCCACATCGGCGGGTGGCGTCGATGCGCTCTACATCTTTCTGGTGATCGTGTCGGCGATGATGATCGCCCTCATCTTCACCGCGCTGACTTATTTTGCCGCGCGCTATCGCAAGCGGCGCGGCATCCGGGCCGAGCAGATCGAAGGTTCCACACCGCTGGAACTGACGTGGTCCATCATTCCGCTTTGCGTCTTCATGGTCATCTTCCTTTGGGGCGCGGTGGTTTACTTCAAGGGCCGCACGCCTCCGCGCGACGCGACAGAGGTCTACGTCGTCGCCAAGCAATGGATGTGGAAGCTCGAACACGCCGAAGGCCAGCGCGAGATTAACGAACTGCACGTGCCCGTCGGCCGCGACGTGAAGCTGATCATGACTTCGCAGGACGTCATCCACAGCTTCTACGTGCCCGTGTTCCGCATGAAGCAGGACGTGCTCCCGGGCCGCTACACCATGGCCTGGTTCCGCGCCACCAAGCCCGGCACGTATCACCTGTTCTGCGCCGAGTATTGCGGCACGCAGCACTCGGGCATGATCGGCTCCATCGTAGTGATGGAGCCGGCGCAATACGAAGCCTGGATGAGTGGCACCCCGAGCGGCCCGCTCTCCGTCGCGGGTGAAAAGATGTTTGCCGAGCTCGGCTGTGCGACCTGCCATCGCAGCGACGGCACCGGACGCGGCCCCAACCTGCAGGGAGTTTTCGGCAAGCCGGTCGCGCTGACCGACGGGCGCACAGTTATGGCTGATGAGAATTACTTCCGCGACTGCATCCTCGACCCCGGAGCCAAGCGCGTGAAAGGCTTCCAGCCCATCATGCCCACGTTCCAGGGACTGGTGAGCGAAGAGCAGGTCAACGCGCTGGTCGCGTACGTGAAATCGCTGGCGAAAGTCCAACCGGGAACGAAGACTGCCGCGGCCGCGCCGCAAACATCCCCGGCAGAGACCGCAAACGCAAGTCAAAAGGCCAGTCCAAAGAGAAGTCAGGTGGAATAAGTTATGGCTACCGCAACGGCTCAATCCGCCGGTCAAACGATCGAGCGCGAAAATTATCTCAATAAGCACTACGGCGTCGGCTCATGGCTGCTCACAACCGACCACAAGCGCATCGCGCTGCTTTACCTGATCTCGCTCACGTTCTTCTTTTTCATTGGCGGATTCTTTGCGCTGCTCATCCGCCTCGAATTGCTGACGCCACCCGGTGATCTTGTCCAGGCCGACACCTACAACAAGCTCTTCACCCAGCACGGCATGGTGATGATTTTCTTCTTCCTCATCCCTTCGATTCCCGCCACGCTGGGCAATTTCCTCGTACCCATGATGATCGGGGCCAAAGACCTCGCCTTCCCCCGCATCAACCTCCTGAGCTGGTATCTGTACATCATCGGCGGCATCCTGATGCTGCACTGCATGCTGACCGGCGGCGTCGACACTGGCTGGACGTTCTACGTCCCCTTCAGCACCGCCTACACCAACACAAAAATCATCGAAGCCGGCCTTGCCGCCTTCGTCGCCGGATTCTCCTCCATTCTCACTGGCCTGAATTTCATCGTCACAATCCATCGCATGCGAGCTCCGGGAATGACCTGGTCCCGCCTGCCGCTGTTCATCTGGGCGCATTACGCTACCAGCATCATTCAAATCCTCGGAACTCCGGTCATCGCCATCACGATCGTGCTCGTCGCAGTGGAGCGATTCCTGCATCTCGGCATCTTCGATCCCAAGCTCGGCGGCGACCCGCTGCTGTTTCAGCATCTGTTCTGGTTCTATTCCCATCCCGCGGTTTACATCATGATTCTGCCCTCGATGGGCGTGGTCACCGAGATCATCGCCTGCTTCTCCCGCAAGCGCATCTTCGGATACCACTTCGTCGCCATGTCGTCGATAGCGATCGCGGTGCTCGGCTTCCTGGTGTGGGCGCACCACATGTTCGTCGCCGGCATTTCGCTCTACGCCGGGCTGATTTTTTCCTTCCTCACTTATTTCGTCGCCGTTCCCTCCGCAATCAAAGTCTTCAACTGGACCGCGACGCTTTACAAAGGCTCGATCAGCTACGACGCGCCGATGTTGTACGCTTTCGGCTTCATCGGCCTGTTCACGATTGGCGGCTTGACTGGCCTTTTCCTCGCGTGCCTCGGCATCAACCCGCACGTCACCGACACCTACTTCGTGGTCGCGCACTTCCACTACATCATGGTCGGCGGTGCGCTCATGGGATATCTCGGCGGCATGCATTTCTGGTGGCCGAAAATTTCTGGCAAGCTCTATCCCGAAGGCTGGGCGCGGCTGGCAGCGCTGATCGTCTTCATCGGATTCAACCTGACGTTCTTCCCGCAGTTCATTCTCGGCTATCTCGGCATGCCGCGCCGCTACTACGCCTATCCGGCGGAATTTCAGATTCTCAATGTCTTCTCGACCGCCGGCGCAACGGTGCTCGGCATCGGATATCTGCTGCCCATGGTTTATTTCCTGTGGTCGATGCGTTACGGCAAACCCGCGCCCGACAATCCCTGGAATGCCGCCGGCCTCGAGTGGAAGACCGCGTCGCCGCCGCCGACTTTCAACTTTGATGAAGAGCCCATCGTGACCTGGGAAGCGTACAACTACGAGCAGCTCGACGAGCACGAGCAGGAGGTGCCGGTTGCCGGATAGCTCCGTAGTCGCAGTCAGTGGCCAGAGCCACGGCGAAACCCACAACCCGGCCCTGCTGCATCACTT
Source organism: Candidatus Sulfotelmatobacter sp. (assembly GCA_030038255.1). Taxonomy (GTDB): domain Bacteria; phylum Acidobacteriota; class Terriglobia; order Terriglobales; family Acidobacteriaceae; genus Sulfotelmatobacter. Next base: position 6,648 of record JASHPH010000419.1, on the reverse strand, counting down.
CGCCACCGAGGAGCAGCAGCGCGACTCCGCCAGCCTCGGCATGTGGATCTTCCTGTCCACCGAAGTCATGTTCTTCGGGGGATTGTTCTGCGCCTACCTGATCTACCGCCTCAAATATTTCGGCGAATTCGCCGCCGCCAGCCAGACGCTGAGCTGGCAACTCGGTATGACCAACACGTTCGTGCTGATCTGCTCGAGCTTGACCGTCGTGCTGGCGATTTGGGCCGTGCAGCGCGGAAAACGTGGGATGCTGCTGGGCTGCCTGGTGCTGACGCTGATACTGGGCTTCGCCTTTCTCGGCATCAAGTCGGTTGAGTACGCAGAAAAATTCGAAAAGCACCACGTGCCCGGCCCGAGTTTCCAGTTCGCCAACGTCCCACTACCCGGCCATCCCGGTGAGATGGCGAATCCGGCGCACGCCCAGCTTTACTTTTCTTTGTACTTCATCATGACCGGGCTGCACGCGCTGCACATGATCGTCGGCATCGGCATTTTCGCCTGGCTCTTGTACGCGTCGTGGCGAGGACGCTTTACGACCGAGTACAACACGCCGCTGGAAATCGGCGGCCTGTATTGGCACTTCGTCGACATTGTCTGGATTTATCTGTTTCCGTTGCTGTATTTGATTGATTTGCGAAAGTAGTCGAGGGAGGTTGCGTTGAGGAACAAGAGGCATCATGTCTGATCATTCATCATCCGAACACTCATCGTCACTGGACATCTACATTGCCGTGTGGCTGGCCTTGCTCGTCGGCACGATCTTGACGGTCGTGGCCGCTCACGTCAACCTCGGCCCATTCAACGCCGCCGTCGCCCTCACCATCGCCACCGTCAAGGCCCTTCTCGTCGCGCTCTTCTTTATGCACCTCAGGGGCGCCTCCGAGAAGCTGCTGAAACTCGTCGTGATCTCGACCATCTTTTTCCTGTTCATCCTGCTGGCGCTCTCCATGGCCGACTACGGCACGCGGGTCTGGAGCTAATCGATCTCGAAGAGAATGAGTCGTTGTGGGGACAACCTTCGTTCGATGTCCGATTCATAGGACAGAGTCGACGGTCATATGAACATCTTCGGCGTCAAGTCCTCACGGTACTTTGAAACAGGAACAGTTGCTCGCACGGCTGATATTGCCGACGGAGTCGCGGGTATGATACGGCAGGATTCGAAGAACGACCCGCTGAAGAACAATGCCTGTGCGCCTGGGTTACGAAAAGCAGGAACCGGGTTCAAAATGCCTACGCCCCTTTCGGTTGGTGACGAAATGAAAGGGCTGTATCGAACGTTATTCAGGGCCTTCGTCGGCCTCCCGCGGAGGACCGAGCGAAGCCGGAAATCAGTGAGTGTTTCTTCCCCTGTGATCGCCGCTTCGTCGTTAACTACCATCTTCCGCGATCTTAAGACATCTAGAAGTTCGACGTTCGTGTCCGGGTAGTAGCGCACACGCGCCGCAAGAATCCGGTCCGGGCAGGGATTTGGACCAGTAAGGCGCACGAGAGCCGCAGCCTCAATCGCACTCTTCCGCTGCCACCAGAGCGGCGCGACCTGCGATGAGGAATGGCATCCGCCGCGCGGGCTCCAAAAGCAGGCAAGGTCAATCCGAAATGCCAAAGAGGCTAATTCGGCGGGCGCATCGGAAGTGTAAGTAGCGCTCAGAAGTTTCTCGTCTCCGCTGACCCGAAATTGCGGACTTTCGTCGTCCGTGCTTGACACATAAACATATCCTGATGGACTCCAGAATCCGTGAGCACTATCCACCGAAACGATAGCGCCAGAATGACGCGGAAATATGTCTGCGCGCCGATCGACTTCGTAGCCAATGTGCGACACCTTTCCATCGAGCAGACGCACCTCAGCGCCAAAGATGAGAGTGCGGTACCCAAGGAAATCATCAAGATCGTAAAGCCAGTCCCCGGGTCTGGAAAGCAGTGGTCCGCCCAGCAGCCAATCCTTTTCATTCGAAATGAGCACTCCATAGCGCCGCTCCGTGCTCGAACCTGCGGGGCGATCCTGACCGCACCGACTCAGGTACGGCACGTCACGTAGTAGTTCTGCCTCGGTCGTCTGATCCACGCGCACTCGTTCCAGCCCCGCGAGGACTGCTCCGATTCTCTTTGCTAAGAAATAACAACGAATATGGGCGGCTGTCCCAAGGAAGAGGAGCAGCAGAAACACCGCAAAACAGATTCGTCGAACAGACCGCCAGGTGAACGCCCGGGAAATCCACGACTTTGGTCGATCGTTATCCATAGTCATATCTGACAACGGTCGGGGCGAGCTAGGATACGTTACCCAAGTTTTTCTAACCCCGCCTGAGCCACCTTCCATGTTCGATGCCTCTGTTGGCGACTTCGTTTGTATGCGCGTAATCAATCACCAGCTTCGACGATCTGCGGTATACTCGCGCGTCGGACCTCACCTGACTTCAGTTTGCTGGCGGAAACCATGTCCTCCAGAGTGGCAGATTTCGTTCCCATCGCCCGCGTGAGCGACTTCTCCGGCCTGGCCGAATCGCTGCGCAATGAGATTCGCGGCGAAGTCCGTTTTGACTCGAGCGCCCGCGCCCTCTACGCCACCGACGGTTCCAATTACCGGCAGGTCCCGATCGGCGTGGTGATCCCGCGCGACTCCGACGACGTTCTCGCCACCATTGCTCTTTGCCGTAGCTTCGGCGCGCCACTGCTCTGCCGCGGCGGTGGAACATCTCTCGCCGGTCAGTGCTGCAACGTCGCCGTCGTACTCGATTTCTCGAAGTACATGGCGAAGATTCTTGAGATCGATCCCGTCCGCCGCATCGCAAGAGTGCAGCCCGGGGTCGTGCTCGATCATCTCCGCAACGCCGCCGAAAAACATCACCTGACGTTTGCCCCCGATCCCGCAACCCACGATCGCTGCACCATCGGCGGCATGATCGGCAACAATTCCTGCGGCGTGCACTCGGTCATGGCCGGCAAGACCGACGACAACATCGAAGCGCTCGACGTCGTCACCTACGACGGCGTCCGCATGCACGTCGGCGAGAACTTGATTCAGGCAGCCGGCGCTTCCACGGCTCGTGTAGGGGCGGACGCAGAAGCCTGCCCTGAGCGACCCCGAGGGAACCGAGGGGGAGCCGAACGGGTCCGCCCAGGCGGTCCAGACGTATCGGGCTACAGCTCGGACCGCGTCGCCCAGATCTCGGCCTCCCTCCAGCAAATCGCCTCCGACTACGGCGACCTGATCCGCCAGCGATTTCCCCATATTCCGCGCCGCGTCTCCGGCTACAACCTCAACTATCTGCTTCCGGAAAACGGCTTTCACGTCGCCCGCGCTCTTGTCGGATCCGAAGGAACGTGCGCCACGATTTTGGAAGCTACCTGCCGTTTGGTCGAGAGTCCTCCCGCGCGCGTGCTCGTCGTCGTGGCCTATCCCGACGTTTACCAATGCGCCGACCACGTGCCGGAAATCATGACGCACAAGCCCATCGGCCTCGAGGGCTTCGACGACCTCCTCGTCTATTACACGCGCGTGAAGCAAATCAATTCCGAAGGCCTCGCACTTCTGCCCGAGGGCGGAGGATGGCTCATGGTCGAGTTCGGCGGTCAGACTCTGGCCGAAGCCGAGGCGCAAGCCCTCACCATGATGAACGCGATCAGCCGCGGCACGAATCCCCCCAACATGCGCCTCTATTCCGGCCAGCAATCGAAACGTGTGTGGGAAGTGCGCGAGTCAAGTCTGGGCGCCACCTCGCACGTGCCCGGCGAGCCGCTGAATTGGGAGGGATGGGAAGACGCCGCCGTCGCTCCCGAAAAACTCGGCGGCTATCTCCGCGACCTGCGCGCAATGTTCGCCGACTTCGGCTACAAGGGCTCGCTCTACGGCCACTTCGGCCACGGCTGCGTGCACACCCGCATCAACTTCGATCTCGAATCGAAAGACGGCATCGCCAAATTTCGCAAATTTATCGAGCAGGCCGCCGACCTGGTCGTCAGCTACGGCGGCTCCATTTCCGGCGAACACGGCGACGGACAGGCCCGCGGCGAACTGCTTCCGAAATTATTCGGCCCGGAATTAATCGAAGCCTTCCGCAAATTCAAATCCACCTGGGATCCCGACTGGAAGATGAACCCCGGCAAGCTGATTGGTTTGCCTGAAAAGCCGCCCAACAAGCTCGACCAGAATCTTCGCCTTGGCGCCGACTATGCTCCATGGGAGCCGCGAACTTATTTCCAGTTCCCCGCCGATCACGGTAGTCTGTCGCACGCCGCGCTACGCTGCGTCGGCGTCGGCAAATGCCGCCACGACGAAGGCGGCGTGATGTGCCCCAGCTTCCGCGCCACCCACGAAGAAGAACACTCCACCCGCGGCCGCGCTCACCTGCTATGGGAGATGACGCAGGCCGAACGGAGCGACGGCATCATTCGCGACGGCTGGCGTAGCGAAGAAGTCAAGCAGTCGCTCGACCTTTGCCTAGCCTGCAAAGGATGCAAGAGCGACTGTCCAGTCGGTGTGGACGTCGCCACATACAAAGCAGAATTTCTCTCGCATTATTACGAAGGCCGCCTGCGCCCGCTCAGCGCCTACGCCTTCGGCAACATTGATTTCTGGGCGCGCCTCGCATCGAACGTCCCCGGCCTCGTGAATCTGACCACGCAGCTGCCGTTCCTGCGCGACCTCTCGAAGATCGTGGCCGGCATTCCGAAGCAACGCAGCATCCCCGCCTTCGCCCCGGAACCTTTCAAACAGTGGTTCCGCCGTCACCGAGCCAATGGATGGGGCACGAACGGGAAAGGCACGGCTTCAGCCGTGCCGTACAGCGGTTCAAGAGGCGAAAGGGCTTCAGCCCCTGAGGCCGCGGGCCCGCCCATTCTCCTCTGGCCCGACACATTCAACAACTATTTCCTCCCGTCCACGCCGCGCGCCGCCGTCGAAGTCCTCGAAACCGCCGGCTTCCGCGTCGTGGTCCCGCACGCCAACCTCTGCTGCGGACGCCCACTCTACGATTTCGGCATGCTCGACCGAGCCCAAACCCTTCTTCTCCAGATCCTCGACGAACTCGAACCCGAAATTCAGGCCGGCATCCCCATCATCGGACTCGAACCCAGCTGCGTCGCCGTTTTCCGCGACGAACTCACGAACTTCTTCCCCCGCGACGAGCGCGCCCGAAAACTCTCGCGCCAGACCTTCCTGCTCAGCGAATTCCTCGAGCAGAACTCGCAAAACGCCCCGCTTCCGCAGTTCCCGCGCAAGGCGCTCCTCCATGGCCACTGCCATCACAAAGCCATCATGAAGATGACCGCCGAAGAGTCGCTCCTGCGCCGCCTCGGCATCGACTTCCAGCAGCCTGCCCCCGGATGCTGCGGCATGGCTGGCTCCTTCGGCTTCCATGCCGGTGAAATGTACGATATCTCCGCCGCCATCGGCGAGCTCGAACTCCTACCCGCCGTCCGCAAGGCCCCGCCCAACTGGCTCATCATTGCCGACGGCTTCAGCTGCCGCGAACAGATCGCCCAGTCGACCGGCCGCCACGCTCTCCATCTGGCCGAAGTCCTGCAGATGGCGTTGGAACCCGCGCGCCACCCCGCCTCCGAGCCCTACCCCGAATCCCGGCTCGTCCGCCAGCGCGAGGCCGAGGTCCAGGCCTCGATGAAGCGCGCCGGAATCGGCCTGGGGGCTGTGGCCGCGGGTGCCCTACTGTTGTGGGAATTCTCCCGAAGGGACTGATTTATCAATCACTTACAGGCCAAGCCCCGCCTATAGCCGCCCCGACCGTTTTCTGGGACAATACTAACTAGCTCTCCGGCGCATCTTCCTGCGCCGTTCCGGGGCAATCCTACCCGGCAGGCGTGCTCCTATGGATCGCGAAGTCACAACCATTGTCGGCACCGAGGTCGCCTATGAGCTGACCTCCGCTGTCCAGCAGACCGCTGCGCCCGACGCCACCGGCCCGCTCCGCGGATCTGTCCTCGTTCTCATTCAGTACGACATCTGCGAAGAGATCCGCCTCGACGTTATTCGCCAGCTTCTGCAGGCCCGACATGCCCAGGCCACCTTCAAGAGCAGCCAGGCCCCCGGATACGTCCGCTACCAGCGCCCACCGGTAGCCGACCGCCTCGAGCCTCTGGTTCTCGACTCCGGTGAGCGCCTCGCCGGCGAAATCAAGTACTTCGACTTCGGCGTCGTCAGCCTCGTCTTCGAACTGCCCTTCTGCGGCGATTGGGACAAGCTCGTCGAACTCTCCGCCCGCTGGACCTCCGACACCAGCTTCGAAAAGCTCGCCAGCCGCGTCATCCGGCAGCGGCTCGAGCGCGCCGCGCCCGCGCTCATCAAGCCCTATAACGAGGAGAACTGGCTGCAGGAGGACTACTTCGTCTTCCAGATTCGCGAAATCCAGCTTGACGAAAAAACGCCCGACGAAACCAACTCCGCGCCCTCCGCCGCTGACCTCCTCGCCGCCCGCGGCGACCGCATCGCGCAGGTCGTCCGCGGCGAGACCGCTCCGCTCTCCGAAGGCGAGCGCCAGGAAGTGCTGCAGTCGCGCATTTCCTACTATCCCAACGATCTCGCCGTCATCGGATGGAACGCCGCCTTCATCTACGACACGCCCGCCGGCGCCGAAACCGCCATCCAGCTCCTGCAGTACGCCAACTCGCAGCTGCTCGAGTTCCGCCACT